>NZ_JADBHG010000019.1:0-1517 GCF_017808095.1 Brevibacterium renqingii | reverse complement strand
CGCGGGGTGTCAAGCTGTTTGGAGTCACTCACGCTGCTTCAGCGGTGAATTCTTGGTCTTCGACTATCGCTGGTTCGTGATTGATGCCGACCACGCCAACCGGCTTAGGTACTTCTGGTGGGGCATGGAATCGCTTTGGATGCTTCGCGTAATACTCTTCAGCAGTCCGGGCCCGGACGCTCCACACCTGGGCCCAGGATCCGTCATGGACCTGGTCCGGGGTGAACAACGCGATCCCGGAATGCCGGTGTTCGGTGTTGTACCACACCACGTAGTCATCAACATGGGTCCTGGCGGCTTCGAGTGATTCAAACATCCCCGGATAGTTCGGCCGGTACTTCATCGTCCGAAACTCCGATTCCGAATACGGATTGTCATTAGACACATACGGCCGGTTATGCGACATCTCGACCCCGTGAGTCTCGAGTGCGTTCTTCAACGCATTCGACTTCATCGCCGCCCCCGAATCGGCATGCACATACTCAGGGACACCGAACTCGGCGATCGCGGTCTCAAACATCTCCACCGCCAGGTCATCGACCTCGCGGGCCTCGACTCGATAACCGACGATCTTGCGGGAGAAGATATCGATGATCGAGTACGCCTTGTACGCAACCCGATGCCAGGTCGATTGCACATCGGTGATGTCCCAACTCCACACCTGCCCCGGCCCGGTTGCCACCAGCACAGGCTTGACCCGCGGTGTCCTCGTCCCGGCCCGGGACGGCACCAGCGGACGCTGCGACTGATCGATGATCGCTTCAGCGATGCGCCACCACGTGCGCCTGGAAGCCAGCATCACGCCCTCGTCCCAGGCCCCAGCGAACGAGGCATCCACCGACCGGCCACGGAGCCAACCAGCATGAATGCGGTCTTCGATGAGTTGCCTATCGGCAGCATCGATGCGAGTGGAATAGTCCCGCTGCTTATGTGAGATCGGGTCGGATACCCGGGGTCGGGGATTGAGTCGGTAATGCCACGTCGAGCGTGCCAACCCCACCATCGCCAACGCCTTCCGCTGCGAGTCCAAGACCTCAGACAGGTCGAGGACCAGAGTGTTCTCGACCGTTAGGAATCGTCGGGCCTCGGCGTCGTCGGGGTGGCGTCGGGCTCTTGTGCGTTCCGATCGTGCAAGAGCCCGATAGCTTTTCCCAAAGCTTCGTTCGCAGCCTCGAGTTGGGCATTGCGCTCTTCGAGTTCGGCAATGCGTTTGGCTTGGTTGTCTTCGATTGCTGATTGCATCAGTTGCCTCGGGTTGTTAGGGACTCTGCCGACCCTGGACCGTGGGATGAGACCACGGTCGAGGTCGCCGTTGAATGTTGCCAGTCGCCATTTCCTGAAGTGGTGACGACTGAACTCTTGCTCCGCCAGCCATATGGCTTTGTACCCATGTGGGATCTTCTCGTATTGATAGACGAAGTTACGGATCTCTTCGACAGTGTATCCAGGGGTGATGGCCATGGTGCTCCGGTTCCTCTCTCATCCGGAGTGGCTCACAACCAGCCTGACACAGAGGG
>NZ_JADBHG010000018.1:0-1542 GCF_017808095.1 Brevibacterium renqingii | reverse complement strand
GCTAAGCCCATTCGCGCTGATGGTACTGCAACTTGGTGGTTGTGGGAGAGTAGGTGACTGCCGCAATAATTTGTTGGGGAGGCCTTGTCCGATGTCATATCGGGCAGGGCCTCCTTTTTGCATTCGCATTCGTGTAGGGCGATGCTGCAAGAGGCCGGTCGTGTACCTATTTTTTGGGGTCTGCCGGGAGCTGGAGTCGGAGTCGACGTCCGTAGAAACCACTCAGCGCGAACGAGAGCGCTTTGCACCAATCCGTTCGGCTATCATCGGGCCATGGATCTGGAAACCATCTGGCCTCCATATGGGCTGAGAATCCGAATCGGCGATATGGAACTGTCGCCCGTGCGGGAATCAGACTATTCGGAGCTCGCTGAGATCGCACGTGGCGGCGTGCGTCGAGACGATGTCCAGGCCTTCGTCGTCGATTGGGACAGCGGCAGTGATGAACAGATAGCGAGGTCGATCGCTCAATACCAGTGGTCGACACGGGCAAATTTCGACGTCGACGATTGGACGATCGAGTTCACAGTCCGGGTGGGCGGTCGTGCGGTCGGTATTCAGGGCGTCAACGGCCGACACTTCTCCAGGACTCACACGGTTTCGACTGGGTCGTGGCTTGCCCGCTCTGAACAGGGTCATGGATACGGAACGCAGATGAGGTGGGCGATCGTCATAGCCTTTGCCGACCATTGTGGTGCGTCGACTTTCGAGACGGCATATGTCGAGGGCAACGAAGCCAGCCGACGTGTATCAGAGAAGGTCGGATACTCTCCAAACGGCAGCCACACTATCGTCGCTCAAAACGGAGAGGCAAGGCTTGAGCACAAACTGACGCTTGACTCGGTCGACATTGCACGACCCGACGAGGCGGTCCAGGTCGAAGGCGCGGCCGCATTTCGTCGGTTCTTGGGCCTCGAGTCAGCCTGACAACGCCAGCGCCCAGCTCATGCACAACTGGTTCGATTCGAAGATAGGCCGGTGCTGCTGCTCGACAGATTGGCCGTCCGCAACACCGACGACCATCTACGCAATCATGGATTCCTCCGCTCCCCGGCCGGGCGGGCACTCAGTCCTGTGTTTGCCGTCAATCCCGAACCGGATCTTGCTGTCGAGCTTCAGACAGCGATCATTGGCGTCGCCGAGGCCGAGGCGCTGCTCGAATTCGCGCCTCTGCGCCAAATCACGACCCCAGAGGCGCGAGCCATACTTTTTGAAGTTGTCGGGCAGTCGGACAGTGGCGAGAGACTGCGGTCTCCCTGCTCGTCCCCGGACACGAGCTGGAGACCGTCGGCGAAGCCATCGAAACGCAACCGGAGAGGATCCGAGCGGTGCTCGGATGAGCCGGCATTCTCCGCCTCGCCTGCCGGGCGTCGTTGCTGGACTGAAAGCGGGACCGGAGGCCCAGGGGCCTCGGTGTGCAGCCGACGGTGACGGCTGTGCGGGTCTGCTTCAAGTCTTTGGCGGGTGTGTGGTGGGTGTCACGTGGTTGAGGTGGGGTTTGGATTTGCGTGGGGGTGTTGGCCTGGTCTAGAGTTATATCTC
>NZ_JADBHG010000017.1:0-5557 GCF_017808095.1 Brevibacterium renqingii | reverse complement strand
TCGGGTTTCGGTGATGGGTGTGTGTTTGTGGTTTGAGAATCCAATAGCGTGTTTGTTTGAACAAGTTTGTGATGCCAGAACATTTATTTTCTGGTGAGACATTCATTGGCCGGCTTCGACCACCCCCGTGGTCGGGTTGGCTGTCTTGCTGGGATTCATTCGTAACATAATTTTTTTATGGAGAGTTTGATCCTGGCTCAGGACGAACGCTGGCTGCGTGCTTAACACATGCAAGTCGAACGCTGAAGCCCTCAGCTTGCTGGGGGTGGATGAGTGGCGAACGGGTGAGTAACACGTGAGTAACCTGCCCCTGATTTCGGGATAAGCCTGGGAAGCCGGGTCTAATACCGGATATGACCACGAAACGCATGTTTTGTGGTGGAAAGTTGTTTCGATCGGGGATGGGCTCGCGGCCTATCAGCTTGTTGGTGGGGTAATGGCCTACCAAGGCGACGACGGGTAGCCGGCCTGAGAGGGCGACCGGCCACACTGGGACTGAGACACGGCCCAGACTCCTACGGGAGGCAGCAGTGGGGAATATTGCACAATGGGGGAAACCCTGATGCAGCGACGCAGCGTGCGGGATGACGGCCTTCGGGTTGTAAACCGCTTTCAGCAGGGAAGAAGCCTTCGGGTGACGGTACCTGCAGAAGAAGTACCGGCTAACTACGTGCCAGCAGCCGCGGTAATACGTAGGGTACGAGCGTTGTCCGGAATTATTGGGCGTAAAGAGCTCGTAGGTGGTTGGTCACGTCTGCTGTGGAAACGCAACGCTTAACGTTGCGCGTGCAGTGGGTACGGGCTGACTAGAGTGCAGTAGGGGAGTCTGGAATTCCTGGTGTAGCGGTGAAATGCGCAGATATCAGGAGGAACACCGGTGGCGAAGGCGGGACTCTGGGCTGTAACTGACACTGAGGAGCGAAAGCATGGGGAGCGAACAGGATTAGATACCCTGGTAGTCCATGCCGTAAACGTTGGGCACTAGGTGTGGGGGACATTCCACGTTCTCCGCGCCGTAGCTAACGCATTAAGTGCCCCGCCTGGGGAGTACGGTCGCAAGGCTAAAACTCAAAGGAATTGACGGGGGCCCGCACAAGCGGCGGAGCATGCGGATTAATTCGATGCAACGCGAAGAACCTTACCAAGGCTTGACATACACTGGATCGTTCTGGAAACAGTTCTTCTCTTTGGAGCTGGTGTACAGGTGGTGCATGGTTGTCGTCAGCTCGTGTCGTGAGATGTTGGGTTAAGTCCCGCAACGAGCGCAACCCTCGTTCTATGTTGCCAGCACGTGATGGTGGGAACTCATAGGAGACTGCCGGGGTCAACTCGGAGGAAGGTGGGGATGACGTCAAATCATCATGCCCTTTATGTCTTGGGCTTCACGCATGCTACAATGGCCGGTACAGAGAGAGGCGAGCCCGTGAGGGTGAGCGAATCCCTTAAAGCCGGTCTCAGTTCGGATCGTAGTCTGCAATTCGACTACGTGAAGTCGGAGTCGCTAGTAATCGCAGATCAGCAACGCTGCGGTGAATACGTTCCCGGGCCTTGTACACACCGCCCGTCAAGTCACGAAAGTCGGTAACACCCGAAGCCGGTGGCCCAACCCCTTTGGGGGAGGGGGCCGTCTAAGGTGGGACTGGTGATTGGGACTAAGTCGTAACAAGGTAGCCGTACCGGAAGGTGCGGCTGGATCACCTCCTTTCTAAGGAGCACACATTAGAACCCCACGGTAGGGGACCGATCGTGTCCCGTCGTGGGTGCTCAAGGGTGGAACATCACAACTGTCGCTCGTCTGCTCAGTGGTGTCAGGGTATGTGCCTTGGTGCTGGTGGGTATTCGGATGGGCTAGGACGAACACGTTATTGGGTCCTGGAATCACAAACCCCAACAGTGTTGGGTGTGGTTTCAACCAACGGGACCAACCTGTCAGGGGCCGGCAGCCGGGTGGTTGCGTGGTCGCTGGTGGTGTTTGGTAGTGGTTTGAGAATCGTATAGTGGACGCGAGCATCAACAACACGTAAGTGTTGTTATGTAATGTGATTTTTCTTGTAATCATCTTTGAGTGTGATTTTTTCGCACACACGCGTCATACCGGCCTTCTGTGTGGGGGTTGGGTGAGTGTGTGAGAGCGCATGGTGGATGCCTTGGCATCAGGAGCCGATGAAGGACGTGGAAATCTGCGATAAGCCTCGGGGAGCCGATAAACGGGCGTTGATCCGAGGATGTCCGAATGGGGAAACCCCGCCACTCGTGAGGGTGGTGACCCGCATCTGAATATATAGGGTGTGTGGGGGGAACGCGGGGAAGTGAAACATCTCAGTACCCGCAGGAAGAGAAAATAACAATGATTCCGGTAGTAGTGGCGAGCGAAACCGGATGAGCCTAAACCATTTCAGTGTCAAGCGTGCTGGTGTTGCTGTGATGGTGTTGTGGGGTGTGCATGGTCCGGTTCAGCATGACTGGTCTGTGGTGGTGTTTGTGTAGTCGAACCTGGTGGGAAACAGGACCGGAGTGGGTGAGAGTCCCGTAGGCGAAACATGAGCATGATTGCAGTGTGCGTGTGCCCGAGTAGCACGGAACTCGTGGAATTTCGTGTGAATCTGCCAGGACCACCTGGTAAGGCTAAATACTTCCTGATGACCGATAGCGGAACAGTACCGTGAGGGAATGGTGAAAAGTACCCCGGGAGGGGAGTGAAAGAGTACCTGAAACCATGTGCTTACAATCCGTCAGAGCAGCATCTTGATGGCTGTGATGGCGTGCCTTTTGAAGAATGAGCCTGCGAGTTAGCGGTGCGTGGCGAGGTTAACCCGTTGTGGGGTAGTCGTAGCGAAAGCGAGTCCGAAGAGGGCGTTGTCAGTCGCGTGTCCTAGACCCGAAGCGGAGTGATCTAGCCATGGGCAGGGTGAAGCGTGTGTAAGAGCGCGTGGAGGCCCGCACCCACTTCAGTTGAAAATGGAGGGGATGACCTGTGGTTAGGGGTGAAAGGCCAATCAAACTCTGTGATAGCTGGTTCTCCCCGAAATGCATTTAGGTGCAGCGTTGCGTGGTTCTTGCTGGAGGTAGAGCTACTGGATGGCTGATGGGCCCCACCGGGTTACTGACGTCAACTAAACTCCGAATGCCAGTCAAGGTTCAGCGTGGCAGTGAGACAGTGGGGGATAAGCTTCATTGTCGAGAGGGAAACAGCCCAGACCATCAACTAAGGCCCCTAAGCGTGTGCTCAGTGGGAAAGGATGTTCAGTTGCGAAGACAACCAGGAGGTTGGCTTAGAAGCAGCCATCCTTGAAAGAGTGCGTAATAGCTCACTGGTCAAGTGATTGAGCGCCGATAATGTAGCGGGGCTAAGTACACCGCCGAAGTTGTGGCAGCACCACAGGTACCGTAATGGTGTGGTGTTGGGTAGGGGAGCGTCGAGTCGCTGGTGAAGTCACCGTGTGAACGAGTGGTGGAAGCGGTTCGAGTGAGAATGCAGGCATGAGTAGCGAAAGACGGGTGAGAAACCCGTCCACCGGATGACCAAGGGTTCCAGGGCTAGGCTAATCCGCCCTGGGTAAGTCGGGACCTAAGGCGAGGCCGACAGGCGTAGTCGATGGACAACCAGTTGATATTCTGGTACCGACACACAACCGACAGTACCAAAACACATGAGACTAACCATTCAATGCGCCCGCTGGGACTTCGGTCCTGGTGTTTGGTGTTGCGGGTGGGACCTGAGTGTGGAGTCGGTAAGCGTGAGGTGTGACGCAGAAAGGTAGCCAGGCCGTGCGATGGTAGTCACGGTCTAAGGTTGTAGCACGTGGGGGTAGGTAAATCCGTCCCCGCATTTGTGTGTGAGAGCTGATGGGCGCCCCACTTGTGGTGGGGTGATCTGGTGATCCTCTGCTGCCGAGAAAAGCATCGACGTGAGGGTGTGTGTTGCCCGTACCCTATAACCGACACAGGTGGTCGAGTAGAGAATACTCAGGTGATCGAGAGAATCGTGGTTAAGGAACTCGGCAAAATGCCCCCGTAACTTCGGGAGAAGGGGGACCATCCTGGTGAACTCACTATGCGTGGGGATGTGCTGGTGGTGGTCGCAGAGGCCAGAGAGAAGCGACTGTTTATTAAAAACACAGGTCCGTGCGAAGATGTAAGTCGATGTATACGGACTGACGCCTGCCCGGTGCTGGAAGGTTAAGAGGACCCGTTAACCCCTTTCGGGGGTGAAGCGGAGAATTTAAGCCCCAGTAAACGGCGGTGGTAACTATAACCATCCTAAGGTAGCGAAATTCCTTGTCGGGTAAGTTCCGACCTGCACGAATGGCGTAACGACTTCTCTGCTGTCTCAACCACGAACTCGGCGAAATTGCATTACGAGTAAAGATGCTCGTTACGCGCAGCAGGACGGAAAGACCCCGAGACCTTCACTATAGTTTGGTATTGGGATTCGGTGTGGTTTGTGTAGGATAGGTGGAAGACTGGGAAGCCCTGACGCTAGTTGGGGTGGAGTCGCTCGGTGAAATACCACTCTGACCATAGTGGATTCCTTAACTTCGGACCCTGATCGGGTTCAGGGACAGTGCCTGATGGGTAGTTTAACTGGGGCGGTTGCCTCCTAAAGAGTAACGGAGGCGCCCAAAGGTTCCCTCAGCCTGGTTGGCAATCAGGTGTCGAGTGTAAGTGCACAAGGGAGCTTGACTGTGAGACGGACGTGTCGAGCAGGAGCGAAAGCTGGGACTAGTGACCCGGCCATGGCTTGTGGAAGCGTGGTCGCTCAACGGATAAAAGGTACCTCGGGGATAACAGGCTGATCTTGCCCAAGAGTCCATATCGACGGCATGGTTTGGCACCTCGATGTCGGCTCGTCGCATCCTGGGGCTGGAGTCGGTCCCAAGGGTTGGGCTGTTCGCCCATTAAAGCGGTACGCGAGCTGGGTTTAGAACGTCGTGAGACAGTTCGGTCCCTATCCGCTGCGTGCGTAGGAAATTTGTGGAGGTCTGTCCTTAGTACGAGAGGACCGGGACGGACGAACCTCTGGTGTGCCAGTTGTTCCGCCAGGAGCATGGCTGGTTGGCTACGTTCGGGATGGATAACCGCTGAAAGCATCTAAGCGGGAAGCCTGCTCCGAGATGAGATTTCCAGCCCGTGTTGAAGCGGGGTGAGGTGTCCTATAGATGATGGGGTTGATAGGCCGGGTATGGAAGCACAGTAATGTGTGGAGTTGACTGGTACTAATACACCGATCACTCACTCAATTTCCCTCTTTTTTGTGGGGGTTGGTGCGTGTGTGTTGATCATTCTTTTGTGGTGATGTGAGAAAGTGTTGTGCTGCCCTCTTTTGTGGGTGGTGTGTTGCATGATTGTGTTGGTGTTCGCGTTCGCTGTGCGGTTCTTGGACCACTACCGCCTATAAATCCTGTGGGGTTGTGGTGGTGGTTTGTTGGTTTTGCGGTGGTGATAGTGGTGGGGAAACGCCCGGTTAACCGTTCCGATCCCGGTAGCTAAGCCCATTCGCGCTGATGGTACTGCAACTTGGTGGTTGTGGGAGAGTAGGTGACTGCCGCAATAATTT
>NZ_JADBHG010000016.1:0-11091 GCF_017808095.1 Brevibacterium renqingii | reverse complement strand
GCCACGAGCTGGGTAGCTCGTAAATGAGCCGATGAATTCCAAGTAGAAAACTCTCCATCAAACCCGGGGCTTGACACTATGATGGCCTCGGGCGCGATCCTCGCCCCGTTCGTGCCCAGACTGGTCGAACGCTATGGGCCGCGCCTGCCCATTGTCGGCGGACAGATCCTCATGGCCGCTTCCTTTATCGGCCTCGCCTTTGTCCCGGCGAACGTGCCCATCTGGACACTGTCATTGGTGATGATTCCCGTGGGCCTGACCGCAGGGTTCATCAACCCGCCCGTCTCTGCCGTGCTCCTCAACCATGTCGACGGTCACCTGGCAGGAACCGCCAGCGGCGTCTACAACTCCAGCCGCCAGATCGGCGGGGCACTGGCCATCGCCGCTTTTGGCGCACTCCTCACCGGCCCCGGCCCCCTCATCGACGGCATGCGCAGTTGCATGGTCATCGCCGCGGTCCTGGTCCTCGTCACCGCCTGTGCGGGGCTCGCTCTCGGTGCCGACCAGCGACGACGGAGGTGACGACGGTGACAATGCCCACCTGAGGAGGCCCACTACCATCCGTTACTCCTGCACGATCAGTGTCGAAGCAGAATCAGGAACTTAGTCACAGGAACTTAGTCATCTGAAACGGAGTGGGCTCGCTGTAGACATATCGGCCATCACCAGCACACGTTCGCCGACGTCCACTTTCTGGAATTCCTCACCGTTCGAAACGTTATAGCTCACAAGACCGAACGACGACGAATACCGACGCAAAGCCTCATCCTCTCCGGGCGGTGCTTCAGCCGCTCCTCAGCTATGTTTGATGGTTCGGTGCTTTTGTCTTCTCAGCGCTCAACGGGATCGATACGATTCAGGTCATTGATTTCACTCAAGTACGGGGAACCTTCCCAGTCTCCGTGTACGAGGCACGCCATTGCTCCTGTGAGGACAGCGCGCTCCAACCGTTGACGTGGAGATGCCCCCGCGACCAGCAAAGACAGATACCCGGCGACGAAGGCATCGCCCGCTCCGACGGTGTCGACGGGTTTCACGGGCACGGCAGGGACTCTCAGTACCTCGCCATCGATGATGGCCGTGCAACCGTCGGCCCCTTGTTTGATGATTGCGTCTTTGCACCCAAGTTCTACGAGTGCTCTCGCGAGGGCTTCTGGAGACTCAATCTCTGGAAAAAGAATCCGTGCCTCGTCTTCCCCGGCGAATACAACGTCGCCTCTGGGCACGAGTGACCGAAATACCTCGGCAGCCTCGTGTGGCTTCCACAGCTTCGAGCGATAATTGAGATCGATGGAGATAGGGGTTCCCGACTCCACCGCGAGGTCGACTGCATGCTCTGTCGCTTCTCGTGCGCTGACGGACAGCGCAGGAACGATTCCTGTGAGATGGAGCAACGCCGCACTACGAATGGAACCTGCATCGAGGTCGTTCGGAGTCAGTCTCGAAGCAGCACTGCCCGTACGGTAGAAGAACACGTTGGTTCTGTTTCCACTTAGACGTTCCTTCAACATGAAACCCGTCGGAGCGTTAGCTTCCACCCGTGCATCGACCGAGACGTTCTCAGCGCTCAACTCGCGGCGAATGAGTCGCCCAAGGCTGTCATCGCCCAATCGACTTATCCACACGGTGGGCACTCCAAGCCTACTCAGTCCGATTGCCACGTTTGCCTCTGCGCCGCCAAAACTCAGGCCTAGAGTTCGTTCATGCAATATCGATCCGACCTGGGAACTCATCGCGAGGCCCATTGCTTCTCCGAAAGTGACTACGGCGCCGGAAGATGCCCGTTTGAAGCTCATGCGGCGCGTGCCTCCGCAACGCGAGAGATCGCTTCACTGGCTCGATTACGGAGCGCAGCCATGTTCCCGCCTGCGAAGGCATCACCCACCAGCGGGCCACCAAGGCTCACTGCCACGGCGCCCGCAGCAATCCACGCTCCGATGTCATGCAACGTGACTCCCCCCGATGGAAGAAGGTCGATAGTCGGGAATGGACCGTGGAGTTGCTTGATGAAGTCAGGTTTCACCGTCGCGGCCGGGAATAACTTCACAGCAGACGCACCCGTGCTCCAGCTCGTGAACACCTCTGTCGGCGTCATACTCCCGGGAAAAACGGGCACTTCGCGCTTCAAAGCCGTTTCCACGACTGCCGGCTGGCTGATCGGAGTGACGACGAATTGTGCTCCCGCGTCAATTGCGCGGGTGGCTTCCTCGACAGTTGTGACCGTGCCGATGCCGAGTTCAACCTTTGATGGTAGCTGGGAACGAAGTGAGGCGAACTTTTCGATAGTGTTAGGTGTTGTCAGTGTGAGTTCGATGCACGTGATTCCGACGTCCACGAGAGTATCAACCACAGGTTCGTAGTCCTCGAACTTCGACGCCCGAAGTACAGCGACGACACCGGTGCGTTCGAGCTCAGATCCTGTTATGTTCGAACGTTCCATGTCAGGCCTCCGACGGTTCAACTTTGGCAGAGGTGTGCTTCTGCTCTTGACGGCGTATGTGCACAGCGGCTCCGATGATTCCAGCAATTGCGATGACTTCGAGGACAACGAGGTACAGGGCAGGTGAAATCAGCAACCCTGTGGAATCGATCAGTGCGACGACTATGTACGGTGCAAAGCCTCCGAAAGCCGCGTTGGCAATTGCATAGACGATACCGAGATAGGTTGCACGTACATTCTCCGGTGTCAGTTCTGCAAGCATCGCCGGCGTCGGACCGGCTACGAGCCCGAGCGAGGCGGCGAATAGCACTAGCGCCACTCCTATAGCGAAGATGGACCCGTTAATCAGCATCAGATAGCAAGGAACGGCAGTAACGGCAAGTGCGATGGCACCGATGAGCATCACTTTCCACCTGTCAATACGGTCTGCGAGCCACCCACCGAGGATAATAAATCCGGCGTAGATGCTGAGGCCGATGAGAGAGGCTGTCAGTCCATGAGCAATCGGCCGCTCAAGGACACCATTGAAGAAAGTCGGTAGGAACTGGAGCGTCACGTACCCTCCCGCAGTCCAAGAGATGATTGCTGCCGTGCCAGCAATGATCATGCGCCAGTTCGCACGGAAGGTCTCCTTCACAGGATTCTTCGCAACGGTGCCGTCCTCTTGCATCTCGACGAAAGCAGGTGTTTCATCAATGTGGCGTCGAATGTACCAGCCTACGATTCCCAGCGGGAGCGCGATTAGGAAGGGGATTCGCCACCCGATCTCGTTGAGGAACTCCTCGCTCATGGCAGCCGTGAGGCCAGCACCAAGTCCCGCCGACACTGCCAGAGCGGCGACGATACTTGCAGGCTGTGCGGATCCCATCAAACCGCGGTTCTTCTTGTTAGCGTGTTCGAAGAGTAACGAGGCCGCGCCTCCAAACTCCCCACCTGCTGAGAAGCCCTGGATGAGCCTGAGCAAAGTGAGGAGGATTGGTGCCCAGACGCCGATGGTGTCGTATGCCGGGAGTAATCCCATGAGCGCCGTCGCTCCCGCCATAGTCAAGATGACGAGTGAGAGCACCCATCGACGTCCGAGGCGGTCACCAAAGTGTCCGAAGACGAACGCACCTATAGGCCGGAGAACAAATGCTGCACCGAAGACACCCAAGGTCGCTAGCAGTCCAACTAATCCTTCGGATTCGGGAAAGAACACTCGAGCAAGAATCGGCGAAAAATACCCGTAGATAGCAAAGTCATACCATTCTACGAAGTTGCCTGCTGCGGCAGCAGCGACGATTTTGCCCCTACCTGAGCGCTCTGCTGACACGAGTTGTCTCCCTTGACTGTGTGGAACGGCAACACGATGAGGTTGCCAGAAAGGTCGCGACCGACTGGGTAACACGATTTACTAGACACTATATGTGCTCTGTGTAGGATGTCAACTCACATCACATAGGGATTAGAGTGCACCACCGCGGGTGGCCCTACCGCGGTGGTGCTGTTGACTCTCGCATCTCTAGTTTGGGCATGGGATCGAGAACCCGTACTGTCTCCTCCACATCTTCACCCGCGATAAGTCGGAAAAGTGTCTCGACGGCTTGCACGCCCATCTCCTCCAGGGCGAGTTTGACCACCGTGAGCGACGGGGTGACAAACCCCGCGAAGCTCATGTCATGGAACCCGATGATGGAAATATCTTCCGGCACGTGCAGGCCGAGTTCCATAGCGGCCCTCATCGCACCGACTGCTGCGGTCGCATTATGCACGCTTACCGCCGTGGGCAGGCTGCCACGCGACGCGAGCCTGAGCATACCTTTCCGACCGCTGTCCAGAGTGTGACCGCCGTTTTCGACCCACGCGTGACCTGATTCAATTCCTGCTTCTTGAAGGGCGCTCTCGTGGCCTGCGAAACGGTCGAGGCGTCGCTGGGTTTCTCCGTCGAGTAGCAACACGCCGATGTCACGGTGCCCAAGTTGAATGAGGTGCTCGGCTGCAATCTTTGCCGCGTCTGAGTCTTCGAGAGTAACGCTGTGGAATCCGGGCGTGCGGTCGTTGACTAAGACTGTTGGGAGTGCGGCTGTCGCGGCACGGAGCACGAAATCATCAGCTTCGTTTCCCGCGGGAAGGAACACGAGGCCGTCAATCACTTTGCTCGTAATCATGCGGTTGAAGGTGGTGGGGTCTCGGTGGAACTCGTCGACATCCGCAAGCATGAGAACCGCTCCGTGCGATGCCACAGCTTTCTGTGCACCTTCGATAATTGCGTTGTAGACGGGATTGCCGATCTCGTGCACGGCGAGTCCGATAGCGCCCGCTCGATTGTGTCGGAGTGCCCTCGCGGCATGGTTTGGGATATAGCGAAGCCTGGCAGCTGCTTCAAGCACACGTTCACGAGTCTCGGGACGGACCGTGAAAGTAGGGTCTTTGTTGAGGATCCTCGAAACGACAGCATGAGAGACACGCGCTTCTCGAGCGACATCTTTGATCGTGGACATAATTCACGAAGTCTACCCATCTTTGATCGGGACCTTCGATTTCTCCAGCCCTCCATCGACGCGATGAACCGACGAAACCCGCTCCTTGCCAGTATCTTATGTATTCTCACGCTCAGGGATGGGTGCTGCCAGCCACCGGTAGTAGGGCTGGCGGGAGAGCTTCAAGACCCGGCACGACACCGCCACGGGGATCCCGTCGGCGGCGAGCTCTCTCACGAGCGGGTAGAGCCTTTTGACGGCAGATTCGCCTGTGACAGATACGCGGCCGCGCGGCGCAGGACCTCGTTCTCCTGCTCAAGCAGACGATTGCGCCGACGCATCTCTCGTAGTTCGGCGGACTCGTCGCTGGTGTTGCCGGGTTTGTTGCCGGCATCGATTTCTGCTTGGCGGAGCCATTTGTTGATGGTGCCTTCGTGGACTCCGAAGTCCTTGGCGATCTGTCCGATCGTCGTCTTGGAATCCCTGGCCTGGACGACGCGGATGACGTCGTCGCGGAATTCTTTCGGGTAGGGCTGTGGCATGGTGTCTATCCTTCCAGGCTTGCCTATGAACAAGCCAGATTAGATGTCACCTAACCCTGCATCAGTCCCGCTCATGGAGATGCATCCGAGCACCGCGCGAACGTTCTGGAGATCCCTCATGGACAACGCTTCCGGGCTCATCGCCGACGCGCACGTGCTACTCGAACGTGGGTCGTTCGGTCGGGCGCGATCGCTGACGGTTCTCGCGCAGGAAGAGCTCGGCAAGGCGCTGTGGATCTACGAGGTCTTCGAGCAGTCGTGGAACACCGGTATCGACGAGGTCCGAGAGGTCTCTCGGCTCACCTCAGACGGGCGCCGCCACACCGTGAAGTACATGGAAGCGTTCGTCTTCAGTAAGGAGCTCGCATCGTTCTGGGGCGACTACGACTCCCTCGATCTCCCGGAAGACGAGTCGCCGGATGGGTGGCGTGCCTTCTTCGCAAAGAAGCACGGCGACGTGGAGTTGGCGGGGAAGCAAGCGAACGAGGACAAGATGGCCGGCTTCTACGTCGACATGGACTCCTCCGGCGACTCCGTACGTTCCCCAGCCGATGTTTCGCCGGGAACGATCGCGGATGATCTTCAGACCGCAGCGCAGGTCGTCGAGATGCTGCTGATTAAGGACCACAGCAGAATGAAGCTCGAGGCAACGACGCCCTACGACAGCACGCACGTGCAACAGAACAGGCTCCTGCCGATTTCGCACCCTGAGGACTGGGTAGCGGCTTCACAAGAGTTCCGGGACGGTAGTGGGACTGACGCAACTCGCTAGGTGTTTCGGGGGCGGACGTTGCCTGCGGCGTGACTAGCGAAGTCAGGTGGAAGGATTGCCTGTGTTCGTGATCTGTTCGAACGCTGCAGAAAGTTCGTCTTCGCCGGGCAATGCCTTCTTCTCAGCGATCGGAAGAGACTCGTAGGTGTAGGTAGATACGGCCATCAGGGATCCCGACCAAGACAACGAGTAGCGGACACTGTGCTCATTCTTGCTGCCACAGATCAGGATACCGACGGTGGCACTGTGTGCTGGCCGCTTGAGCTTGTCATCGACCAGCGCCACATAAAAGTTCAACTTGCCAGCGAACTCCGGTTGAAACTTTCCCGTTTTGAGCTCAACTACGAAGTAGCGGAGCTGTTCCACATGGAAGAACAGCAAGTCGATGTAGTAGTCATCGTCGTCGACCTCAAAGTGCACTTGGCGGCCGACAAAGGCGAATCCAGGACCGAGTTCGTGCAGGGTCTCTACGATGCGGTCGGTGAGTGCCTGCTCGAGGTCCCGTTCGGCCACTCGTCCTGAGAGTCCGAGGAACTCGAAAGTATACGGATCTTTTGCAACTTGCTGGGCAAGTTCAGAGTCAGGACCAGGAAGTTGCCGGGAGAAGTTTGACGGTGCCGCTCCGGTCCGTTCCATGGTGTTGTTCATAATCATGTTCAACAACACGTTGCGCGACCACCCATGCTCTACGCTTTTAACTGCGTACCAGTCCCGTGCTTACTGGCTTAACGGTTTATCGAGGAGAGTGCGGATGTGTCCCCATGGCAATTGCGCCACAGGTTGTGGCGCAATTGAGTCCACATTCCAGTGCCGGACGAATGTGGTCATATGTTGCAGGTTTCGAGGCGAGAAGCCCCGCATCTGTGGAAACTCGTCACGTAGGTCTTCGGCCAGACGGGCAATGGTCTTACTGCCCCACCCTTGATGTTCTTGTCGGAGAAGAACTTTCCTCCCGATTGACCAGTACAGCTGGATCAACTCAGTGTTGACCGTACGCTGTGCTTGAACCTGGGCTCGCTGAACACGCTGTTTGAGCGCATGCAGTGTTTGGAGATAGCCATCGGGGAGATCAACATCAGAAGCCATAGGCTTCATTGTTCCAGGTTCAAAACCCCACCAACGTGAGAGCAGCAGCTCGATACACTACCTATGCCTACATCGCGCTCGATTGACACATTGGTGAGATGTTTGACAGATGATGGCCAAGAAAGTGAGAAATTGACAAGTTAAACGAGAACCTACAATATCCGGTGTAGGATCTCGCCGAACTTGTCAGCGGCGCGGCGCCGTGACCTGCGATGTGACGCAACCGTGAGACGGCATCTGTCTCACCAATTTGTCAAATACCTTGCCCGCTTACTAGGACCAGTGAGTTTGGGATAACCGGCAATTCAGTCGGTACGGCCTGTGAGGTCCCGCGTGACCGTCGCATCCGCGCACATAGCCTCGGGCGCACAGGAGCAGTAGCAATTAGAGCAACGTCAAATGACTAAATCTGGCACAGATTATCACGGATCGGCAGTCGGCAGAACATAACGTGGGAATTGGGGTCAGTGACAGTAGAAAGGTAAAGCACAGATAGACGCAATCATCGTTGAGCAACCAGCGTTCCGGCTCGTTGGGCATGCGGTCCGCTTGCCGCTCAAACATAACGGAATCAATCCACATCTTACAACGCCCCGGTGTCTGAAGCCGAACGAGCTCGGCTTCGGAGAATTGGCAATACGGAGCCAACCGGACTCCTCCAGGTCAGTGACGATGTCGATCCCGACTACGTTGAAGGAAGCGAATTTACCCATCTATACGGCGTCTCAATAGACGGGTTGACACCCGTGCCCGCAAATCTTCATGTGATCGAGGCGCCAGCCGGGAAATGGCCGTCTTTTCTGCGCCAGGGCCCTCTCCCTTAACGTGGGACACAGTCGCACGGGAGTGGTTCCTTGAGAACCCGTGGCAAATTCGGCCGGGGCCGGAGATCGCGGCAAATTATCACCCGGACGAAAACGACGCCACGTCAACATCTTATCTCTGGATCCCGGTCGAGCGGGATGGGTGTCGCCGTGAGCCGCTTCACCACGGTCTGAGCGGTCAATAGATATGAGAAGATGTTCGCGTTCAGGCGAAGACTGTCAGTGCTGAGGAGTAGTTGGAACTCGAATGGGAAATCTCGTGCGGATATCGCGGGCAAATGCGCGATTCCAACAATGGGAAGCTTTGTTGCACAACCGAAACAAGCGCCAACGACGCGGCGAGTTTCTGGTGCAGGGGGTGCGAGCAATCAACCTTGCCTTTGAATACGGTTGGCCGATCCGGGCGCTCCTCTACGACTCTGACCGATCGCTGTCGCGCTGGGCATCTGGTTTACTCCAAGGATCTAATTGCGACCTGGTTGCACTGGCGCCTGATTTGCTCCGCCAGTTGAGCGGGCAAGATCAGGATGTGCCCGAAATCGTGGCTGTGGTGGGCCTGCCCGACGATGAGTTCTCACGCATCCGAGTCGGCACATCATTTCTCGGAATGGTGTTTGACCGCCCGGCCATGCCCGGCAATATCGGTTCGATGGTTCGCTCAGTGGATGCCTTTGGTGGCTCAGGTCTATTCGTCACCGGACACGCAGCTGATCCTTACGACCCCAAGTCTGTTCGTGCTTCGACTGGATCGCTGTTCGCAGTGCCAGTGATACGGGCACCGTCACACAGACAGGTACTAGCTTGGGTAGGGGAACAGCGAGCAGCGGGCACCGAAATCGCGATCATCGGAACCGATGAGAACGGCACCGTCGACGTCAATGACCTCGACTTCACCGGCCCAACCCTTTTCGTGATCGGCAACGAGACGAACGGTCTAAGCGCTGGGTGGCACGACGTCTGCGACACTATCGCAACCATCCCTATCGGTGGTGGAGCAAGCTCGCTCAACGCGTCCAGTGCAGCCACTGTCGCGCTTTACGAAGCCGCCCGACAGCGCAGACTCGCGTAGATATCAGTAATGGTCTACCGCTACGCCCTTGCTAAAGAAGACTACTCCGACTTGTCCACCGGGGGAGTACTCTACTCAGCGCCAGGATTCCCTGCCTTCCCAGTTCGACTCGCGAGCGAGATATTTCAGCGAGCCCTTCGTCTCGGACCAAATCAACCAACGCAAGTGTGGGACCCTTGTTGCGGCAGCGGCTACCTGCTGATGGCATTGTCCTTCCTCCACCGCCGCGATATTACCGAGATATTCGGAACGGACCTGGACAATGCAGCACTAAAGCTAGCCCGTCAGAATCTGAACCTGCTCAGCGAGAACGGACTCGAGGCACGGTCAGCCGAGCTACATGACCGGTCTGAACGGTTTAGCAAATCTGTCTACGCCGAAGCAGCCTCGGCGGCATTCCGCTTATCTGACAAACTTGAACAGCAAGGCGGCCCAATCCCGCACTCGACAGCTCAGGCCGACGTGTTCGACCCGAATCAGCTACGAAATGTCCTGGGCGCTCGTCGGCCCAAAATTGTGATTACGGATGTCCCTTACGGTGAACGAACCGCATGGAGCGGTCCTCACCGGACAGCTGGAATTACCGGCATGCTTCGAGCACTTGGAGCGGTGCTCGACGATGACGCTGTCATCGCGGTCTCCACGCGTGGACGGAAAGTGCGCACCGACGCCGACCTCCGAGCCATCACTTCATTCAAGATCGGTACCAGAGCGGTGGCCTACTTCCGGCCTCCGCGCTAAAAAGCCAAATGGAGCGGCAACGTCGTCTCAAGATGTGACCATTGGCCCAGCGCCGAAACACTTCCAAGAGTGACAATTCGTGATTGCTTCGCCATCGGCCCCTTGATTTCTTCCGTTACCACCTGCGCACCTCCCCACCTCGAGAGGTGGTAAGAGGACGAATCACAGACTTGGTTTCTCCAGATGGCTCTCGTTTTCCGATCGCCTGGAACGGGTGTAGGGGAAGTCGCATTCAGTAGCACCTGTGGATCGAACCGGTGTGAACCGGTGTGTAGCCTCGCGACATCGTGGACACTGAAACTCACCACTTCAGGGACAACCGACCTCAGAGCTTTGTACCACTTCGTTACACAGGTGCTACCGAAAGGCACTTCCGTGCAACGGGGTGATTCCGTGGCAGGAGGATTTGCTGATGATCTATTGCGAAACAGATTCGCTGGTTATCGGCGGTGGAGATTGGCGAAGTTGATTCTTTCGGGTCAGGGACCGAGTGAATCTGTGATTCGCCCCGGGAATAATGGAGACAGTGAAGCCACGGAAAGGACTTCCCTGTCATGCCCCAAAAGAAATACCCCCTCGAGCTTCGTGAGAGAGCGGTCCGCATGGTCCTCGACGCCCTCGAAGCCGACCCTGGTGCCCGCCGCGGTATCTTCCGCCGTATCGGTGACCAGCTCGGTGTGAACCCGGAAACATTGCGGTCCTGGGTCAACCAGGACCAGGTCGATGCCGGCGACCGTCCCGGCACCACCACCGCTGATGCCCAGCGGATCAAGGACCTCGAGAAGGAGAATCGGGAACTGCGCCGGGCCAACCAGATCTTGAAGTCAGCCTCGGCTTTCTTCGCGGCGGAGCTCGACCGCCCCTCGAAATAATCGTCGAGTTCATCGACGAGCATAAGGACGAATTCGGAGTCGAGCCGATCTGTGCCACGCTGCGTGCTGCCGGCGTGAAGATCGCTCCGAGTACCTACTATGCCCGCAAACACCGACCTGCCTCGGCTCGACAAAAACGTGACGAGATCCTGAAAGAGGAGATCAGCAGGGTCCACGCGAACAACTACGATGCGTTCGGAGCCAGGAAGATGCATATCGTCCTCAACCGCGAACCCGACCAGTTAGGGCGCGGGCATGTGGCCCGATGCACGATCGAGCGCCTGAT
>NZ_JADBHG010000015.1:0-19343 GCF_017808095.1 Brevibacterium renqingii | reverse complement strand
CTGCCCCACCCGTTCCGAACCGGCACCCGAACGATTGTTCGTGCTGGTCAGACCCGGTGGAAACCCTGTCCTGTGGACCTCGTTTCCGCGGGGCAACGAGATATAACTCTAGACCAGGCCAACACCCCCACGCAAATCCAAACCCCACCTCAACCACGTGACACCCACCACACAGAACACGGGTCTCCGACACGACTGGACTTCACCCGGTGTTAGCCTCCCGATTTAGATATGCGGTCCGAGGAAACAGCACCCGTGGAAACCCGTTCTCGCATGCCGGGCGCGGCCTCTCGGCTCGCTGTGGTCGCCGACGCCTCCAGATTCATCGGACGAACTCTGCTCAAGTCTCTGCGCAAGTGGGGCTATGAGGTGCGCACCATCGGCCGGCCCCCATCCGTCCGATGCCATATGGGACGACCGGGCCGGAGTCGCCGAGCTCATTGACGGTTCCGACCTGCTCATCAACCTCGCAGGTCGCAGTGTCGGGTGTCGGTACACCGATGCGAACCGCCAGGAGATCTGGAATTCGCGGGTGCACACCACCCGCGCCCTCAACGATGCTGTGCGGGCTGCCTCGGCGCCTCCTCGGCTGTGGATCAATTCGAGTACGGCCACCATCTACCGTCATTCGATGGACCGGCCGCAGACAGAAGAGCATGGGGAGATCGGCGAGGGGCGGGCCCCAGTACGAAGGCCCTTGGTTCCCGCATCGCCGCTATCGCGGTATCGGCCCTGAGGCATCGGGACTGACTCTGCGGCACGGACCCCGCCGACCCACGGACGGCAGCGGTTCAGCTGGGTTCACATCGATGATGTCATTCGCGCCGTTCGTTTCATCGACAACCATGAGGAGCTCGCCGGCCCGATCAATGTCTCGAGCCCGAACGTGACGAACAATTCCAACCTGGTGTCAGCCCTGCGGCGGGCAGTGCGCACGGCCATCGGCATCCCTGCCCCGAGGTGGCTGCTGGAGATCGGCATGCTCATCCTGCGACAGGAATCGGAATTGGTGCTCAATAGCCGGTGGGTTGAGCCCGAACGGCTCGAAGCCGCGGGATTCGAAATCCGGTGGACCGACGTCGAAGCGGCGGCGAAGAGTCTGCTGCGCTGACGGGTCGCACTCACTCCGGCGCCCCACATCGGCCGCCGATGCTCAGCCCGCGGTCGCCTCGGCGAAGGTGGCCTGCTCGACACAGTCGGGGCAGTAGGACTGCATTCCCCGCTCTGTGCAGTCGGCGCAGCGCAGGTACTGCTGACGGCAGTCGAGGTTCGCACAGTTGACGAACTCCGCAGTGTTCGTCCCGCAGCTGACGCAGAGTCCGATCGATTCGACGTTCTCGCCGAACTCGACGTGCATGCGCTTGTCGAAGACGTAGAGCGAACCGTCCCAGTAGCCGGAGCTGCCGAAGGTCTCGCCGTAGCGGACGATGCCGCCGTCGAGCTGGTAGACCTCCTCGAACCCGCGATTCTTCATGAGCACGGACAGGACCTCGCAGCGGATTCCGCCGGTGCAGTAGGTAACGACCGGCTTGCCCTTGAGCTCGTCGTATTTGCCTGATTCGATCTCGGCGATGAAGTCGCGAGTGGTATCCGTATCCGGGACGATGGCATCACGGAACTTACCGATCTGGGCCTCCATGGCGTTGCGCCCGTCGAAGAAGACGACTTCGTCGCCGCGTTCGTCGAGCAGCCTGTGCAGCGCACCGGGTTTGAGGTGTTCGCCTCCACCCTGGACCCCTTCCTCGGTCACCTTGATCTCGTCGGGTGTGCCGAAGGTGACGAGTTCCGAGCGCACCTTCACGCTCAGACGCGGGAAGTCATCGCCCTGCCCGTTCGACCATTTGATGTCGGCCTTCTTGAACGGCGCATAGGACTTCGTCGCCCGCACGTACTGCTTGACGTCGAAGACGTCCCCGCCCAGAGTCGCGTTAATGCCGTCCTTGGACACGATCACACGGCCCTTGAGTCCGAGGCCCTCAGCGAGCGCGTGCTGCCACAGCTTGACCGCTTCGGGGTCGGCCAGCGGCGTGAAGACATAGAACAGGACGATCTTGGGAGTTGCCATGCCCACCATTCTAAGTGGGCACGCGAACGCACTCCCGCCCAGGCGTTCCCACCACGTGCGCCGCCGCCCCTGTCGCCCCGGTGCGCCTCGCCGAGGCGGAACCTCGTGGACGCGCTTCGCCCCTCCCGCCGACCCCGGCTAAGATTGGCCGTGAGTGCCGTGTCGTATGAAAGGGCCCCGAAGAGGACATGACGTCAAACCTCAGCTCTGCGGATTCCACGCAGGTCGATTCCCCGCAGAATGCTTCGAAGAAGGTCAAGGAGACGGTCGAGTTCGCTGCGGCGAACCCCGACGTCGAGCAGCCCTTCGCTGACCTCGGCCTCAAGGCCGACGAATACGAGCAGATCAAGAAGATCCTCGGACGCAGGCCCACCTCGGCGGAGCTGGCGATGTACTCGGTCATGTGGTCCGAGCACTGCTCCTACAAATCCTCGAAAGTCCACCTGTCGAAGTTCGGCGACAAGGTCACCGAGGACATGAAGAAGCACCTGCTCGTGGGCATCGGTGAGAACGCCGGCGTCGTCGACATCGGCGACGGCTGGGCCGTGACCTTCAAGGTCGAGAGCCACAATCATCCGAGCTATGTCGAACCCCACCAGGGTGCGGCCACCGGCGTCGGCGGCATCGTCCGCGACATCATCTCGATGGGTGCCCGTCCCGTGGCCGTGATGGATCAGCTGCGCTTCGGTGCCATCGATCACCCCGACACCGCCCGCGTCGTCCACGGCGTGGTCGCCGGGATCAGCAACTACGGCAACTCACTCGGTCTGCCGAACATCGGCGGCGAGACCGTCTTCGACTCCGTCTACCAGAGCAATCCCCTGGTCAACGCCCTGGCGGTGGGTGTCATGCGCCATGATGACATCCGTCTGGCCAATGCCTCGGGCCTGGGCAACAAGGTCGTGCTCTTCGGCGCGCGCACCGGCGGCGACGGCATCGGCGGGGCTTCGATCCTGGCCTCCGAATCCTTCGACGACACGAAGCCGTCGAAGCGTCCGGCCGTGCAGGTCGGGGACCCCTTCGCGGAGAAGGTCCTCATCGAATGCTGCCTCGAGCTCTTCCGCGCCGGTGTCGTCGAAGGCATCCAGGACCTCGGTGCCGCGGGCATCTCCTGCGCCACCTCGGAGCTGGCGTCCAATGGTGACGGCGGCATGCACATCGCCCTCGACGATGTGCTTCTGCGCGATGAGACCCTCACCCCCGAGGAGATCCTCATGTCGGAGTCCCAGGAGCGGATGATGGCCGTCGTCCAGCCTGACCGCCTCGACGAATTTCTGG
Organism: Brevibacterium renqingii; assembly: GCF_017808095.1. Lineage (NCBI taxonomy): Bacteria > Bacillati > Actinomycetota > Actinomycetes > Micrococcales > Brevibacteriaceae > Brevibacterium > Brevibacterium renqingii. The sequence continues at coordinate 16,000 of NZ_JADBHG010000015.1, read as the reverse complement.
CCATCGTCGGCAAGTGGGAGGTCGAGACCTCCGTCCTCGGCGAGGTCACCGACACCGACCGCCTCGTCATCGAATGGCATGGCGACGTCATCGTCGACGTGCCCCCGCGTTCGGTCGCCCACGACGGCCCCGTCTACGAACGTCCGATGGCCGAGCCCGCATGGACCGCCGAGGTGGCCGCGAACACCGTCGAATCGGCTGGGCTGGTGCGTGCGACCACCGATGACGAGCTGCGCTCGACCGTCCTCGAACTCGCGGGATCGCCGAATCTCGCCTCGAAGTCGTGGATCACCTCGCAGTACGACAAGTACGTTCAGGGCAACACCGCTCAGGCCTACCCCGATGACGCCGGCGTGATCCGCGTCGACGAGGAGACCGGCCTCGGCGTGGCCATCGCCACCGATGCCAATGGTCGCTACTGCTACCTCGATCCGGCCCGCGGCGCCCAGTTGGCCCTGGCCGAGGCCTACCGCAATGTCACGACCGCCGGGGCCATCCCGCGTGCGGTCACCGACTGCCTCAACTTCGGTTCGCCCGAGGATCCGGAGATCATGTGGCAGTTCGCGCAGTCCGTCGAAGCGCTGGCGGAGGCCTGCCAGGACATGGGCATCCCAGTCACCGGCGGCAATGTGTCCCTGTACAACCAGACCGGCGGCGTGGCCATCCACCCGACCCCGGTCGTCGGCGTGCTCGGCGTCTTCGACGACGTCACCCGGGCCACTCCGAGCGGGTGGAGGGAGCCGGGCCAGACCATCTACCTGCTCGGCACCACTGAGGCGGAGCTCGACGGTTCGGCATGGGCCGACGTCACGGCCGGCCACCTCGGCGGGGTTCCTCCGCAGTACAAGCCGGAGGCGGAGAAAGAGCTCGGCGAGATCCTCATCAACTGTTCGCGTGACGGCATGATCGATGCCGCTCACGATCTGTCGGAGGGCGGGCTGTCGCAGGCGCTCGTCGAATCGTGCCTGCGCTTCGGCACGGGTGCTCGGATCTGGCTCGACGAGGTATGCGAACGCGACGGCATCGACGTCTTCACCGCCCTGTTCTCCGAATCCACGGCCCGCGCGATCGTGGCCGTTCCGCGTTCGGAGGAGGTCCGGTTCAAGGACATGTGCACCGCACGCCGGTTCCCGTTCGTGCGCATCGGCATGACCGACGCGGGAGATTCGGCTCCGTCCCTGGACATCGTCGACCACTTCACCATCGGCCTCGACGAGCTCGGGCGGGCACACGAAGGCACGCTGCAGGAGCAGTTCGGCGGAAGCGTTGCGGCAGTGACCGAAACCGCGGTCTGAGGGCGCGGATTCGCAGCCGCTGCGGCGGGCAGCCGCCGTGGCGGGCAGTCACCGAGGGGACCACTTGGCCTCGACCGGACCAGTTGCAACTGGTGCGCTCGGCGCCGAGTGGTCCCCTCGGCGTTTCTCGGCGGGGGCCGGCGCACGTGACCGCAGATGACAGAGGCCACACATGCGCAACAGCGAATGTGATTGCCTGTGGGAGAGAGCCGCGGCCGATCTGCCGCGACACCGACGAACGCACAGAGGAGTCAGTCATGACGACGATCCGCACATCCCACGCGGGGTCCTTGCCCCGCACCCCCGAACTCATCGAGGCCAACAAGGCCAAGCAGGCGCAGAACACCGCCCGCCTGGCCGGCGAGGCGAGTTCCGCAGCCGATAGCGGAGAGTTCGAAGAACTGCTCGCCGCCAGCGTCGCCGATCTGGTCCGGCGCCAGAAGGACCTCGGCATCTCGCTGCCCAATGACGGCGAATACGGCCACGCCATGGCCGCCGACTTCGACTACGGAGCATGGTGGCACTACTCGTTCGCCCGCACCGGCGGGCTCGAACTCGACGATGTCGACAAGTGGGATGCCCCGGCTGTGCGTTCCGAACCCGGCAAGACCGTCCTCACCAGCTTCGGCGACCGCCGCGATCGCAACCTGTTCCCCAAGGTCTACACTGACGCCGACGCCGGCACCGACACCGGAACTCAGCCGCAGTTCCCGAAAGCCACCGGCCCGATCAGCTACATCGGTCAGGACCAGGTCAACCGTGATATCGCGAACCTCAAAGCAGGTCTGGCCGCCGCCGGCTACGACGAGCGTGCCGGGTACATCAATGCGCTCTCCCCCGGTTCGGCCTCCCGCATCGCCAACGAGTACTACTCGAGCGATGAGGAGTTCATCTGGGCGTGGGCCGATGTGCTGCGGGAGGAATATCTCGCCATCACCGAGGCGGGTCTGACCGTCCAGATCGACGACCCGTCCCTGGCCGAGAACTTCGACCAGATCAACCCGGAGCCCAGCTTCGACGACTATCGCGCGTTCACACAGATCCGCATCGACGCCCTCAACCACGCTCTGCGCGGCATCGACCCGGCACAAGTGCGCGTCCACACCTGTTGGGGATCCTGGCACGGACCGCATGTGACCGATCTGCCGTTCATCGAGATCGTCGATCAGGTGCTGTCGATCAACGCCGCCGGCATCACCTTCGAAGCCGCCAATGTCCGGCACGAGCACGAATGGCGGATCTGGGAGGAGAAGAAGCTGCCCGAGGGCAAATACATCATCCCCGGCATCGTCTCCCACTCGACCAATGTCGTCGAGCACCCCGAACTCGTCGCTGAACGCATCGGCCGGTTCGCTGGTCTCGTCGGACCCGAGAACGTCGTCGCCTCCACCGACTGCGGTCTGGGCGGTCGCGTCCACCCGGACATCGCCGTCGCCAAGCTCCAGTCGCTGACCGAGGGTGCCGAGCTCGCTTCGAAGCGCTTCTGAGCCGCGTCATCGATCAGTCCCCTCCGCTCGGCCCACGGACCGGGCGGAGGGGACTGTCGCATGCCCGTTCCCGTCTCCCTGCTGATCTCGGTGGCGTTCCTCATCCGACCGCTGTGGCAAGCAGTGCCCCTGCGCGCATGCCCGATGCCGTTCGTCTTCTTCGCATCGTTCTGGGCCTCCGAGGACCGCTCGGACTACGCCCGGGCACAGCTGATCGAATTCCTCCGCATCCTCTCGGGAATCTCCAGCGGTTTCTTCTCCGCTCTCCTGTGGCTGCAGCTGAGCGTCGCGACAGGACATTCGATCCCCGCCTTCGCTGCACCGAGCGTCTTCTGCGCCCTCGGAATCCTGCTCATCGCAACCGGCATCCGCCAGTACCGCAGGCTGCAACCATCACGGTGGGGCCCCGAGGACGTATAGTCACGCCGGTCGTCGATCCGCGTCCGTTCTCAGGCGAACGTCGGCGGCCGTGCTCACGCCCCGCCGCCCAGCTCCTCGTCGAAGCAGTCGGCGAGGGTGGGATGAGCGAACTGGTACCCGGTCTCCTGCAGTTTCTCCGGCACAACCCTCTGATCGGCCAGGGCCAGCTCCTTCGCCCCGTCCCGGCCGAGCATGAGTTCCGTGACGAACCCGGGCGTCGGAATCCATGCGGGCCTGCGCAGATGGCCGGCGAGGGCCTCGGCGAACTCCGCCTGCGAGACGAGGTCAGGAGCGACGGCGTTGACCGGTCCCCGCACATAGTCATAGAGCACGGCATGCACATAGGAACGCGCGACATCGTCGAGTGAGATCCAGGCCATGGCCTGTTCGCCGCTGCCCAACCGTCCGCCGGCACCGGCGAGGAACAGCGGTGCCTGCAGTCTGAGCAGGCCGCCCAGGGTGCTGAGCACGACCCCGGTGCGGATCGAGACCCGTCGGATTCCGGCATCCTCGACCCCGGCCGCCGTCTTCTCCCATTCCTGACAGAGCTCGGCGAGAAATCCGTCACCGGCCGGACCTGTCTCGTCCACGGGCTCGTCCGCTTTCGACCCGTAGTATCCGACGGCCGATGCGCAGACGAAGACCGATGGCCTTTTGGCCTCGGGCAGGCCGCGCATGGTTTCGACGAGCAGCCTGGTCGAATCGATGCGTGAGGACCAGATCTCCTCCTTCGCGCTCTTCGTGAACCGCGTGGCGATCGATCGCCCGCCGAGGTGGACGACCGCGTCCGCCCATGCGAGATCACGTGGATTGAGGATCCCGAGATCGGGGCTCCAGTGAGACTCGTAGGGGAACTTCGGGGTCTCCCGCACGAGCAGCCGTACGAAGTGCCCGGCCGTGGAGAACAGGGCGGCGACCTGGCGACCGATCAGGCCGCTGCCGCCGGCGATGAGGATCCGCTTGCCCTTCTTCCGCGTCACCAGGGGTGCATTCGTGCTTTCGAGGAAGTCGATGTCCATGAGCATGCGCCGATGGCGGGCTTCGAACGTGGCTTCGAGGTAGCGGCTGAGGCCGCGGTCGATGACGTCGAAGCTCTGCGGCGCCATCGCGTATTCGACATGGTCGTCGATCTTCGTTCCGCCGGCGACTGAGGTGAACTCATGCGTGTGCTTCCACTGGCTCAGCGGACCCTTCTTGAGTTCGTCGACGAAGGAGAACCGGGACGGGCCTTCGGAATGCACGGCGCTGAATGGTCGCCGGAGCAGCCCGTAGGTGCCGGGCACGCTGGTTCGCACCTGTGCGACGGATCCCGGTTCGATCGGAGGGTAGCTCTCCTCGACGATCTCCTGTGCCCAGTGGGGCGAGAGCCTGGTGAGGGCTCCGGGCTGAGCATGCCAGTGGTACGTGGTCTCAGCGCCGAGCGGAACTTCAGATGTCCATTCGAAGATGGTCATGACATCCCTCCTACTCGGAATCATGCCACCCGAATCTGAAAGTGTGATCCGCAACTCGCCCAACGCCGAAAGAATTCACCGACGGACCACCGGTGCAGGAGTGCAGTGCCCGGGAGGCCGCCGGTGACGGTCGTTCAGTCGGCGGCGGGGATCTTGCCGAAGCGGAAGGCCGACCAGAAGTCCCCGCGCACATAGCCGTGGTCCGGCTCGGGGTCGAAATCCCAGTGGCGGACCGTGCCGACCTTGAGGGCATCGGCGACGAGCTGCCTGCTGCGCTGCGAGTCGAGCACATGGTCCTCGAGGTGCTCGAGATCGTAGCGGGACTCGAGCTCTTCGCGCATCGTCTTCAGCGTCTCGGCATAAGCGGGATCCTCCGCACGGTTGCTCAGCTCCTCCGGATCCGTGGAGAGATCGAAGAGCAGATCCGGGTCTCCCGGACAGAGCGTGAGCTTGCAGTCACCGCGCACCAGCGTCACCTGCGGTCGGTAGGTGCCTTCGGCGAAGTATTCGATGATGACGTCCCGATCCCTCGGTCCGCGCTCCCCCGTGATCTCCCGTCGGGCGGATTCTAACAGCGAGGTCCCGGCCAGCCCTTCATCCACCGCCGAGGCGGAGTTCGATTCCGCGGAACCGGACGAGGCGCCGTCACCGCCGCGAGCGATCTCGAGCAGCGTCGGGGCGAGGTCGATGAGGCTCACAGGGTTGGCATAGCGACCCGGGGTGACCACCTCGGCGGGGCCGTTGATGATGATCGGCACACGGGAGGAGCGCTCGTAGGGCGACATCTTGAACCACAGCCCCTTCTCCCCCAGCATGTCCCCGTGATCGCTGGTGACGATGATGACCGTGTTCTTCGCCAGGTCGAGCTCCTCGAGCCTCCTCCGGATCGCTCCGATATGGTCGTCGATGTAGTTCACCGCCGCATAGTAGGCCCGGCGAGCCCGACGCACGTCCTCGAGCCCCGGTTCCCGCTGGTCGAAGCCGCACATGGTGCGCAGCCGGTGGCTGTGCGGGTCTGCGGCGGCATCGGGGACCTCAGGGTGGGTCGGGTCCGGGATGTCCACCTCGGCGAACCGGTCCCAGTTGGCCTTCGGCGGTTCGTACGGGTCGTGGGGGTGGATGAACGAGGTGACCATGAGGAACGGCTGGTCGGTTCCGGCCGCCTGGTTGGCTCGTTTGCGGTCGTTGAGGTGGCGCAGCGTCTTGAAGATCACCTCGTCGTCGAAGTCCTGCTGGACGTTCGCAGTGGCCGCGCCGGCAGTGAAGACGGGATCGGCTTCGTGATACCAGTGCAGCTTCTCGTCCAGCGGCCGGTTCCAGTCGGGAACCATGTCGAGATCGGCCGGGTAGACATCGGTGCTCAGTCGCTGTTCGAAGCCGTGATGCTGATCGGGGCCGATGAAGTGCATGCGACCGATGAGCGCCGTATGGTAGCCGAGCTTGCGCAGGCGGTGGGCGAAGGTCGGCGTCGATGCGGCGAAGTCGTCGCCGTTGTCCAGGCAGTCGACCTCGGAGGGCATTCGCCCGGTCATCATCGATGCCCGGGAGGGTGCGCACAGGGGCGTATTGCAGTAGGCACGGTCGAAGACGGCTCCGTCTGCGGCCAGGGCGTCCATGTTCGGCGTCAAGGCGGCCTGATCGCCGTAGGCGCCCAGGGACTGGGCGGCCATCTGATCGGCTTGGATGACGACGATGTTCGGGGTTGTCATGTGGAGTTCCTCTCTGGACTCAGGGGCGGGGGTCGGTGTCGGTATCGGCAACGTCCGAGATCGGGTCGCCTGCATCGCCGACGCCGGACGTCGACTCCGGCTCCGCCTCGGCGTCGGGCTCCGCCGCGGTGCCGGTTTCGGATTCGGAGTCTGCGGCGGGGTCCGCATCGGAGTCGGCGTCCGGGGTCCACCCATCGGCCCATTCGCCGGTCACATAGTCGAAGCCGACGGGCTCGCCGTTCTCATCGGTGCGCTGGTACCAGCCGGTGTAGTCCTCGTGTTCGGAGTCGATCCCGCCGTTGGCGCCGTCACCGGGCTCGGTGGGCACGACCTGGAGTGCGAAGTCGTCACCATAGGCATCGGCACCGGTGACCACTGCGTTGTCGACCGCGTTGAGCGCATACTGCCGGCGCAGCGCCAGCGGGTCAGTGCGCAGCTCCTTGAACCAGGCGAGGATGATGAAGAGCATGACGATCGCGAACGGCACCGCGGTGACGATGACGAGCTGCTGCAGTCCCTCGAGGGCGCTGGCGTCGCCGAGGAGGAGCATCACGACGGCGATTCCCGACATGACCAGTCCCCAGAAGACGACGACCCATTTCTTCGGTTCCTGATCACCGCGACTGGTGAGCATGCCCATGACGACCGAGGCCGAATCCGCCGAGGTGATGAAGAAGATCGCAAGGACGACGATGACGACGAACGGCAGCCATTCGACATAGGGCAGGTTGTCGATGAGGGTGAAGAACACCTCGGGGGCTTCCATGCTGTCGGTGAATCCTGCGGCTCCGTCGCGATACATCGAGATCGAGGTTCCGCCCATGATGCCGTAGGCGACGAAGAGCAGAGCCGAGGGGATGAAGATCGTGCCGAGGATGAACTGGCGGATGGAGCGACCGCGGGAGATGCGGGCGATGAAGGTGCCGACGAACGGCGACCAGGAGATCCACCAAGCCCAGTAGTAGACGGTCCACACCGACTGGAACTCCTGCGTCTCGCCGCCCCAGGACAGGGACCGGCCCATCATGTCGAACATCGAACCCAGGTATTCCATGAGCGCCGAGGGCAGCAGGTTGAACAGGAACAGGGTGGGTCCGAGGAACAGCACGAGCGCGACGATGCCGACGGTGAGGACGATGTTGATGGACGAGAGGTAGCGGATGCCGCGTGAGACGCCGGAGACCGCTGAGACGATGAAGCCGATCGTGAGCACGAGGATGATGACGACGAGCATATTGTTCGTCATCGGTCCGGCACCCGAGACGATGCTGACGCCGGTGCCGATCTGCATGGCCGCGATGCCCAGGGCCGCGGCCGTGCCGAAGAGGGTGGCGACGATGGCGAAGATGTCGACGAGTTTGCCGGCGAAGCCCTCGGACCGGCGTTTGCCGAAGAGGGTGACGAAGATCGAGGACAGCAGCAGGGAGCGGCCTCGGCGGTAGGCGGCATAGGCGATGGCGCCGCCGACGAGGGCATACATCGCCCAGGCGTGGAAGCCCCAGTGGAAGTAGGTCTGGGCCATCGCGCCGTGGAGCGCCTCGGTGGTCTCCGGGTCGTTCGTCAGCGGCGGCGGCGTGACGAAGTACGTCAGCGGCTCAGAGGGCCCGAAGAAGAGGACTCCGATGCCGATGCCGGCGGCGAAGAGCATCGCGACCCAGGAGAAGGTGCTGAATTCGGACTTCTCACCGTCCTTGCCCAGGGGAATCTTGCCGTAGGGCGAGAAGGCGAGGATGAGGAGGGCGACGAGCACGATGATGGCGACGAGGTTGAAGAACCAGCCGACGTTGAGGGTGGCCCAGTCGTAGGCTGCCTGAGCGACGCCGGCGACGCTGCCGGGGCTTGAGATGCCCCAGATGACGAAGGCGACGGTGAGCGATCCGGCGATCGCGAAGATGATCTTGTCCAGCGAGTAATGGCGCCGCTGCTCGTCGATGGCGATGCCGGGGACGAGGATCGGGTGGGTGTCATGCGGGTAGTGGGAGTTCGCCTGCTCGGCCGCTGCGGAATCGGGCACGCGCGGACGCCGGTAGTCGAACTTGCCGAGATTGCGGCCGGTCTCCCGGCTCACGCGTTTGGTCTCGGCTCCGACTCGTCGGGCGTCGGCCTTGATCCGCTCCCGGGGTGCGCGAGGAGACTCGCTCGCGGACTGGGTGTGTTCGGCGGCCTCTGTGCTGTCGGGGGCCTGGCCGCTGTCGGCACCGATGGTCTGCGGGGCCTGATCGCTCCCGGGTCTGAGATCGTCTTTCATACGCTGGCTCTTTCTCATGCACGTGTGTCATGCGATCGGACACGGACCGCATGGCACACTCGGCATCGCCTGCTGACATCGAATGGTCAGCACGGCGGATGCGGGCAGGGAGTCAGGCGGTCCGAAGGTTCACTGAGTGGTCGGAATATCGGCGGTCTTTCCGCCGGGCCTCAGGGCTCTCCGCCGCACCAGCCGATGGCCGCGAGCTCCCAGGAGTCATTGGCGAAGCCTAATGTGGGTCGCAGCCGATTCGGGGTCGCGCGAAGTCCTTTCGGGGTCGATCGTCCGCAGAGCTGCGGGACGAGATCACCGAAAATGGGCATACTCTCGGACGATAACAGCTTCCTGAATGCTTCTCAATGAAGTCCTGAAAGCGTCCCGGACCATGCTGTCCCTGCCGGTCGTTGCTGCCCGTGCCGTTCGCTGTCGGTCGGCCGTCCGGCTCGTGCCCGATCCCGGGAGTGCAGAGATAAGGATCACAGGGCGTATCGGCCGGCTTCAGCCCGTTTCGACGAGGATGACGCCGAGGACGATGAGTCCGATGCCGATCAGGGCCCGCCGGGTCAGCGGGTCCTTCCAGATCACTCGCGAGAGCAGGCACACGAGCGCGACGCCGCAGGCGGCCCACAGCCCGTAGGCGACTCCGAGCGGCATGCCCGCCGCAAGAGTGCGCCCGAGGAAGATGAAGGCTGCGGTGTAGCTGATGGCGACGGGGATGAACCAGATCTTGCGCTGGAGTCCGGCGCTGGCGCGCAGGCACAGGGTGCCGGCGACCTCGCTGAGGATGGACAGGGACAGCCACAGCCAGCTCATTCGCCCGCCCCCGTCTCCACGGCCTCGGGTTCGTCAGGGGAACCGGACTCGACGAGGACGACGCCGACGATGATGATCGCGATGCCGATGATCGCCCCGATGCCGAGCGCATCGCCGAAGAACACCAGGCCGAGCATCGCAACGAGTGCGACTCCGCTGGCCGACCACGTGGCGTAGACGGCGCCGAGCGGCATTCCGATCCGCTGGGTGAGGCCGAGGATGAAGAACGCCGTCGCGTAGAAGAGCACGACACCGGGGATCCAGATGGGCTCATCCACGGCGGCGCGCAGCATCAGGGTGGCGGCCACCTCGGCGAGGATCGCCCCGATGAGGAGCAGCAGTCTGCGCGCGGTCACGATGTCCCCTCCTTCATCTCGGCCGCGTCGATGAAGCCGAGCGCATGCTCGCGCACCGCCGCGAGGTCGTCGGAGGGGAAGACACCGGTGGCTTCGGACATCCAAGCACCATCGGCGCAGAACCGGGCCGCAGTCAGCAGCGAGACCACACGCTGATCGAGGCCGCCGGTGTCGAACCACGGACTCAGGTGGCGGCTCCACGCCTGCGCGAGCTTCGGGTGGTAGAGCGCATCGGAGAAGATCCAATAGTCGCCGCGGGAGACCTCGGCGGTGGTCGCGACCGCGACATAGGCACGATGTCGCTCGAAGCACGTCAGCTCCGCGCTCGTGCGTCCGGTGTGCTCGCGAAGCCGCCGCGCCCACTCCTCGGCGGCGTGGTCGACCAACCCGAGCATGAGAGCTTCCTTCGTGGGGAAGTGATACATCAGCCCGGGCTTTGTCAGCCCCGCTTCGTGCGCGACCGATTCGAGCGAGACGGTCACTCCCTGCACCGAATCGTGGGACTCGGCCAGCGCCTTCGCGGCTCGGAGAATCCGGTCGCGTGCGTCTTTTGCCATGCGCCCGACTTTACCAACCGGTCGGTAAAGTAAGCCAGGCGAACCCATCGACGGAAAGGACGACAGCAGGTTCAGTTGAGCAGTGCCCGGTCCCCCAGACTTGCACCCTTGAGTTTCGAGAATTCTCCGAGCAGAGTCTCGACGGTCAGAGCCTTCTTCTCCTCGGCCGTGGCCTGGTAGATGATCTGGCCCTCGTGCATCATGATCAGCCGGTTGCCCAGCGCGATCGCCTGCTCCATATTGTGGGTGACCATGAGCGTGGTCAGCCCGTCGTTCTCGACGATCTTCTTCGTCAGCGCCGTCACCAGCGCGGCGCGCTGCGGATCGAGGGCTGCGGTGTGCTCGTCGAGCAGCAGGATCCGCGGTTGGGTGAAGCCGGCCATGAGCAGGCTCAGCGCCTGGCGCTGCCCGCCCGAGAGCAGTCCGACCTTCGTCTTCAGTCGGTTCTCGAGACCGAGTTCGAGCGTGGCCAGCTCGTCCTGGAAGTGCTCACGTCGCGCCGAGGTGGTGCCCGGGCCCAGCCCGCGAGTCTGGCCGCGCTTGAGCGCCAGGGACAGGTTCTGCTCGATCGTGAGGTCGGGCGCTGTGCCGGCCATCGGGTCCTGGAACACTCGTCCCAGGTACTTCGCCCGTCTGTATTCGGGCATGCGGGAGACCTCGGCGCCGTCGATCGCGATCGACCCCGTGTCGATGGGAAGCCGGCCGGAGATCGTGTTGAGCAGCGTCGACTTGCCGGCCCCGTTTGAGCCGATGACAGTGACGAAATCCGATTCCTCGAGTTCGAGTGACAGATGCTGCAGAGCCTTGCGCTCATTGACTGTGCCGGGGAAGAAGGTCTTGGAGATGTTGTCGATCTTGAGCATGGTCCTCAGCCCTCTTTCCCGGCCCCTGCGCCGGCGGCCCCGGCCGGGACCTCGGCGATCTCAGCGGGGTCCTTCATGTCCGTGGTTCCCTGCGGCACTGTCGCCGGGGCGCGGTTTCCGCGGCCGCGCAGTGAGGGGATCCGTTTGAGGAAGCCCCATCTGGGCAGCAGCAGGGCGATGACGACGAGCAGTGCGGTCGTCAGCTTCATATCGTTGGTGTCGAGTCCGGCTCGCAGGGCGAGGAAGATGATCAGCCGGTAGAAGACCGAGCCGAGGAGTGCGCCGAGGCTGGACATGAAGATATTGCGGTTGCCGAACACGGCCTGACCGAGGATGACGGAGGCGAGTCCGACGAGGATGAGTCCGATGCCCATGCTGATGTCGGAGAAGCCCTGGTACTGGGCGACGAGGGCACCGCAGAGCGCGACGAATCCGTTGGACAGGGCCAGCGTGAGCATCGTCGAGTTGTCGGTGTTGACGCCGAGGCTGCGGATCATCTCCTTGTTGTTGCCGGTGGCCTGGATGGCCAGTCCCAGGTCGGTGGTGAGGAACCAGTCGATGGCGAACTTGAGCACCAGGGTGAACACGATCAGGATGGCGATCGAGATCCAGGTGCCCAGCCACATGTTCTCCCGCAGCGGGGTGAACACGGTGTCCTCTCGCAGCAGCGGCAGGTTCGCCTTGCCCATGATCCTCAGGTTGATCGACCACAGGCCGATCATGGTGAGGATGCCCGCGAGCAGACCGTCGATGCCGCCCTTGGTGTGGAGCAGACCGGTGATGTAGCCGGCGACGAGCCCGGCGCCGATCGCAGCGGCGGTGGCCAGGAAGGGATTGACTCCGGCGATGATGAGGGAGGCTGCGGTGGCGCCGCCCGTGGTGAAGCTTCCGTCGACGGTGAGGTCTGGGAAGTTGAGGACCTTGAAGGTCAGATAGACCCCGAGCGCCATTGCGCCGTAGATGAGCCCGAGCTCCAATGCTCCGAACATGGGTTTCCGTTCATATGGTGTGTGGTGGTTCGTGCTGGCCCGAGGCCGCCGACAGCACTGCCGACGACCTCGGGGCCGGATACCTCAGGTGGAGGTCACTCGATGACGTTGTCGGCTTCGTCGATGAGCTTCTTCGGGATCTCGACGCCCTGGGCCTTGGCGGCCTTCGGGTTGACGACGAGTTCGAGGTTCGAGCTCGTCTCGACGGGCATCTCGGCCGGCTTCTTGCCGTCCTGCAGGATCTTCAGAGCCATCTGCCCTGTCTGTTCGCCGAGCTTCGTGTAGTCGATGCCGCGGGTGATCGCCGCGCCCTGTTCGACCTGACCGGCTTCGGATCCGACGAGCAGAGCCTTGTTCTTCTCAGCCGCCTGGACCATGGTCGATACGGCCGAGACGACGTTGTTGTCGGTGGGCACGTAGTAGGCGTCGACCTTGCCGAGCGAGCCGACGGCCTGGGCCAGTTCGCTCGAGTTCGCGATCGTCGCCTCCTTGATCTCCACCCCGAGGTCCTTGGCCGACTCCTTCGCGAGGTCGACCTGCACCTGGGAGTTGACCTCACCGGAGCTGTAGACGATGCCGACGGTCTTCGCATCGGGCTTGAGATCCTTGACCAGCTTGAGCTGCTCGGCGACCGGGTTGAGGTCAGAGGTGCCGGTGACGTTTCCGCCGGGCTTGTCAGCGGTGTCGACGAGCCCGGCTTCCTCGGCGTCGGTGACGGCGGTGAAGAGCACGGGCACGTTCGTGATCGCCTGTGCCGCGGCCTGCGCGGCCGGGGTGGCGACGGCGAGGACGAGATCGAAGTCCCCGTTTGCGAAGGTCTGGGCGATCGAGGTGGCGTTGGCCTGCTCGCCCTGAGCATTCTGCTCATCCCATTCGACCTCGACTCCGGCGTCCTTGAACGACTTCTTGAAACCTTCGCTGGCGGCGTCGAGCGCTGGGTGCTGGACCAGCTGCGAGATGCCGATCTTGTACGACTCGGCCTGACCGCCGCCGTCGCCTCCGCCGTCACCGCCGGAGCAGGCCGAAACCGCAAGTATCGAACCGACCGCCACCATCGCTGTGGCCAATTTCCTGAGACGCATGCTACTCCCCTTTGAAAACTCGGTCCGCTGATGCGGATCCGTCACGAAGTCTGCGCCCGATGCCACCGCCCTTCGCACGCGATGGAGTGGTGACTGCGCAGTCGAGTGATGCGGCGTTCCGGCTCAGACCGTCCTGAGTCCATGACGTGCATCACTTCGAATGTGATGATATCCACTGTATGGCCCGGCCCTGACACCGGGTGCCGATTAGGGGTTTTGGGGACAATCGTCCCAGTATCGTTATCTCACGCGACAGACGTCCTATCAGGGTTCGATCTCGACGTCCGAACGTCCGAGAACATCGAGCATCCACGCGAAGTCGAACGCGGTCTCCTTCCACGCGTCATAGCGTCCGGAGGCACCGCCGTGGCCGGCGGCCATCTCGGTCTTGAGAAGGGCGTCGGCGCCGACTTCGCGCAGCCGTGCCACCCATTTCGCCGGTTCGACGTAGAGGACCCGGGTGTCGTTGAGGGAGGTCACGGCCAGGATCTTCGGATAGGTCACCTCCGCGACGTTCTCATAGGGAGAGTACGAGCGCATGTACTCGTACACGTCCGCGTCGTGCAGCGGGTCGCCCCATTCCTCCCATTCGATGACGGTCAGCGGCAGCTCCGGCATGAGGATCGAGGTCAGTGCGTCGACGAAGGGCACGTGTGCGCTGATTCCGGCGAAGAGCTCCGGGGCCATGTTCGCCACGGCCCCCATGAGCAGTCCGCCGGCCGATCCGCCGGTGGCCACGAGCCGCTCCGCAGTCGTCCAGCCCGTGTCGGTCAGGTGGCGTGCGACGGCGATGAAGTCCGTGAAGGTGTTCTTCTTCGCCAAGGTCTTGCCCTCGTCGTACCAGTGGCGGCCCATTTCGCCGCCGCCGCGGACATGCGCGATGGCGAAGACGACCCCGCGGTCGAGCAGCGACAGCCGCGAGACCGAGAAATAGGGGTCCATGCTCGCTTCGTAGGACCCGTACCCGTAGAGCACGAGCGGTGCCGGTTCTTCGAGCGTCGGGGCGGCCATGCCTGCAGGCGCCGCCCCTTCCCGCGCCGAGGCGGCCGTGCCCGCATCCGCGAAACGATGGAGATCCTTGCGGTAGACGACGGAGATCGGCACCTGGGTGCCGTCGTCGGCGGACGCCCACAGCAGGGTCTCGCCGTACCTGTCGAGATCAACGGAACCGAGCACCGGCTGGCGCTTGAGGACCGTGTCGGTGCCGTTTGCCACCCTGTGGGAATAGAGCACGGAAGGTGTGGACATGGAGGTGAAGAGCAGACGGATGCTCGTCTGGGCGAACTCGGGGTTGCCTGCCAGCAGCAGCGTCCCCGTCTCCCGGCCGAAGGGCAGTTCCTGCAGGGGGCCGAACGGGGACGAGGCCCCGTCATCGGCGGCGAGGGCGGCGTCGGTGTCGAGGGCGGCGTCCGCGTCGAGGGCGACGGTTCCCACCCGGGCGAATCCGCCTCGGCGGTAGCTGATCGCGATGAAGTCGGAGAAGGCGTCGACGTCCTCGATGCGCAGCCCTGCGACCTTGGCGAGCACCGGGCGGGAGTCCGCAGCGGGATCGGCAGCGGGGACGTCGACGAGCTCGAAGTCGGCGCGGTTGCGGTTATGGGTGATGAGGAATCGGTCCTCACCGCCGATGACGGCGTGCTCGACGGCGTACTCGACCCCCTCTTCGCGGGGCCACACGGCCTGCGGTTCGGCCTCGAGGTCGTCGGCGCTGATGCTCCAGTAGCCGCTGGTGGTCTTCGAGCCGGTGACGACGAACATCATCCGGCCCGAACGGGAGAACCCGGATCCGACGAAGTAGCGCTCATCGGGTTCGTGGAAGATGCACACATCCTCGTCGCTGCTGGTGCCGACGAGGTGGCGCCACACCTCCTCGGGTCGCCAGGCATCGTCGACGGTGGTGTAGAAGACGCAGCGACCGCTCGGGTCGAGGGAGGCCCCGGCGAAGGTGTCCTCAATCGTGTCATCGAGGTCTCTGCCGGTCTCGAGATCGCGCAGCCGCAGCGTGTACCGCTCATCGCCGGTGGTGTCGACTCCGTAGAGGAGCCACCGGCCGTCGTCGGACAGAGAGAAGGATCCGAGTGAGAAGAACTCCTCGCCCTCCGCGGCGATGTTCGAGTCGAAGACGACCTCTTCGCCCGGCAGTGCGTCCTCGCCGACCTCCGGCGGGGTCCAGTCATCGGGCCCGGAGACGGGCACGCGCACGCTGATGCCGTAGTCGAGCCCGGCCCGGGTGCGGGAGAAGTACCAGAAGTCGCCGAGCCGGTTGGGCACGGACATGTCAGTCTCCTTGATGCGGGTCCTGATCTCGGTGAAGATCGATTCCTGCAGTCCTTCGAGGTGAGCCGTCTGCGCCTTCGTCCAGGCGTTCTCGGCCTCGAGGTGGGCGATGACCTCGGGCGACTCCTTCTCGCGCATCCACTCGTAGTCGTCGACGAAGGTATGTCCGTGATGGGTGCGTTCGAAAGGAACCTTCTTGGCCGCCGGCGCCGTCGCGGGGGCCGCGGTCCGTGCCGCGTGGGCGGTGTTCGGAGTCTCGGAATCAGTCATGGTCCCACCCTAGCCATTCCCGCCCACCGGCCCTCACCCCGAGCACGAAGCAACCTGTGCAGTGTCCGTTTGTGGTCACTCAACCGAGGCGAAAACGCGAAGACGCGGGGTGTCAAGCTGTTTGGAGTCACTCACGCTGCTTCAGCGGTGAATTCTTGGTCTTCGACTATCGCTGGTTCG
>NZ_JADBHG010000014.1:0-27283 GCF_017808095.1 Brevibacterium renqingii | reverse complement strand
GTGGTTACCCATATCGGTATCGGAGGTCTTCGTTGTGTTTCAACTACCGTTCACAACGTGTCGAGGAAGTACACCTAGCCGATGTAGCGTTTCACGGATTCCCGGATGCCTTCCGCATGCAGGTAGATCTCTTCCAGCCCCTCGATCGGGTGCCTGGTCTCGACTTTGTCCTCATCGAATAGGCCCAGGTACTTCTGCCTCTTCCCGTTGAAATGAAGTCGCGCGATAGGCTTCCGGTTGTTGTCGTCCAGGAGCACCGCGAAATACGATTTCGCATCCCGCTGCGCAATCCGCTCGGGCTTCACCTCGCTGCAGCTGATCGCCTTGACGATCTGATATCCCTCGAGTTCCTCCAGTGTCGTGACGATCTCCGTATCACGGTCGAGATCGGATTCGACTGCCTGTTCACTCGTGACTGCGTCAGCCTCAGGCGCACGCTCCAATGGAGAGGAGCTGGACGTGCCCAAAGCTGTCTTCAATCGATCGTTCACCCGCTCGTTGAGGTATTGCTTTGCTGCCTTCGCGACCAACTCCGTGAACTGCGCTTTCGCATCTTGCGTGAAGCGGCCGTCGTAGACGCGGCTGGTGAAGAGGCGCACGAACCCCTCGTCCGGTTCTTTGAACTGCGCGGCGATCTCACGCTTGATCGCCCCGACGTATTTGAGCTCTTCCGCTGCGTTGATCACCGAATCGAGGTCGAAGACCTCCTTCGACAGCTTGCGCAGCTCCGGCAGAAGAGTCTCATCGATCTCATTGAGGTCCAGGACCAGGAACGGACGATCGTCCATCTTATTCGGCGCGTCCAGATCGGTGTAGAAATTATAGACTTCACCATTCGTCAAGATCGCGATACGCGCATTCGTGACGGAGAAATACCGAAACAGCTGTGAGGCATGTTCTATCCGAAGCGGCTCCGTCGACTTCTTGCATTCGATGAGGATCCGAACCTCACCCTCACGCATGATCGCGTAGTCGACCTTCTCATTGCGCTTGGTCCCGACATCGGCGGTGAATTCCGGCACGACCTCGAGCGGATTGAAGATGTCATATCCGAGAATCGTGGAGATGAAGGGCATGACAAACGCGTTCTTCGTCGCCTCCTCCGTCTGGATGGCATCACGCTGATTCTGCACTTTTGCCGCCAATGCGGACAGCCGCTCTTCGAACTCCATTGTCACTCCAAACTCGAACATCACCAGTAGTTGACTTGAACCAAACTGTAGCCTGACTTCGGTCCGTCTGGGTGCTCAAGCGGTTATGAGGTGGCTGTCGACGCAAGTCCGCAATGAATACAGAAGAAAGCGGCATCGTCCGGAGCAATCTTGCGCTCCGAACGGTGCCGCCTCCTGATGACTCTCACCCCTCCGGGTCGGCCACCACCGGGAGCTCTCCGGTCATCTCGTCGCGGGGAACCGCCTCGGAGCTGGTTGCCGAGTTGTCCACGCTGTCGTCAGCCGGCATTCCGGTCAGACGTTCGGGGCTGAGGATCTCACCGAGCTGATCACGTTCGAGCAGTCCGTGCTCGACGACGAGATCGGCAACCGATTCGTTCCTCGCCAGCGCCTCCTTGGCCAGCTTCGCCGCGGATGCGTACCCGATGACCGGAGCAAGGGCGGTAATCACGGTGACCGAGCGGTCGACGATGTCGTCGAGTCGATCCTCGTTGGCGGTGATGCCGTTGACGCAGTTGATGCGGAAGGTCTGGCAGGCCCGCTCGAGCCACGTGATCGACTGGAACAGAGAGTGGGCGATGATCGGTTCGAAGGCGTTGAGCTGCAGCTGCCCGGCTTCGACAGCCATGGACACGGTGACATCGGCGCCGGCCACGGAGTATGCGACCTGGGAGACCGACTCGGGAATGACCGGGTTGACCTTGCCGGGCATGATCGACGATCCGGCCTGACGGGCCGGCAGATTGATCTCGCCGAGGCCGGCCTGCGGACCCGAGGACAGCAGCCGCAGGTCATTGGCGATCTTCGACATCTTCAGCGCGCTGCGCTTGAGCGCACCGGAGAAGGTGATGAAGACACCGGTGTCCGAGGTGGATTCGACGAGGTCGCCGGCGGTGACGAGATCGAGCCCGGTGATCTCGCGCAGGTGCTTGATGACCGCTTCCTTGTATCCGACCGGGGCATTGATCGACGTCCCGATCGCGGTCGCACCCATATTGACCTCGCCGAGGAGGGCGACGGCCTCTTCCAGACGCTGCACGTCCTCGCGCAGGGTAGTGGCGAAGGCGTTGAATTCCTGGCCCAGAGTCATCGGAACCGCATCCTGCATCTGGGTGCGTCCGACCTTGACGATGTGGGCGAATTCGCGGCCCTTGGCGGCGAAGGAATCGGCGAGGAGCGTGAGTTCTGCCAGCAGGTTCTTCAGGGAGAACGCGAGGGCGATCTTGATCGCGGTCGGATAGGTGTCGTTCGTCGACTGACTGTGGTTCGTATGGTCGTTGGGGTGGATGAACGTGTAATCGCCCTTCGGCCGACCGGCGATCTCGAGGGCACGATTGGTGATCACCTCGTTGGCGTTCATGTTCGTCGACGTTCCGGCCCCGCCCTGGACGACGCCGACGGCGAACTGGTCATGCAGCTTGCCGGCCTTGATCTCCTCGCACGCGGCATCGATGAGGTTCGCCCGCTGGTCGTCGAGCGCCCCGATCTCGGCATTCGCTCGAGCCGCAGCCTGCTTGACGCAGGCGAAGGCGCGCACGAAGTCCGGGTAGACGGAAATGGGGCGACGAGCGATGGGGAAGTTCTCATTGGCACGAGCCGTGTGCACTCCCCAATAGGCGGTATCGGGGATCTCGAGGCTGCCGATCGAATCGGTCTCGGTGCGAGTGGGTGAACCTTGAGCGGTCAGAGGAGTGGAAGCGGTGGATGATGCGGAAGCATTCGACTCAGTCATAGTGATTTCAGGGTCTCACATTCCAGAAGCAGGCGAGTGAGCGGGTCAGGACGCTGCCGTTGCGAGCGGAGCGCCCACCGGGACGTAGTCGCGGTACATCCGTTGGATGCCGATCTGGTCCGCGAGGTACTTCGCGTCGTGCCACACGCCCCAGATGAAGCTCGAGCCCCGTCGGGAGAGCCAGGGCAGCCCGAGAAAGTACATGCCCGGAACCGGAGTCACTCCCCGCTGCTGCACTGGGTATCCTCGTTCGTCGAGCACGCCCGGAACATCTAGCCAGGAGTAGTCGACACCGAACCCGGTCGCCCAGATTACGGTGCGGATGCCCGCGGCAGCGAGGTCGAGTTCGAGGAGCGGGTCGCTGACACATTCCGGATCGGGGCCGAGGACGTGCGCCTCGGGCTCCGAGGGCAGGTCGAGCCCATTGCGTTCGACGTACTCGTCGGCCTCACTCAGCAGCGACAGGTAGTTCTCGTCTCCCCGCGCAATGTTCCTCTGCAGATCGGCTCCGATGTGCAGCTTTCCATCGGAATAGGCATTCGCCCGGCCGAGTAGAGTGATGCCCGAGTCCGCGAGGTCGCGGAAGTCCACAGTGTGTCCGCCCTGAGCCCCGCTGACGGCGATAGTGACATGCTCGGCACCGGCCGGAGGAGTAGCCATGTCCCACTTGCCCAACACCCCGAGCCACCAGCAAAAGTCGCGGTTGCGGTAGGAGCGCGGCGGACGGTCATGGGGGCCGACTGCGAGGTGGACCGGTCGACCCGAGCGCTGGATCTCGGCGGCGATCTGCACGCCCGACGACCCAGCGCCGACGACGAGGACACCACCCTCGTCGAGCTGTTCGGGGTTCTTATAGGAATTCGAGTGGATCTGCGTCAGACCCGCTTCAACAGGGATGATGTCAGGAATCCGCGGGGTCTGGAACGGACCGGTGGCGGCGACGACATAGTCGGCGTCGATGACTCCGGTGTCGGTGGTCACGCGGAACCCGCGGGATCCCGCGTTCTCCGTCACCGAGGTGGCGCTGACCCCGGTGCGTACCGGCAGGTTCTTGGCTTCGACGAGCGTCTGGAAGTAGTCGGCGACTTGCCCCTTAGTGGCGAAGCCGTCGGGATCGGTATGAGCAAACTCCTGCGTGGGGAAGCGATCGTGCCAGGCCGGCCCATTGGCGACGAGGGAATCCCACCGGCGCGAGCGCCACGCTTCGGCGACGCGGTCCTTCTCGAGGACGACATGGGCCACTCCCCTATCACTGAGGTGCTCACTCATCGCGATCCCGGCCTGGCCTCCGCCGATGACGACGACTTCGGTCAGTTCTGCGGCTGTGTTCGACATGGACACCCTTCCGTCGGTGCCGCGTTGCTGCGGCATGTGCTTCATTGCTGGCGGGCACAACTTCAACGTTGCCCTGACGCCCTCCAGCAAACCGCAGGTGGAAGTGGCATTGCCAATAGTTCTTCACGGTCCACTGCATCACATGAATAGATGCAACCATCAAATATTGATCACTTCGAGGTATCGCTCGAGCCGTCTTCGGTCCACCCGAATAGCACTTTTGGGCTGATTGCTCAGAGCGCCTCCGAAGCGCTTTCCGCCCTACTCGGGAGCCACCTCGGCGAGGATCTCGCGGACAACGTCTCTCACGGCCGTCCCCTTCGCCGTCTGCCCGGAACGGGCCAGGGTCGACACGGCCACATGCAGGGTCGGCACAGGATCGGAGATCTCGAGGATCGTCGTCCGCTCCCCCGTGTAGGTCTGCCGGATCCGCGGCCTCTGGTTGAGAATGGAGAACCCGAGGCCCATGGCGACCATCGAGCGCACGGTCTCGTAGCTCGAGCTGCGGTAGCGCACATGCGGGGTGATCCCGGCCAGGCGCAGCATGTTGAGGAAGTACTCGCGACTGTCGGGCAGATCGAGGAC
Organism: Brevibacterium renqingii; assembly: GCF_017808095.1. Lineage (NCBI taxonomy): Bacteria > Bacillati > Actinomycetota > Actinomycetes > Micrococcales > Brevibacteriaceae > Brevibacterium > Brevibacterium renqingii. The sequence goes on along the minus strand of NZ_JADBHG010000014.1, from coordinate 22,459 downwards.
GACGAACGAGTCCTCGGCGAGCTCGCTCAGCGAGACCTTCTTTCGCCTCGCCAGGCGGTGGTCGGTGCCGACGATGACGTGCGGTCGGGCCTCACCGACGATCTCGGCGCGGATCCCGTCGGATTCGGTGAGATCATAGTTGAGCGCGAGTTCGACCCGACCGCTGCGCAGCGCATCGATGCTCTCCTCGTGGTCACCTTCGACGACCTCGACGTTCAGCTCGGGATGGCGCTCACCCAGCCGCTGGAGCAGCTGCGGCAGCAGGAAGGGCGCGATCGTCTGGAAGCAGGCGATGACGATGGTTCCGCGCACCTCGCGCTGCCCGGCCTGAATCGAATCGACGGCGTCCGTGATCCGACCGAAGATCTCCCGGGTCTCGTGGAGCAGGCTCTCGCCAGCCGAGGTGAGCACGAGACCCTTCGAATGCTGGCGCACGAACAGCGGGGCGCCGAGAGCCTTCTCCAGCTGGTTGATCGCCGTCGACACCGCCGACTGCGCGATATGGAGCTCCTGGCTGGCCTCGGTCATGTTCAGCGTCTTCGCGCATTCGGCGAAGTACGACAGCTGAGTGAGCGTGATCGAGAATCTCTGCACCATTGCGGGCTCCCTGCGATGAAGAATCTGTTTTGTAGATGCTCTGTCTAAATTATAACTATTTCACAGATGAAAGGAATGTCTCGAGAATGGGTGCAGACAACGACCGCTTCACTCGACGAGGAGACGCCGCCATGGCAGAGCCGACGCACACACGCCTGAGAATGTTCAATACCAAGGACACCTATCCGGAGCAGAATCTCGACAACGACCTCTGCCAGGCCGTGGTCGCTGGCGGCGTCGTCTACCTGCGCGGGCAGATCGGCCAGGATCTCGAGACCAGGGAGTCGGTGGGCATCGGCGATGTCACTGCGCAGACCGAGAAGGCGATGGCGAACATCGCGATGCTCCTCGATGAGGCCGGCAGCAGCCTCGCCGACATCGTCAAGGTCACCGTCTACATCATCGACCCCCGCTACCGCGAGGACGTCTACCGCACGATGGGCAAGTGGCTCAAGGGAGTCTTCCCTGTCTCGACCGGCATCGTCGTCCAGGCTCTGGCTCGTCCCGAGTGGCTCGTCGAGATCGACGCCACCGCCGTCATCAGCGACTCGTTCGCCGCGAACACCCCCGCCGAGGTGGCCCAGTGACTTTCTCCCTCCTCCTCCACGATCCCGAGACCGGGGAGTTCGGTTCCGCGATCTCCTCGTCCTCGCCAGCCGTCGCCGCCCGCTGCATCAATCTCGCCGACGGTGTCGGCGGAGTGAACTCCCAGAACATCACCGACCCCCGCCTCGGCCGGTCGATCCTCGATGAGATGGCCGTCGGCGGGAACGCGCAGGCGGCTCTCGACACCGTCGTCGCCGCCGCTGATCCGACCGCGATCGACTACCGGCAGCTGCTCGTCATCGACGCAGCCGGGAACACCGCCGCACACTCCGGCGCCCAGGCGCTCGGCATCTTCGGCGCCCGCACCGAGACCAATGCCGTGGCCGGGGGCAATATGCTCGCCGACCTGACGGTTCTCGACGCCTTCGTCGAGACCGCGCTGTCGGTGGCTGGCCGCCTCGAGGAGCGTCTCTTCGCCGCGTTCGAAGCCGCCATGGCCGCCGGCGGTGAGGCCGGGCCCGTCCATTCGGCCGGCCTGTCGGTAGTCAACGGCTCCGGCTGGAGGGTCACCGACCTCCGTGTCGACTGGGCCGATGAGGACCCCATCGGACAGCTGGGTCGCCTCCTCGAAATCTGGATGCCGCAGCGAGACGACTACATCACCCGCGGCCTCGATCCGGCCGCCTCGCCCTCCTACGGGGTACCCGGAGACGACCGATGAACCGTCCAGCGCCCGGCGCCGCCCCGGACACCGAGGAGGTCGCTGCGACCGAGGCTCACAAGGCGCGGGTGCAGACCCGCATCGGGCAGGTGGCCCCGCGCCTGGTCGAACTGTCGAATTCCCTCCACGATGATCCCGAACTCGGTTGGCAGGAGTTCCGTTCCTCAGCTGCCGTCGCCGGTGTCCTGACCGAGCACGGCTTCACCGTCGAACAGCCCTATCTCGGGCTCGAGACCGCCTTCCGCGCCACCTTCGGATCGGGCGAGTTCACCATCGGCTTCCTCGCCGAGTACGATGCCCTGCCGGGCCTCGGCCATGCCTGCGGTCACAACCTGATCGCTGCGATGAGCGTGGGCGGGGCGATCGGCCTCGCCGAGGTGGCCGCGGAGCTCGGCATCACGGTCGAGGTCATCGGCACCCCGGCCGAAGAGGGCGGCGGCGGCAAGATCGAACTGCTCGACCGCGGCGCGTTCACCGAACTCGATTTCGCACTCATGGCCCATCCGGCCCCCGTCGACGTCGCAGAGGCCGAACCGTTCGCCGTCACCCACTGGCACGTCGAATACACCGGCCGCGCCGCCCATGCCGCCGCCTATCCCGAGCGCGGCATCAACGCCAATGACGCCTTCCTCGTCGCCCAGGTGGCCCTCGGCTTGCTCCGCCAGCAGCTGCCGAAAACTGCCAGGGTGCACGGAGTGATGACGAACGGCGGTGAGGCCCCGAATGCGATCCCGGCCAAGACCGAGGGCCGCTGGTACGTGCGCGCCGAGACGATGGAGGAGCTGCTGGCCCTCGAACAGAAGGTCACCAACTGCTTCGAGGCCGGAGCCCTGGCCACCGGTGCCGAACTGTCCATCACCCCGGAGAGCCGCCGCTACTCGGAGATGCGCACCGATGAGGACGCACTCGATGCCTACCGGGCCAATGCTGTGGCGCTGGGCCGGGACTTCGACGTCGACCCCGTCGCCGCGACGATGAACCGCGCCTCGACGGACATGGGCAACGTCTCCCAGATCGTCGACGCCATTCACCCCTATATCGGCGTCGGCGGCGAGGCGAGCAACCATCAGGCGGCGTTCGCCGAGTCCTGTGTCGGCGACCTGGCCGAACACGCCCTCATCGACGGCGCCACCGCTCTGGCTTGGACCGCTGCAGACGTGAGCGTCCAACGAGCCTGAGCGCACTCACTCAGCGCACCACGATTCCAAAGGAGGATTCGGACATGTCAGGTGACACACAGGCCGCCCAGGGGCTGGCCTATCAGAAGGGTCTGCGCAAGAGCGTGGTCGCCGGCTCCATCGGCGTTCTCGTCCACTGGTTCGACTGGGCTGTCTACGCCTATATGGCTACGACGATCGCAGCGATCTTCTTCCCCAAGGAGGACAGCACCGCGGGGCTGCTCGCCACATTCGCGGTCTTCGCCGTCTCGTTCCTCGTCCGACCAATCGGCGCGATCATCTTCGGCCGCCTCGGCGATAAGCTCGGCCGCAAGCACACCCTGTCGCTGGTCATTCTCGCCATGGCACTGTCGACGCTCGTGCTCGGTGTGCTCCCGACGTACGGAACCATCGGAGTGCTCGCCCCGATCCTCCTCATCGTCACCCGCATCGTGCAGGGTCTGGCCGCCGGCGGTGAGTTCGGCAGCGCGGCAGCGTTCCTCGGAGAGTTCTCTCCGCCGAAGCGTCGCGGCTTCGGCTGCAGCTGGCTCGAGGTGGGCTCCCTGGCCGGATTCCTCTTGGCCTCCTTCGTCGTCTTCCTCCTCAACCAGGCGCTGACGCCCGACCAGGTGAGCGCCTGGGGCTGGAGGATCCCGTTCCTCATCACCGTGCCCTTGGGCTTCATCGGCCTCTACATCCGTCGGAAGATCGAGGACACCCCGGAATTCGAGGCGCTGCAGAAGATGGAGACCGTCGCCGAGGCGCCCCTGCGCGAGGTGTTCAAACGCAATCCCAAACAGTTCCTCCAGACCTGCGGGATGGAGACCTTCATGAACGTCACCTTCTACGTCGTCCTCGTCTACCTGCTGACCTATCAGGAGACGGCGATCGGCATCGAGCCCGGGCGGGCGGCGCTGCTGTCGACCCTGGCCTCGGCGCTCGGCCTCATCATCGTCCCGCTGGCGGGCCTCGCCTCGGACCGGTTCGGGCGCAAGCCTGTGCTCATGACCGCGGCCATTGCACTCACGGTGCTCTCGGCGCCGCTGTTCCTGCTCATGGGCGCCGACTACCCATGGGCGTCGTTCGTCTCCACCTTCGGTCTCGCCTTCATCCTCGCGATCATCCTCGGCACGCATGCCGCCACTGTCGTCGAACTCTTCCCGACCCGAACGAGGCAGACTGGCCTGTCCATCGCCTATGCACTGACCGCCGCGCTCTTCGCAGGCACCGCGCCCTATATCCTCACTTGGCTCATCGATTCCACGGGCAGCACCTTGAGCCCCGGCTGGTTCCTCGCCGTCGTCGGCGTCATCGGCATCGTCACCGTCGCTTCTCTGCCGGAGAGCCGCGGGATCGACCTGCTGCGCACCGACGACCTCGAGGAGTCGCCGACAACCTCGGTCGCCGAGGCGGCCGCCCCTGCCGAGTGCCCCAGCTCCTCGCCCGTCGAACCCTCCAGCGACCGCTGACCGCTGTCACTGCCCAGCCGCTTTCCGCACCACACTTTAAGGAGACCTTCCATGACCGCGACCCTGACCGACACCACGACCCGGCCTGCCACCCTGGCCGAGTGGCAGGCCGCAGCGGCGGCACTGACCATAGACGGACGCCCCGTCATCGACGGGCGACGAGTCGATGCCCGCTCTGGACAGACCCATGCGAAGACGAATCCGGCCACCGGTGAGGTGATCTCGCAGCTCCACCTCGGTGACGGGTCCGATGTCGATGCGGCGGTGGCGAGCGCTCGCGCCGCGTTCGACGCCGGCGACTGGTCGCGCGCCTCGGCGACTCACCGGCGTGAGGTGCTGCTGCGCCTGGCCGATCTCATCGAAGCCCGGTCCGACGAATTCGCCCTCCTCGACACCCTGGACATGGGCAAACCGATCGGAGAGTCCTCGACGATCGATGCCCCGGGGGCCGCGGCCCTGTTCCGCTTCTACGGGGAGGCGATCGAGAAGCTCAGTGACGAGATACCCGTGACTCCTGTCGGGTCGACGGCGCTCGTCACCCGCGAACCCCTCGGGGTCATAGGCGTCATCGTGCCGTGGAACTATCCGCTGGAGATCGCGACGTGGAAGATTGCGCCCGCGCTGGCGGCCGGCAATGCGCTGGTCGTCAAACCGCCGGTCGAGGCATCGCATTCGGTCCTGTTGCTGGCCGAGATCGCCGCCGAGGTGGGGTTGCCCGCGGGCATCCTCAATGTCGTTCCCGGTCGCGGGTCGGTCGTCGGTACGGCATTGGGCCGGCACATGGATGTCGACATGCTCGGTTTCACCGGGTCCACCGAGGTCGCCAAGCAGCTCCAGGTCTATGCCGGGGAGTCCAATATGAAGCGTTTGGCCCTCGAAGCCGGAGGCAAGAGCGCGAACGTCGTCTTCGCCGACACCGATGACCTCGCTGCCGCGGCACGGAAGGCGGCGTTCGGCATCTTCTACAACCAGGGAGAGGTCTGCTCGGCCACCTCGCGGATCTTCGTCGAACGCTCCGTCTATGAGGAATTCGTCCACCTTCTCGAGGACGCGGCCGAGAACTTCCAGCCCGGCGACCCGCTCGACCCGAACACCGCGATCGGCTCCCTCGTGTCCGACCGGCACGCCGACGAGGTGTGGGAATGTATCGAACAGGCCCGGGCCGACGGCACCATCGTCCAGGGTGGCAACCGTCCGGCCATCAACGGCCGCCGCACCTTCGTCGAGCCGACGATCGTCACTGATCTGCCGGCAGACCACCGTCTCCACAGCCACGAGATCTTCGGACCCGTCGCCCTCGTCACGCCCTTCGACACCGAGGAGGAGGCGATCGCGAAGGCGAATGAGACCCCGTACGGACTGGCCGCAGCCTTGTGGACGGGAAGCATGGCCCGGGCGCACCGTGTGTCCGCGCGCCTGGTCGCCGGTACTGTCTCGGTCAACACCGTCGACGCTCTGGGCTTCACCACGCCCTTCGGCGGATTCAAGCAGTCCGGCTTCGGACGCGATCTGTCCGTGCACGCGCTGGAGAACTACTCAGACTTCAAGACCACCTGGATACAGTGGGGCTGAGCGTCCCTCTCAGGGGCCCGTCAGCGGAACGGTGAGGCCGACCTTGGCCGCGTCCATGACGACGTGGGTGCTGAAACGACGGACATTGTCGTTGCCGAGGAAGAACTCCCGGCTCAGCTTCGTGTATTCGGCCATGTCGCGGACGATGAGGATGGCGATGAAGTCCCATTCGCCGGCCACGTAGTAGCACTGCTGGACCTGGGGTCGGGCGATGAGCGCGGAGCGGAGTGCGTCTAGCTTGTCGAGCTGTTCGCTTTCGACCGCGATCTGGGCGATGACGCGGACTGGGCACCCCAGCAGCTCGGGGGTCAGGATCACGGCCGTTCCGCTGATGACTCCCATGGACGTCAGCCGCTGCAGTCTCCGATTCACCGCCGCCGTCGACAGTCCGACTCGAGCGCCCAACGCCGATTGCGGTATTCGGGCATCATTCTGCAAGGCGTCGAGCAGCCTGATGTCGACTTCGTCTAATGCACGCTCCACATCACCAGTCTCTGTCAGCGCGAACTATGACGCAATGTTTTTGCGTCCGCAGCCAGTTTTCTGACTGAATTTGTCCATCTCGGTTGATGCGATTGCTCGAACTCCGTGATCATCGAGACATGAGCACACGCCATAGAGACCGAGCGAAACAGTGGCGTCAGCAGCTGCACCGCATCCCCGGCACCGGGTTCGACGTCTCCCAGACTGCGGACTTTCTCGCGCAGACGTGCACGGACCTCGGTTGGGAGGTCGTCACCGGCATCGGCGGCACGGGTCTCGTCGCCTCGCTGCGTCGGGGTACGAGCACCCTCTCGATCGCGCTGCGGGCGGATATGGACGGTCTGCCCATCGACGAGCAGACCGGCGTTGAACACAGCTCCCAGAACCCCCGCACCATGCACGCCTGCGGTCACGACGGTCATATGGCAATGGTCCTCGGGGCCGCCTCGGCGCTGGCCGAGGAGGACGACCTCGACGGGACGGTGCGCCTGTTCTTCCAACCCGCCGAGGAACCGGGCACCGGCGCGGAGGCCATGCTGGCCGACGGTCTGCTCGAAAGGTTTCCCGTCGACGCCGTCTACGGTCTCCACAACATTCCGGGGCTTCCCGCCGGTGAGCTCCACGTGCGCAGCGGCCCGATCATGGCCGCAGAGGACAACTTCGAGATCCGCATCAGCGGGAGGGGAGGGCACGCCTCTGCGCCGCACCTGGTCATCGATCCGATGGTCGCCGGGGCAGAAATCGTGCTTGCCCTGCAGGCGATCGTCGCTCGCGACGTCGATCCGCTCGACTCGGTCGTCGTCTCCTGCACGGAGCTCGTCACGGACGGGGCACGCAATGCCATCCCGGGCGAGGTCGTGCTCCGAGGCGATGTCCGCAACTTCACGGATGAGGACAGCGCACTCGTCGAAGCACGCATCCGAGAGATCGCCGAGGGAATCGGCATCGCTCATCGGGCGACCGCATCGGTCAACTACTCTCGAGTCTTCCGTCCCACGATCAACGACCCCGCCTGCGTCGACCACGTCATCCGTGCGGGGGTATCGGCGCTCGGCGAGAGCCGGGTCAACGACGCATGCCAGCCCATCACGGCCAGCGAGGACTTCGCCGCCTACGCCCGCGCGGTGCCCGCCTGCTTCGCGTTCCTCGGCGCAGGTGCCATCAAACCGGACGGCACCGCTCCCCTGCACAGCCGCGACTTCGATTTCAACGATTCCATCCTCGGCACGGGAATCGACGTCTACGTCGAACTCGTGCGCTCACTCCTGACCGAAGGACGTACGTCATGACCTCAACTGAGACCACCACTTCCAGCTGGACCGCCAACGACCGCGACCCCGCCTGGACCTGCCCCGCCCCGGCGCCCGAGGCCCTCGAGTTCCACCGGCAGCTCGACGGCTATGCGCCCACCGCGCTCGTCGAACTTCCTGCCCTGGCCGAGGAGCTCGGTGTCGCTGCGGTGTTCGCGAAGGACGAGTCGACACGGCTGGGCCTGCCCGCGTTCAAGGCACTCGGCGCATCGTGGGCCGTCCACTGCGCACTCGAAGCAGTCGGGAACGGGACCGAACACGCCGCTGGCGACGAAGACGGCCGTGCCGCTTCGGGAGAGGTCGTCACGGCCACCGACGGCAATCACGGTCGCGCGGTCGCCGCTTTCGCACGCAGGGCGGGACGGAACGCGCGCATCTTCGTCCCGGCCGGGGCCGTCCACCCGAATGCGATCGTCGCCATCCGCGACGAGGGCGCCGAGGTCGCCGAGGTCGCCGGCAGCTACGATGAGGTCGTCGCCGCGGCCGCAGAGTACGCCGATGGCAGCGACGGTGTGCTCGTTCAGGACACCGCCTGGGACGGGTATGAAGAGGTGCCCGGCTGGATCGTCGAAGGGTATTCGACTCTGTTCCGCGAGGTCGATGAGCAGCTGCAGGATGCGGGCCACCGTGGCGCCGACCTCGTCCTCGTGCCCACAGGTGTCGGTTCGCTGCTGCAGGCCGCGATCGCGCACTACCGCAGCGAGACGAGTACCGGCTCGACCGCGGTCGTCTCGGTCGAACCGGAGAATGCGGCATGCGTGGGACCGAGTCTCGACGCCGGACAGCCGATCTCGGTCGAGACCGGGCAGACGATCATGGCCGGCCTCAACTGCGGAACCCCTTCATCGCTGGCCTGGCCGTTCATCCGCGACGGCCTCGACGCAGCCGCCACGGTCAGCGAACAGGACACGATCGACGCAGCCCATCGCCTCGCCGAACTCGGTGTCACTGCGGGACCGTGCGGGGCGGCGGCGCTGGCTGGTGCCCGGGCAGTGCTGCTCGGAGACGGTGCTCCATCGCGGCGCCGGCACCTGGGACTGACGGAAGACAGCACGCTCGTCCTCACCATCACCGAAGGCTCGGAGGCGAACCCGGTACCCTCGGCCTGACGGGCCTGACGGGCCTGACGGGTCTGACGATACCGGCGGAGCCGACGGGTCTCTGACCGGCCAGTTTCCTAAGCACCTGCCAGCCGGCACCCGGTGAGCACCTCGGCGTTGGCGCCGATGAGGCGGAAGATGTCATCGGCGTCGAGCGGGGTCCCGCCCATGAAATGCAGCCCGTAGGCGTCTTCGAGGGCGACGAGGTTGCTCGCCGCCGTCTCTACGGGCAGCGTCATCGTGAAGGCTCCGGAAACGACGCCCTCGGTGAGCACCGCGGCGTAGAGGGAGACCTCGAGCCGGTAGAGCTCTGCCATGAGACCAGCGTGGAAATTGTCTCTGAACGCATGGGTGTGCAGCTCGTTGAGCACCTGGAAGTCGATGTCGTCCGAGGAGACGGGAATCCCGCTGCGGATCACGTGAGCCAACTTGGTCTCCGGAGTCTCACCTGCGATCCCCTGCTCGCGCCGGTTCCAATAGAAGCGCGATACTGCGTCCTCGTGCACCTCGCGCACCAGATCACCTAGGTCGGGATAGTAGTAGGCCACGGATCCGGCCCCGACCTCGGAATGCGCGGCCACGTCGATGGTGCGCAGACCGTTGAGTCCGCGCTCTGCAATCGCCCTCTTCGCCGCCTGCACCAGCTGTGCCCGGCGGCCCTCCTGATTCTTCGGTCTCGCCATGGGCCCATTATCTCCTGAAGTGATGCAGGCAAACGCGGATCGGTATGGCCGCACCTCTGTCAATCAGCGACCGTCCGTGCAATTCTTTACGGTGTAACTCAAAGAACTCTATCGGACGCCCACTCACAAGGAGGTGGATGGTGTCTTCCCTCGAACGCACGACCGCATACGCGGACGAACAGAAGCAGCATCTGAAGAAGACGCTCGGCCGATTCGATATCGTGCTCATCGTCATGTCGGCGGTCTTGAGCATCGAAGTCCTCGCCGAGACAGCGGGATTCGGAGCGGAGACCTTCACCTGGACACTCGTCCTCGCGATCTTCTTCCTCGTGCCCTACGCCCTCGTCTTCGCCGAGACCGGCAGCACCTTCGTCGGGGAGGGCGGAGCCTATATCTGGGTTCGCCAGGCCTTCGGACGCCCGGCAGGTGCGATCGCCTCGATCCTGAGCTGGGTCACTCAGCCGGTATGGGTGGGCGGCTCGATGGCCTTCCTCGCCACCGGCACCTGGAACCAGTTCATCAGCCCGCTCGAGGCCGGGTCGATCGGCGACTGGATCTTCAAGATCGTCTTCATCTGGATCACGGTGATTGCGGCAATTCTGTCGTTGGCGAAGGCGAAGTGGCTGCCGACGCTCGGCGGCGTGCTCAAGGTCATCTTCATCGCGTTCTTCCTCTTCACCACGATCATCTACGCCGCCCAGCACGGAGTTCAGCCGCTTCACCTCTCGGACTTCAGCCCCAGCCTCGGCGGCTTCCTCGGGCTTGTGCCGCTCCTGCTCTTCTCTTACCTCGGGTTCGAGGCCTCGAACAGCGCCTCGGACGAGATGAAGAATCCGAAGAAGGACATCCCCGTCGCGATCGCACGTTCCGGTTTCATCTCCGCGCTCTGCTATCTCCTGCCGGTCCTCGCCATGCTGCTCGTGTTGCCGACCGAGACGATCACCGGCATCGGCGGGCTCCTCGACGCCGTGCAGACGGTTTTCACCGTCTACGGACCCGCTGCCGAGGTCATGGTCGTACTCGCAGCCCTGATGTTCGTCATCATCCTCGCCTCTCAAGGCGCGGCGTGGATGATCATGAGCGATCGGATGCAGGCACTGACCGCGGCCGACGGCGCCTTCTTCGGAGGATTCTTCGGCAAGATCTCTCGCACCCTCGGAACCCCGGTCAACGTCAACCTCCTCTCCGGGACCGTCGCCACGGTCTTCCTCATAGCGGCAATGCAGCTCAGTGGTGACGCCGGTGCACTGTTCGGGGTCGTTCTCTCGATCTCGATCTCGACGTTCCTGCTCAGCTACTTGCTCATCATTCCCGCGGCCATCAAGTTGCGGTGGAAGCATCCCGGCATCGAACGCCCCTTCCGGGTGCCCGTCGGCAATGTCGGGTTCACCATCCTCAGCGGCATCGCCTTCCTCTGGATCCTGCTCGGCTCCTGGGTCGCGATCTTCCCCGGCACGCTCGATCGGCTTTTCGGGCAGGAGTACAACTTCCTCGACGAATGGGGCGTAGCAGAGGGCCCATTCACTGCGCTCACTCTCGGCACCCTCGGTGCCCTCGCTGTGCTGGCCCTGATCGGATACGTGCGCGGGCACCGGGTCCGCGTCTTCCGCCCGACCCCGACCGATCCTCAGGATCTGCTCGACGACCTCGACCCCGCTCTCGACAGCAAACTCGATACACAGAAAGGCATGTGAAGACTCATGACTGCACCGACAACGACTGCCGTCGACACTTCGACTACGCATCCCCTCGACCGCCTGACCGGTGAGGAGATCGAGCTCAACCGAGCGATCATCGTCGATGCCGGCCACGTGAACGTACAGACGCTGTTCGCTCTCGTCAGCCTCGTCGAACCGGATAAGCGCGAGGTCATCGCGGGTGCCACCGACCTCGACCGCCGTGTGCGCTCGCTCATCATCGATCGCAGCACTGGGGAGCAGACGGAGCTCCTCGTGTCACTGACCGAGCGCAAGGTGCTGTTCGCTCGTGTGCTCGATGTCGCGGCCGAGGGTCAGGCTCCGATCACGATGACCGAGTACGAAGAGGCCGAGCAGATGATCCGCAACGATGCGACGTGGCGGGCGGCTGTCGCGGCTCGCGGCATCACTGATGTCGAGACCGTGCGCATCTGCGCGCTCTCGGCCGGATGCTTCGACATTCCCGGCGAGGCGGGCCGCCGCCTCGTGCGCGGTTCGTCGTTCATTCAGTCGGACCCGCAGGACAATGCGTGGGCGCATCCGCTTGAGGGGCTCGTGGCCTATCTCGACCTCAACACCGGTGAGGTCGTCGAGGTGGTCGATACCGATATCGTGCCCGTGCCCCAGGAGCGTTTCGACTATCATCTCGACTCCTGGCTGCCCGAGCCGCGGACGACGCAGAAGCCGATCGAGATCACTCAGCCTGAGGGAGCGAGTTTCACCCTCGACGGTAATGTCCTCGACTGGGAGAAGTGGCAGGTCCGGCTCGGCTTCGACCCGGTCGAGGGGCTGGTCCTCCATCAGATCAGCTTCGATGACGAGGGCGAGCGCCGCCCCATCGTCTACCGCGCCTCTGTGGCGGAGATGGTCGTGCCCTACGGCGATCCGAGTCCAGTGCGCTTTTGGCAGAACTACTTCGACGCCGGCGAATACTCGATGGGCAAGAACACGAACTCGCTCGAACTCGGGTGTGACTGCCTCGGCGAGATCCACTACTCGGATGCGGTGCTCGCCGACGATCAGGGGCATGCGCACACGATCACGAACGCCATCTGCATCCACGAGGAGGATGCGGGGATTCTGTACAAGCACACCGATGAGTTCACCGGGGCCGTCGACGTGCGCCGGAATCGCCGCCTCGTCATCTCCTTCTTCATCACTGTCGGCAACTACGACTATGGCTTCTACTGGTACCTCTACCTCGATGGCACGATCGAGCTCGAGTGCAAGGCCACCGGCATCGTCTACACCGCCGCCTACGGTGACGAGGCTCAGCGTCAGCGCTGGTCGTCTCCGCTCGGTGACGAAGGATTGGGGATGCCGTTCCACCAGCACATGTTCTGTGCCCGCCTCGATATGCAGCTCGACGGTATCGCCAACGCCGTTGACGAGCAGGAAGCCGTCCGCGTGCCTTTCGGCAAGGACAACCCCTACGGCAACGCTTTCACCCGCAAGCTCACCCGCCTCACCGCCGAGGGCGGACGGACAGCCGACGGTGAGGCCGGCCGGGTCTGGCACATCGTCAATCCTGACAAGACCAATCGGCACGGCTTTCCCGTCGGTTATGAGCTGCGGGTGCCCGATGAACCGACGATGATGGCGGCCGAGGGGTCGTCGATCTCGAAGCGGGCAGGCTTCGGGTCGAAGCACATGTGGCTGACCCACTTCGATGCGGACGAACGTTTCCCCTCGGGCACGTATCCGAACCAGAACCCGGGCAACGGGACGATCACGCAGTGGGTCGAACAGCAGCGTCCGGTCGATGGTGACGACATCGTCGTGTGGGCATCGTTCGCGATGACACACTTCCCACGTCCCGAGGAGTGGCCGATCATGCCCGTCGACCGGCTCGGGTTCACGATGAAGCCCTACGGCTTCTTCGACCAGAATCCTGCGCTCGACGTGCCGCGCCCGAAGTCGGATCACTGTGGTGCCGAGACCGGCGGACCCGGGTGTGAGTGCGACTGACATGCGGTGGAGATCATGAGCGGCGTCGCTGCGTTTCTGATGGTCGCATCGGGGGCGATGTGCCTCACTGGTGCCATCGTTGCGAAGAGCCGCCTCGGCGCTGCAGCGTCGTCGCTGATGCTCATGGCCATGGTCGACCTGGTCTACACAGCAGTCCTACCGCCCGTGGCCTGGTCAGGGACGTTGCTCGTCATCGGAATGATACTGGCTGCCTCCCTGCGACCGGCACCGGCACCCGTTCAGCAACGGGCGCCGGTGCCGGTCGGAGCCCGAGCTGTGCCAAAGGGTCTTTCTTCGAGCATGAAAACGGTCGAGAGCGCACTCCGCGAACTTTCTACAGATCGCCCCTGGACCGCCCCCGGTCCCGCCACCTCCGATGCGCCCGGATCATCGTGTCCGCGGCTGCACTTCTTCCCGCGCTTGGGACGGACTGCCGCCATTTGTTCGGCGATCGCCTACCCGATCATGGCCTGGCAGGTGCTCAACCACGGTACCCCTGGTGGCAGCCATCATACCGCTGCCGCGGGCAGCCACGGTGGCCACGGACACGCCGTCGATCCGTCGGCGATCCACACGGTCATCTCTGGCGGGGTCATCGTTCTGGCCGTGCTTCTGGTGCTCTGCGCTGTACAGGCCATCTCCCGTCGGCGATTGGCGCTGTTCCTCGAGTGCCTCGGCATGGCTGCGATGATTAACGTGATGCAGTTCCTGCCCTGACTAGTTCAGGCTCCGAAGTAGTAGTCCGAGTGTGCCGCACACGCCGGGTTGAACGGTGCGGCGCATTCCGGGCAGTCATCGACGTTCTTGTATGTCTCGATCGTCAGTTCGGCCCAGCAGCTGCCGCAGAGGATCGCCGGTTGGTTCCACTGTTCGCGCGGCCATTGCTCGGCCGGGTGGTCAGCTGTCTCCACATGACAAAGGTGGCAGGGATAGTAACGGCCGCAGCAAGCGAAGCGGATCGCAATAGTGTCGAGTTCGGTCGCATAGTGGACGCACCGAGTTTGCTCGTCGGTGGTCTTGCCGTGGACCTGGGGAGTCCGATTCACCGCTCACCTGCCTTCCGACGGTTGGACCGATGGAGTCCAGCACAGCAGAATATGGCTGGAAAGCTGCATTGCAAGTCGGTCCCACAGTAATGCGAAGCAAGGAGGGGCAGCGAACGCTGCCCCTCCTTTAGCTTGCCGGATCAGCTCGTCCTGCGGGTCCAGAACCCGTGGTGAGCGATAGCAGCCTCGTCCTCCAGCAACGGACCGACAACGTCGATCTCGCGCTGTCCCCGCGACAGTACTTCCCGGCAGGGGAGGTCAAAGGTCGGGTTCTCGGGATCATCACCAGTCAGCTCCAGCAGACGGCGCTCCGACAAGGCGTAGACGATCCGACCGATGCCCGTCCAGTAGATGGCTCCAGTGCACATCACGCATGGCTCGGCACTCGTGTACAGTGTCGCTGCCGCCAGCTTCTCCGGAGAGCGAAGCCGTGCAGCCTCCGCCGCAGCCCGCAGCTCCGCATGCTGCGTTGGGTCACCCGCAGGCGGCATCGAATTGTTGCCTTCGGCCGCCAGCACAGTTCCATCCGCAGCGACGACTGTGGAGGCGAACGGATGTCTGCCGCGCTTCCTTGAGTCCTCGGCCAGCGAGATCACGTTCCTGAGCTGAGCCAGATCGGTCTCGATCCCAGCAGCGTTGTCTCCGGTTCCAGCCGGTGCGGTGACGAACGAGTTTCCTGCCGCCGAGTGTGCTGGTCGTGTCTCTGTCATATCCATGTCCATTTCTTCAGTGGTTTCGATAGCGGTTCTTCTATTGATGACTGCGTTGAGCAGCACGGCAACGATGGCGCACAGGAAGATGCCGCTCTCGAGGATGAGTGAGAGCGGGCCTTCGATGGAGCCTAGCAACGAGGGCATCGCCATCGGCAGCACACCGACGCTGAGGGAGATCGCGACGATCAGCGAATTATGCGTCCCCTCGTACTTCACTCGTGCCAGTTCCTGAATGCCGGCGGCCGTGGTCATCCCGAACATTACGATCGCGCCTCCGCCGAGGACCGCGGGCGGAATGGCCGCGACGATAGCACCCACCTTCGGGATCAGACCCATGACCACCATGATGATCCCGGCAGCAGCTACGACGTACCGGCTCCGCACCCGTGTCATGGCGATGAGTCCGGTGTTCTGGCTGAAGGCGTTGAGCGGGAACCCGTTGAAGATCGCACTGAACATCGTCGCCAGTCCTTCGCCGCGGAAAGCGTTTCCCAGCCTTCGCGAAGTGATCGGTACGTCCACCATGCGACCGATCGCCAGGGTGTTCCCGGTGGTCTCAGCCATGATCACGACCATGGCGAGTGTCATGATCAGAATCGGCACCACGTCGAATTGGGGCATCCCGAAGCTCATGGGCAAAGCGATCCCGATCCATGCTGCATCGGAGATGCCGCTGAAATCGCTCAGCCCGAGGAACAAGGCCGCCACAGTGCCCACAGCCATGCCGATGAGCACAGACAGGCTGCTCATCAGGCCCTTGAAGGACACATAGACGATGACGGTGACCACCACAGTGAGCAGTCCGACGAGCAGATGCTTCGGGGCTCCGAAGGAATCACTCCCCTCGCCACCGCCGAGCCAACCAGCAGCTGCGGGCATGAGTGAGATGCCCACCGTTGTGATGAGACATCCGATGACCACACGTGGGAAGAATCGCAGCAGCCGGGAGAAGAGCGGCGCGAGACCGATCGCGAGCAGACCGGCGACCATGACGGCCCCGAAGACATGCTGAAGACCGTACTCCGTACCGATCTGCATCATCGGCGCCAGAGCGATGAACGAGGCACCCTGGATCAGGGGCAGCCTCGCGCCGAAGCGCCACACGCCGAGAGTCTGCAGAAGAGTCGCCAGTCCGCCGATGATGAGATTGCAGTTGATGAGGATGACGATTTCCGCCTGCTCCAATCCCAGTGCTCCGCCGAGGATCAAAGGAACTGCGACTACGCCGGCATAGATCACCAGCACGTGCTGAAGGCCCAATGTCGCCATCATCCGCGTTGGCAGCACTTCGTCAACTGAATCGACCGCTGCGACGCGAGCATCATTGACCGCGAGTTTCATGGTTTGCACCTGCTTTCGTTGTCCAGAGGAGGATAAGGCGACAGTATTGCGCGCACACCGATAGATGAAATGAGTTTCCATCGATGTAACCGATAGATTGAGACCATGCGACTCAGTCTGGAGCAAGTTGAAGCGTTCGTACTCACTGTCGAACACGGCTCGTTCTCGGCGGCAGCGCGTGCTCTCGGCCGAACCCAATCAACAATCAGCTCGGCGATCGCCTATCTCGAGATCTCTCTCGCTGTCGAGCTGTTCGACCGAAGCACCCGCACACCTACGCTCACGGAAGCCGGCCAAGCACTTCTGCTCGAAGCCCGCGCGCTCTACGACCGAGCCGTCACGTTCGAAAGACACGGAGACGCACTCGCCGATGAACAAGCCGCGAGCATCACCCTTGCAGTGGGCATCCCGCCCGATCAGATCATGCCGGTGCTTGAGGAGTTCACGGAAACGTTTCCACACACCGATCTGATCATCAGAAACCCTGACCGCGGCGATGCGAGCCGGCTCGTACTCGCCGACGAGGCGGAACTCGGGATTGCGTTCCTGCTTCCTGAATACCCGGATGCCCTCGGCTTCCATCAGATGGGCAAGCTCCTGATGACCCATGTCGCGCACCGAGAGCATCCTCTTGCGCAGGTCCCCACCCCCAGCTTCGACGAGCTCCGCGGCTATCGTCACCTCGCATATATCTCACACTCAAGTGCACTGCCGACGAGTGAGTACCTGCAGTCGACGCAGACTTGGCACACCGACTCCTACGAGGCACTCACTGCGCTCGCTCGGTCAGGCCTCGGCTGGGCGACCCTGCCTCGGCAGCTCGTGCTTCCGGAGATCGCTTCCGGCGAACTCGTCGAGCTTCACCTCGGTGCCTATCCATTCACCGATTGGCTTGTTTCGGTCGACCTGATCTGGCACCGAGGACGGCGTCTCGGTCCGGTGGAAACTTGGCTGCTCGACCGGTTCCGACGGCACCCGGTGCACGAGATTGCCGAAGACGGGCAGGACACAATCAGGGTGCGCTGACCTTCCGTCGCAGTTGATGGAGTCAGGTCGGACACAGTCACCGTCGCCCGCCTAAGACCGTGCTGAACTCACATGGCGGCGGAGTGAGTCCCCGTGCGCTGATACACCACTTTTCCTGCCGAGATCGTGGTCTCGACACTAATATCACCCAGCTGACGCTGCTCGACCTCAATGGGATCGGAACCGAGGATGACGAAGTCTGCCGATTTGCCGACTTCGATACTTCCGGATACGTCCTCATAGCTGTTGGCACGAGCGGCTTCGAACGTATAGGCCCGAAGCGCCTCGGCTACGGTGATCTCCTCGCCGGGCAGCAGCGGTTCGTTCTGAGCGACCTCGTCCTGTCCGTGCGGGTCAGCCGGTGGCGCGGTTCTATTGACCGCGACGTGCATTCCCCAGATCGGGTCGGGGCTCGAAACCGGCCAATCGCTGCCGAATGCAAGACGGACGCCGGCGTCTCTCATCGTTGCGAACGTGAAGTGGTGAGCTTGTTGGTCATCGTGTAGAAGCGGGAGTTTGGTCTCGATGAGGACCGAATCTCGACGGGCCCACAGCGGCTGGACATTGGCGATCAGTCCGCTGGACGCCATTCTGGCGAGGTCCTTGGGATCCGCGATGTCCAGATGCGCGATCTGATGGCGGTGGCCTCTGGCGGGCCCGCCGTCCTGAGTCAGCGCGTCGACCGCGAGCTTGAGAGCCTCGTCGCCCACAGCATGGATATGGATGTCGAAACCATGCCCCTCGACTCCACGGGTGATCTCGTTGAGTTCTTCGGCCGTGAACATGAGCAGCCCGTGTTCATGATCATGGCCACGATAGGACCGCTTGAGAGCTCCAGTGAGGTTCTCACAGACTCCGTCGAGCATGATCTTCACAACGGTGACCTGTACACCTCCGGAGGTACGGTCGTCTTCGACCCGTCGGATCACGTCTCGACGCTCCTGGAGCGTCTGGATCTGCTCGGCGTAGGGCACGTCACGATCCCACCAGAGCGCGGCGGTGACTTTGCTATCGAAGGCGCCCGCTTCTGCCATTGACAGATAAGGAGGGTAGGTATCGACCGACGACCCGGTGAGCACGCCGACGCCTGCGTCCTGCCACCCGACGATCCCCAGAGAGTGGAAATAGTCCTGGGCACTGACCAGTGCCTGCTCCACGTCACTCGAGGTGATCGTCGGCAGCAGGTTCTTGACGAGGTCCGCAGCAGTCTCGAAGAGCAGACCAGTGGGTTCGCCGGATTCGTCCCTGACGATTCGACCGCCATCGGGATCCGGCGTGTCACGGCCGATACGGGCTGCTTCGAGTGCTCGCGTGTTGACCCAACAGCCGTGGGCATCGTGGCTGTCGAAGACCGCGGGCCGGTCTGAGATGACGGAATCGAGGTCGCGCCGGTGGGGAAACCCTCCGTCGAAGACGTCGCCGTACCAACCGGCGCCGATGATCCAGTGTTCGTCCGGATGATTGCGCGCGTACTCGGCAATGCGTTCACGGTAGGCCCGATATCCGTGGATATCGTCGAGGTTGCAGTGGGCGAGGTTGATGCCGCCGAGTACAGGGTGAGCATGCGCGTCATGGAAGGCCGGTACCAGCGTCCGACCGTTCAAATCGACCATCTCGGTGTCGGCGTCAACCACTCTGTCGCAAGCGGCGGCACCGAGGGCGATGATCTGCCCATTGGCAATCGCTACGGAGTCGGTTGTCGGATTTGCGGAATCAACTGTGTAGATTTTCCCGCCTCTGTAGATGCGATCAGCACTGGGCACGGACACTCCTTCGTTTTCGCTGTCGGATGTTGCGGTCAAGAATGTTTGTACGCTGGGTCGTCTTCGTGACGTAGGTCGATTCACTTCAGCCCGAGCGCGTTCAACGGGCGTCGCAGACTATAGAGGACGAGTGCAGTTGCGAGACTGATTCCGGTCATGAGGCCGAAGAACGCGACTTCACTCATGCCTCCGTAGAGTTGACCCATGAATCCTGAGAGACTGGCGCCTGCGGCAGTCGTCAGTCCCCACAAAGCCATCATCTGGGCATTGAACGCCTGAGGAGAGAGCTGGGATGCTGCCGACAATCCGATCGGGGCGTACATCACCTCGGTGACGCCCATGACGATCATGCCGATGATGACGGGAATGAGCGGAATTCTGCCGTCGAAAATCATCGGATAGACGGCGAAGAGGGCAAAGGTCAGCGTCATCATGAGGAAGCCGAGGCCGAGTTTCGAGCAGGTACTTGGCACAGCGCGGTTCGAACGGCCTGCGACCTTCTGCCCGTAGGCAGCAATGAGCGGACCGGCGATGATCCCAGCGATGACCTCGAAGGTGCTGATGTAGGCGGCTGGCATGGAGTAGCTGCCGATCGTCAGCGTGACTCTGGTATCGGCGTAGACGGCGAAAGTGGTGAAGAGCTGAAGGATCATCGTCCAGAAGACGGTGCCGGTGATGAAGAGTGGGATGAAGGCTTTGACCCGCTTATGTTCCTCGGGAGTCACTTTCTTCGAGCGCAGCATGACGAGGAAGTACACGATGCTGACGATGCAGATCGTCGCCAAGACGTAGTTGTTGAGGTTGCCGGTGGTCAGCATTCCCGTGCCAACCATGACAGCAATGAGGGCCAGGAGAGCGATACCCACCCCGGTGGCTTTCCACTTCCCGGACGAAGCGATCGGGTTGGGAACCACATGTGCTTCTTGCGGCACGGTATTGCGTCCGAGGAAGTAAGTGGTGAGGCCGATGAACATGCCGACGGCAGCGGCGCCGAATCCATAATGGAAACCGAATTCGGTCTGCAAGAAACCTGTGGCCAGAGGCCCGACGAGCGCCCCAACGAGAATGCCGGTGTAGAAGATTGCGTAGCCTGAGTCCCGCCGAGGCGAGTGTTCCTTGTAGAGACGGCCGACCATCGTATACACGTTGGGAGTCAGGGCCCCAGTTCCGATTGTGATCAGGGCGAGTCCGATGATGAGCCCGGCCAGACCGGGTACAGTCGCCAAAGTGATGTGACCGGCCATAATGATGATTCCGCCGGCCATGACCATGGTCCGCGCAGGAATGAGGCGGTCGGCGAACCATGCGCCGATGGGCTGTCCCAGATAGACGGCACCACCGTAGGCTCCGGTGATGGCGAGGGCTTCACCTTCTGAGAGCCCCAAGCCTCCGTCGCCCGCTGTGTAGTAGATGTAATAGGCGAGGATGACCTGCAGGCCGTAGAAGCTGAAGCGCTCCCACATCTCGATGGAGGACAGCGTGAATAGGCCAATCGGCTGCTTGCGCTCGGCTTTGGATGCTGGGCTTGTCTCGGCAGAATCTGTCGGCTCTGCTGCGTCGGCGATCTGAGAATTGGACATGACTTCCTCGGCATGTTGGGTGCTCAATCGAGCATGAGTTTCTGTGCAGATTGGTAAGGCGAATCTTCGACTTGCCATCTGCGCTGAAGAGGCAGTTCGAGCCTAATGAGCGCGCTTCAACAGTTCCAATAGCCGTTGTGGATGCTCTCTGTCTGATTATCAGATAATCAGACCCCGGAGATGGAAGAATTACGGTATCGGAGTCGGTTCTCGCCGACGATGTCCCAGTAAGAGAGTCCTCGAAATCAGCAGGAGCGCAGATGTCCTCGCCAGACCAGTTCGTCCACCCCTTCGCCGAGGTGGCCCTTACCAATATCACCCGGGAGTATCCGTACGCGGCCCACCACGTCGCCCGGAGCCTCGCCGACATCGTGCCGGCCGGTGAGAAGAACCCGGCGTTCGCGAATTCCTACGACTGGCACTCGAGCGTGCACATGCACTACCTACTCGCCTCACTACTTGGCACTGAGGCGGGACACACGGCAAACTGGCGCGAAGAGGCCATCGAGGTGCTGTCGTCCCACTTGAGCGTCGTGAATATGATCGCCGAGGCGGACTTCCTCCGTGACAATCCTTCGTGGGAACGGCCGTACGGCTGGGCATGGGCGGTTGAGCTCAATCGAGTGCTCAATGCCAACGAACTGCCCGAACTGCGTGCTCTCGGCAAGAACACCCAGGTGCTCGCTGACACTGTATTCGAGTTGGTGTCCACTTGGTTGCCGAAGGTCGCCGAACCAGTGCGTCACGGAGTCCACTCGAATACGGCTTTCGGGCTGCGTCGCATTCTCGTGGGTGCCCGAGCAGCGGACCGCCGCGATGTCGTCGACATCGTCGCCGGTGCGGCTCGACGCTTCTACGCCGAGGACGCCGCGTGGAACTTCGCGCAGGAGCGCAGCGGCCACGACTTCCTTTCACCCGGGTTGTGCGAGGCCGACCTCATGGTCGAAGTTCTCACCGACGACGAGCGGGCCGCCTGGTTGCCCGAGTTCCTCTCTGACCTCTCCCCCGAATCACCAGCGCTGACTCCGGTCAAGGTGCATGACCCGAGTGATGGTCAGCAGAGCCATCTCTACGGACTGGGTTTGTCTGTGGCAGCCTCAGTGATGCGCTTGGCCCCACAGGTTGAAGCGATCGCCGAACATACCGGCGATGAATCACTCATGGAGCAGGCCAAAAGAATGCTCACTCGCGTCGACGATCTCATGGGACCGGGCCTTGAAGCTGCTGTGTCCGACGAATACATATCCTCGCACTGGGTGGCGACGTTTGCGTGGGAAGCTTTGCTCCTATCTACGAACTGAACTCGCTCAACATCGAAACTCAGTCGCCCTCGGCCAGTAGTCGACCCGACGGACGGTTCTGGCTCACTCGGCAAGAACAGCAACGGCAGTCCAAGGCCTGTACCAACGTGAACCGCGGAGTCAGAACCCTTTGGGACTGATGCAGGGTTTGGTGACATCTGATCTGGCTTGTTCTCAGGCAAGTCTGGAAGGATAGACACCATGCCACAGCCCTACCCGAAAGAGTTCCGCGATGACGTCGTCCGCGTCGCACTGGGCCGGGACAAGGACACCACGATCGCCCAGATCGCCAAGGACTTCGGCATCCATGAAGGCACCATCGCGAAATGGATTCGCCAAGCCGAAATCGACGCCGGCAACAAGCCCGGTAAGACCACGGACGAATC
>NZ_JADBHG010000013.1:0-48339 GCF_017808095.1 Brevibacterium renqingii | reverse complement strand
CCGTGCGGATGCACGTAGCAGCTGCGCCTCACTCAGGCATCGCGTACGGGATCGGCAAGCCGATCCCCGATAGGCTTTGTTTTCAAGCTGTGGAGGTAGGTGAGGGATGGAGGGTACGTTACTCAAGTGTTATGTTTGGCGGATTTGGTAATCTATGTGAAGTAGATCTGAGGAGCAATGATGAAAATTGAGGACCGCAAAAGCTTGGTGAGCGTGGCAGAGATCGCGGAGATGATGGAGGTCTCTCCTGCCACGGTCCGTTCGTATGCCTGGCGTGATCCGCAGTTTCCGGAGGTCAAGGAGCGTGTGGGGCGATCGCCAATGCGGGATAAGGCCGAAGTGGAGGCGTATATCTCAGCTCGGCATGGGCGGGTCAACGGTGGCCGCCGTGGGAACTGGTGGCGAGAGAGTCCGAAATGACCGATGGGCTCGCTCCTCCGTGGGTGGCTCTGGCCATTCTGAAATACGGTGCCTCTCCTCGTGGGGGAGTGAATACCGCGGTGATGGCTCGCCGGCTACGGGTCTCTCAGCGGACTGTGCAGCGTTGGCTCCACGATGGGATTCCGGCGAAGCGGGAAAGGAACCTGTGGCGGGGTTGGCACCCCCGCCGGGATCTCTTGTCGATGGAGCGTGAGAAGCTGCGCAATGCCCTCGGCGCGAAAGATGCTCTGAAGGTGGGGCGCCAGCGGGGGATCCTGCCTTCGTGGAGGGCGCAGGGGTTCCTCGAGGAGCATGTGGTGTGGATTCGGCAAATGGGTCCCCGGCGCAATCGAATTCCGGTCCTGCGCATTCAGTCCTCTAGACATGATGCTGATGCGGGGTTGCGGGTTCTCTCCTGGTTGGAGACCTACACTGCGGCGGCTACTGCTCTAGGTGAGGCCGGAGGTCTTCCTGCTGAGTTTATGGAGGAGACTGGCGTGCGTGCTCTGATTCGGGTTCCGACAGCGTTCGATGGCGAGATCGTCAAATATAGCACCCTGCATGCTGCTGGCGATTATCGGATTCGGGGGCGCAAAATCGGTGTGATGGGGTCCCGCCACAGTTTGATGTGGCTCGATGGTGGTCCGGAGGTTTGTCTTGGCGATTACGCTCGCTGATAGACACTCGGACTATTTGCTGTACTTGGCCCAGAGCAACAGGGCTGCTGCTCCCGCGATGATGACGAAGGTCAGGGCGGCTACGCTCATTGGGATGCTGGCAGCCACTCTGGTGTAGGCGTCATTGGCGAGGCCACCTGCTGCGAGCACGGTTGGGATAGCGAAAGCGGCAAGTCCGACCCCCCAGTGGGTGTCCAGGTCGACAATTGCTCGATATACGGCGAGGACGCCGGCGATGAGGTAGGGCGAGACGGCAGCTGCGCGCCACTGGAACTCGGCGTCCATGTGCCGGGGGATGTCCGCGGGCAAGAGGATGAAGGCGTAGAAGAGCAGGACGAGCGTGGTGAGGATGCCGAGGCCGCCGAGGATGCGCATAACTGGGTGTTCATAGCTGCCGAACGTGAGGTCGAAGAGGACCTCACCGACTTTGTCGACATAGATGAAGATCGTGAGGCCGATAAGGGCGATCAGGCTGTAGATGATCCATTCCGTGAGGCTCCAGATCTCGAATTCGACGGCGGGGGTTTCGTTGATGGTGTTGAAGAACGTGATCATGGTGCCCTCCTCGGGTCAGACAGAGGTGAGTAGTCCGGTGATGATGGTCGCGCTTAGGAGGAAGGGGCCGAAAGCGAGCTCGGCCGATGCTGGCTGTCTCAGGCGCATGATTGCGGCGCAGATGGCTCCGCAGATGAATGCGCCCGCGAAGGCGGCCAAGAGTGTCTGGGCGCCGAGCGGGCCGATAACGAGTCCCATGACGGCTGAGAGCTTGATGTCTCCCAGGCCCATTCCCGCTTTCGTGAGGATGGAAAGGGCGTAGAAGGCCACGGTAGCGATGGCTGCGGCAATGGCGCCAGAGAAGAGCGGGGCCCAGTTGTGGGTGAACGCGCAGATCAGAGTCATGCCGATGGCTGCGATGATGCCCCAGATGAGAGTCAGAAGGTCTGGGAGTCGGTGTTCGCGCACGTCGACTGCGGCCATGGTGGGGCCGAGGAGGGCTATTGCGATGAAGCCTGGAGACGATGGTGAGGTCAGGTCTGTCAGGGTGGCTGTTCCGGCGGCGAGCACTATGCTGCCGCCTGCGATGGCCAGGAGCGTGCTCTTATGCGGGCCGGGTGGAGTGAAGATCCGATGCCATTGCTGCTGAGTCTCGGTCATGGTGACCTATCGCCGGAGGGGTACGGTGTCGGATGTCGCCCTGACACCCATTCGTTTAGTTATAGCTATCGTATCAATAAACTTAGATATAGAGTAGCAGTATCCAAACGAAGGAGTGGTGATGGGACCTTACACATCAATCGACAGCCCTCTCAGCATCTATGGTGCTCTGGCAGTCGCTTACGACCATGGAACGCGGTTGACGCTACCTACGTTTCGTGGGTACGTCAGCAATGGCGATGCGCCTAAGCCTGCTGCACATGTCGGTAGGCAACCTTTCTGGGAGAGGTCCGAGATCACGGCCTGGGCCTCGGAATTCCTCCGCGATGCGAGGAAGCAGGAACCTGTGCAGGGTCCCGGCCGGCTTGAGCTGGAAATCATCGATCATCTCAATGCGCAGTGGCTCGAGCTCGACTCAGAGCAGATCGAAGTGATGAGTGATGCTGAACTGGCCTTCGAATGTTGGAAACGACTCCCTGGCCTCATCAGCAGGCTTCGGAACCTGCAGCAGTCCTGGGCGCAGAAAGTCAAGTGGCATGCAGATGAGCTCGAGCTGTACTCCGAACGGCCGGGGCTTCCCTCCTTGGCGACGGTGCTGCAATGGATGGGAGATCGTCGAGTAGCTCGGCAATGCCAGGAAGAGCTGGAAAGGGTGCAGGAGAAGCACCTGCATACGTCCAATCTGCTGTCCATCGCGGAAAAGGACCTTGATCGGTGTGAGACCTGGTTGGCTCAGTTGAGGGGGTGGGCGCGCTGGTCCGAAACTCTGCAGCGAGATGCTAGAGAGTCCGCGGCTTTAGAGCGATGGTGGGATGCGCTCGATGCCGAGGTCGAAAGGTGGTCAGGTCGTGCAGTTCCGATGAAAGAATTCGCGATGAGCAGTCCCGATCATGTCTCGTATGTGATGGATGAAGGTGACTGGGGAACGTTGTCGGAGCAACAGAGAAATGCTGCCGACAGTGGTGCGATTGTGCTTAGCGGGGCTGACTATGGGTACTACTGGACTGTGCCGGGATGGAGCGGACGGTGGCGGCTGAGCTGGATCCTAAGTTCGGGAGAGCTCTATCTGGAGTACCGCAATCCTCACGAAGCGCTCGTTGTAATCCCAGTAGCGAAGACCCCGGCACAAGGCCGAACCACCAGCATGGCTGATGTGTCGAGATGGTTGGAACCCTTCGAAAGGATCCAACGACGCAAAGGAGCTCTAGGGCTGCTTGCTCGAGAGATCGAGGTGCAGAGCAAGCTTGGGTGGCCGAGCCTGGTGCGTGACGAGCATCGGGCCGGATTCCTGGAAGCCTTTGTGGACCGTTCAGGGGCGGTCTGAGAGGTTGATGTCGTAAATCTCTCCGAAGTCCCAGTCCTCGAGGTATCGGTCACCGTAGAGGTCGCGCAGCTGTTCCATGGCGGCGTCATCTCCTCCCTCAGCCCAGGCGTCGAGGAGCATGTTGGTGTCATCAGGGCTCAGTGGTCCCGGAAGGGTGACGTCCCGGTCACGAAAGTACTCGGTGCCGGCTTTCCGTGGGCCCTGCATCGCTCCGATCGACACGTACTTGCCGCGCTTGATCCCGGATTTCAGGCCCTTGACGATCGCACGGCGACCACGCTTGGTTGTCGCTGCCTGTCGAGATCTCTGGTTGATGGTCTTCAGGTGTTTCGACGATGGGCGGTTCGTCTCTTTGCCGGAGGTGGTGATCCACCGCTGCACGGTGCGCTGAGAGACTCCGAGTTTCTGTGCCGCGGTCTTGGTATCGACGCCTCCCCTGCGGTTGGTGCCGAACGCGGCCTGGAGCTTCTCGCGAATGTTGCCTGATCCTTCACCGGTGACGTCTCCGCCGCGGCCGGTGAAAGCGTTGAAGAACAGGCCTCTGCGCTTCTTGTCGCTCATTTCAGGCTCTCCATCCACTCAGCGTGGTCGATCAGTTCGTCCTTGCCTTCCCACTTCCCGCCGCCGAGGTGGGGCAGGTGATCGGCGAGGAGACCGGACTTCTCACATGTGAGCTTCCCGAGCTTGAAATCGAGATCTTCGGGTCGTCCTGGCCATGCGGTGATCGGGTTCGGGTCGTTGCTCGCGTACACGATCGTGTCTGTACCGACTGCTACCGGCCAGGCGCCTGAGTTCGAACCAATCGTGGTGATCTTGCGCAGGATGTTGGCCCGCGCCTTGGCTACGATCGAGAACCAGCGTTCCGGCGCAAACCCATCTTTCGTCGAGTGCTTGCGTGAGGCGAATGTGCCGAAAGTCGTGGTGTAGATGCGCTTGACCATGTCGGAGACGATGAGATCGGCGTGAGCGGGATCCTTGGCCGCGTTGCGGGCATCCCGGAGGATCTTGTACCAGGGCTCGAGGATACGCAGGTGCTCTTCCCAGACCCAGGCCTCATGGATCTGCGGGTCGACCCCGAGGTCTCGAGCGATCTCGAGCGTGGGAGTTGTGACCCAGAACGTTCCGTCCTCTGCGAGATGCCGGGGTGGATTGAGCGGGTGCGGGATCCTCCAGTCGCCGGCATCGACTCCGGTGATCTTCCAGATACCGGGGATCTTCGGGTCGAAGGTGGGCGTTGTGGTGTGGCTGGGTTCTCCATAGCCGAGTTCCAGCCCGGAGGTCACGGACAGGTAGGACCCGGACCGGTCGTAAGCGTGGACATAGGTCATGGTGGCTTCGTCCTCGGTGGGTGGCCTCGACCAGGAGAAATCGACCTCGAGATTCGCCGTCTCGAGTGGTTCGGGTGGAGTATGCGGAGTGAAGAGCTCGAGGCGCTTGTTCTTCGCTCGTGTGGTCTTGAGCAGGTCGATACCGGTGACCGAGGCACCGTGGGAGAAGGGCCTGCGCAGTGCTCGGGCGATGCGCAAGAGCCGGTCGGCGAGCTCGCCGGGAGCGGGATCATCAGCGAGGAGCTCGAGCGTATGGTCGACCAGTGCGGTGACGACGACCATGACTCTCTGGGACCGGTCAGTGGCCGAGGACGGCCACAGGCGAGTCCACCCGGTCATCGCATCAGCATCGCCTCCGAGTGACCAGTCGGAGGTGGAGAGGAAGCTGATGCCCTTGGTCGCGTCCTTGAAGGCTTGAGTCCGTCGAGCGGGACGCACATCGTCGATGGCATCGATGGGTATCCCAAGATTTAGGGCTACGGCATCAGTGAGCCAGATCTGGCCCTCGTAGTGGTGGTAGTCGTCATAGTCGAATCCAAGGCCGTGGTCGAGGGCCAGCTGAGCGACATCACCAATCGTGTTGATGTCGGTGACTTCGTAGTGGATGCCACCAGGCAGGTGCAGCCCATCGGTATGCAGGACTGCGGCCGGGATCCCGACCGCCGGCGCCGGCGCCGGCTTCTGCGCTGTCGGTGTCTGCTGTTTCGGAGCCTCGCTGGTCGTCCGTGGTGCCGGGGTGGGCTGGAGTGCCGCTGTGCGTGCGTCCAATGCCGCTTCTCGGCGTTGACGGGTCGAATCCACCCAGCAGGTCACGTGGAGCGGGAATCGGCCGTCGAAGCGCAGCATGGTGGGTTCCTGGCATCGCAGGCATGCTTCCTGGGTGCCGATGGTGGGAGCAACCCGGTGTCCCTCGGCATCGTCGAAGACCATCGAGGCGGCATCTTCAGGAGTTATGCCATCGACTTCTTCGGGGCTCGCGCCCATGGCGTCTGAGTTGTCGTCGGTGGGGGCCGGAGGGGTGGGGTCGGCGAAGGTGAGGACCTCGGTGGGGGTTGGGCCACCATCGAGGGGGAGCATTCCCTGAGGATCCTCGGTGCCAGGTTCGTCGCCGAGGATCCGGTCGAGGTCGAGGACGGCGAATCTGCGACGGGCGCCGAGGGCGGGGATGTTGCGCACGAGAGTGAAGCGCGGGGTTGTGCCTTTGCGCTCTTCTGCCTTGAGGTAGCCCTCGTTGTAGAGAGCTCGGCGGGCGGTGCGTTCGTCGACGGAGATCATTTCCGGGACGAGGCTGAGAGCAGCTTTGAGAATGACACCGAGCTGCCGTTCGGGCAGGAGAAGTTCGGAGGAGCCGTCTTGGCGAATCGCGACATAGCCGTGGTGGCGGCCGAGAGGCTCGGGAGCGGCTTGTTCTCCGTCGTACCCTCCGCGGGTGGGTCGTCTCCAGCCGAGGCGGCGGTAGTGCTCGGAGGGGCACCCGCCTTCGATGGCTTCGACGTGCCCGTGGCCTCCTTCGAACCAGGTCACGAGGAGGGAGCGGATACGGGCGCCGGTGCGCATGGGGGCATCGGGGTCGACTGCGGCTTCGGAGGCCGTGGTGAGGGCGGAGAAGACGAGTTGCGCGGTCTGGTCGGCTTCCGTCTCGGTGATGGTGTTTGTCTCGGTGAGGAACTCCAGGAACGCCTCCCAGGCCGCGGCGAGTCTGCTGGTCGCTGCAGCGATGTCGTCGGAGACGTGGCGGGCCCGGAAATCGACCTCGAGGTGAGCGGCGCGTTCGGCGAACTCACGCTGTTTGGTGTGGAGGTCATTGGCCACGATCCACTGCACGAAGCTGCTCATGAGGAGGTTTCGGTCCTCGCGAGCTTCGGGGCGGTCTAGAGCGATGATCTTGTCGAGTTCGGTGTCGTTGGCATCGATCGGCACGCTGAAGGCACGCCGTTCGTCGCTGAAGTTGGCGGGAGGGATCTCGGAGGAGATGATCGCCGAGGTGTGTGGGGGCAGGGACGAGGAGATCTTCTGCCCGGTGCGGTCAGCCCGGTCGCGGGCGACAGCTCCAAAGATGGACCGGATGAAGCGGCCCATGGCCTTCTCTGCTGCGGCTTGGCCGTCAACGCTGGGAGTGACGTCATCGGCGAAGAGGCAGGTGTCTCGGGCGTGCATCGTCTTGAACCGTGCGACGGTGGCGGTGTCGCCGATGCCGGTGAGTGAGAGTGTCGGAGTCTTCCGGTCCCAGCTGGTTCCGAAGTGGTGCATGGCCAGGGTGGCTACACCGGTCTTGCGGGATCCGGGGAGACCGACGAGGACAAGAGAGTAGTCCATGGGGCCGAACACGGAGCCGAAGACCTGGCCGAGGAGGGGCGCGGCGATCCGGTGAGGCAGACCGTTGAGCATGCCGCCGGCTCCGCCGCGGCCGAGAGCCTGGCGAAGAGCTGCACGGTCGGTGGTTGGTGTCATCAACGAGTAGCGGCCGAGGGAGGAATGGAGGTTCGTGGGGATCTCGACGGGCCCGTGGGCGGTGATGGCGCCGCCGGCGTGAACGAATCCGATTCCGTGGCCATCGATGTCATGCCAACCGGTGGACTGGTAGATCGATCGGTGGTCCCAGATCCCTGAGACAGCCTTGATCGCGTCCCAGACTTCAGCGCGGCCGTTCTTCGTCGACGAGTAGGTGACACCGGGCAGTGCCAGGCCTTCGAGCCACACTGATTCACGTGCATCGTCGAGAGTGACCCTCTTGAGGTACTTCTCTCTGCTGAGCGGGTGCACGTACTCGAAGACGAAGTGGGTGACGGGTACATAGTCTTCGATCGTCGCGGAAGTCGGATCGGTCCCGAGTTCGGGATCGGCGGCGGCTCCGGCGATGACCTCGGCAGCGGGGGCTTCGACCGAGACCACGCGGACGTCGAGGTTGATGATGAGCTTCTTGGTCTTGTCGAAGTCACCATCCTGGTTCGGCTTGTAGGTGACCTTGTAGATTGCGCCGTCGTTGAGTTCGTAGCGAGGACCGCCTTCGGGGATGGCATCCAGCGCGGTGCGGTGGCGTTCGGTCCGAACTTCGCTGAGCTCGATAGGTGCGACGAAATCGTCTGCAGGTGGCTCCTCACCGGTGATGGGATCAGTGTCGGCAGGGACGGGGAGTCCAGCGAGCTCGTGAGCGGTCCGAGTAGCGACCTTGGCTGCGGCGAGGTCCTCATCGACAGCGGCAATGATCTCGTCGACTCCGTCGAGGCGCTTGGCCATTTTCTGCAGGGTCGCGTAGTCGTCGGTTGCCTGCTCGAACTTGCGGCCGGTATCGGCTGCCCACCAGGAGACCGCCTTCGTGTGCTCGTCAGCCTTCTTCGGGTCGGCCTCGGCTGCGGCTGTCCGCGCCTGAGCTTCATCGAGTGAGGTCTGGATCTTGGCGCAAAGCTCGTGGAATTCGGCTGCGTGCCACATCAGCTCGAGCGTTGGGAGGGAAACCGGGATGAAGTCATCGACGCCGAAACCAGCCTCGATGTGGTCTGTGAAGTCTGCCTTGGCTGAGTCGACCTTGGGCAGGAGCAGAGTGACGGAGGCCCCTCGGGAAAGGAGCTGCTGGTGCAGGCCCACGCCGCGCTTGTATCCGGCGAGATCCCTGTCGATCACGATGCGGACCTCGGCGTCGAGGAAGATCGGCAACAGGGTCTCGGGGAACGATCCTGCGCCCTGTGTGTTGGTGGTCGCGACGAGGCCGAGCGTTTCGGCGGTTTCGACGTCCTTTTCGCCCTCGAGGCACCAAACGGGGGTCTGGGCGTCGATGGCCTCAAGGATCTGGGGGTGGCGGTAGAGGACGGGCTGGAAATCGAGTGGCTTCGTCGTCGCCCATTCCGTGCCGGCCCAGAATTCCTGCTTGAAAGACTTGTGGCGGGCGCCGGAATCGTCGTGAGCTTCGAGGCGATGGACGCGCTGGGTTTCGGTGCCCTCGGCATTGAAGTACCGGTAGGTGTGCGTCTGTTCCCAGGTCAGTGTTGAGGGATCGATCTTCTCGGGCGCGGTGAGGCGGCGTGGGGGGCGTCCGGACTTCTTTCGTCCGGTGCCGGCGCGGCGCTGTCGAGGGCTCCTGCTGGATCGGGGTCCTGCCTTCTTGGGCAGTGGTTCGTCGAAGAGATCGGCCTGCGTGAGGCCCAGAGCGCTCGTGAGGTCGTCGATCGGGGTGTCCGGTGCGGACATGAGGTGGAGGAGAGTCGCACCGTTCTTCCATGTGACGTGAAGACTTGGCGTGCGTTCGTCGAAGAGGGGGTTGAAAGCCATGAAGTCGCGGGATCCGCGGCCTTTGCTTGGCTGGAGGCCCATGTCGGTCAGAGCGTCCCATACGCGATCAATCGAGGCAAATGCCTGTGATTGAGGGTGTGGTGCCCCTTCATTGGGCGAAACTGTCATGGTAAAATTCCTAGTGACTTCCTGATATAGCTTGTCGGCTTGTTAGGTTCCTAGTCCGGATGGAGTTCCCGCTCCATCCGGACATTTTTTTGCGCTACTTGTCTCTGATCTCCCTGGCTCGCTCCGCGAAGGTTCTGCGTACGTCCGGATCCGTCAGATACGCGTCGACAAATGCGCGCGTGAGATGCCCTATGGTTACGCCGTCTTGGGCGGCGGCCACTTTGAATGCTTGGTACTGATCTGACTCGATGTCCGCGTTGAGGCGTTTGGAGGATGCTGGCATCGCCTGAGTTTTCTCCTGGAGTAAGAGCATCTGGCTGCCTCCCTCTCATTGCAGAATCTATACGTGTACACACTTGAGTATATGAGTAAATGAGTGAAAGGCAAGAGGTAGACACGCCCTGTAACCGAGGCTGGAGATCCCGTACTTCGAAGCTGCGCCCGGGTAAAATGGGTACAACAAAGGCGCTCGTGTTGATGTGAGAACTCAGCGCGGAGCGTGCATAAGAAGTAATTTCGAGGATTCCCCTGTATGCGGCCAGGCATGCGGGGGTTTCTTGTGTCTGGAGGTCAGACTGCCACGGGCAGCACCTCCTTCTGCTGCTCATCGAGGTAAGCCGGTACGGATAGATCGTGGGCCTTGGCCATGATGAGCGCGAGGTAGTCAGATAGCTCGAGACCTTGGCGTCGAGCTTCGTCGCGGTATCGCTTGAAGTGCTCGGTAGGGAAGCGCGCCGTGGTTGCGACGCGGTCGCCTTTTGATCGTCTAGCCATGGTCCCCATTCAAACTGAATCTGATTCAGATTGACGGTTCCTGCTGCGCGTGTCGCCAAGTTTCTCGTCCCCCTTGTTGTTCTTTGCCCATGTAAGCGAGCGGATTGAACGGATCTGACAGGATCCAGAAATTTTTCTCGAGGCCTCAGGGAGGCTGCGTCTGCGAAAAGTAGGCGTCCTGTCTCACCCTTCAGCTAGATGTGTTCTAAGGCTGTGGTTATGGTGATTGTGGTGACGGGAGATCATCGTTCCAGGTCAAGTGGCATAAATGGCCGATTTTGGAAGTGGTGAGCAGGGGTGCCTCTCGGCTGCCACTGAAGGGGCATATTCCCAGGTCAAGGCATGTAAATGGGTGCTCACCACTCGAAGTGGTGAGCGAGTGGTGATTTTGTGGTGATTCAAGCGAAATCACCACAAAATGGCGAAAAGTAGGCGTTTCGAGGAGACTAGTTTTAGATACCGTTTGATGCATCTAGATGTGTACAAAGTTTTATGATGCTTTCGACTGCTCTTCTACATTATGAGAGAAGTATGTTGCGGTGTGATGCCATGTCGAGGAGTGCCGTGAGTGGTGGTATGTCCCTACGCTTGTACATATGAGCGGCAGCCGGCGGTTTCTTTTCGACGAGTGGGAGCGTGAAGCCGAATCCTGGTATCAGGGTCATGGCTTTGCGAGGACGCGCGTTGCCGAGAAGATGGAGCCAGCTGGTTGGGCGGCGTTGTGGGCAGGGTGCGATATCGCTACGGCGCATCCTCAGCTGGACGATCTGAGGTCAGTAGCTGCAGCCCATCGCGGCAGTAGCGATTGGATCGATGTGGGCTTCGCGCTGGCTGGCCATGAGCTCGCATGCTTCAAAGGGGTACTTCCCCAGTCCGAGATCCCTCTTGTCATCGACCTCTCGGTTGCAGAGATCCGGAAGGCGCTGCAGGCGGCACGATCTGGACATGCTGAGCCGAACCGTGGCGTTGTGCAGTGGGCGCTCGAGCCGGATTCGTTGCCGGATAATCCGTACCTGCGATTGCTTGAGGTGGTGTCGCTTTTGAGCCAGTGGGAGAAGGCCCACAAGCTGCTGCGGGCGACCATGGACTCTTGGCTGACGCGAATGGCGTGGAGGCAGGGAGTGCCGCTGACGAGTTTGGCAGACGCCGCGGGGCGCCCAGCGGCATGGGTCCGCCATAAAGTTGGGGGCACTCCCCCGCCGCAGCCAGTGGTCACTCTCGATTGGTGGCGAGGCGAGAAGCAGCGTCGAGCGCGCTCAGGATGAGCCGCGGATCTCCCCGGTCAGCGCAAAGTTGCGCCAATTGCTCCAGACTTCTGAGAAGGGCACTGACGGCCCGAAGAGTGTTGATGCTGATTTCGCGCTACAGAGTTCGTTGGGGCTCTAGGTGTGGTGATTGGGGTGGCGGATCTGTCCTGTGACTGGAGGCGAGTTCAGATACTCGGCGTAGGGACATACCGAGAGGTGGAGGCATTCGTCGACGTGGCGATTGCAATATCGGCACAGCAAACCGCGCACATTCCCTGTGGAATGGTCATGATCGATGATCGATCCAACTTCGTTATGGCAGATTGAGCATGCCAGCCCCTGGAACGCGATGAGATCAGCATAGATCTTCGCGAGCTTCGCGGATCTGTGATGGATCAGAGGATCGGTCGGCGGCCAAATCGGGAGCTCTGGTCGGCAGCGAAGATTCTCCGGGACTAGCTCAGAGGGAAAGTCCAAGTGTCTCGGCCGAGGAACACGGAGAGGTGAATCGGCATGGTGATCTACGCAGATGAACGCCTTCGTTCTCGGATCGAATAGGTGATACCGGCCATCGAACCCTTCTCTGGCTTCGATCTCGGTCGGCGTCCGATCGCGATCACGAGGAGGAATCGGACAGGGATGCAGACTGATGCGAGCAACGGCCTGGTCGAATTCGCAGCCGCGGAACTCACACCGGTTTGAGTACCAGCGAAGCCCATGATGTTGGACCCAGGACCGCCGAGCGGGTGGCAAGTCGGAAAGGGCGAGGATGGGTACATAGGAACGCCCGGTGAAGCGGCGGGGATTCGCCCTGCTCACGATCTTTCGCGCAGTGCCCGGGGCGATTCCGTAGGCGGCACCAACCGCTCGGGCGGAGAGCTGATGCTTCTCGGCCATCCAAGCGATTGCGGCATCTGTGATCTCGTCGGATCTGAATGGTCGTGGCATGGAGGGTATCCCAACAGAGTCGGCCGTCGTTGGCAGGAGTTCGGTTCTAGTGGCTTCAGAGACAGAGTTCCCCTACTGAGGAGTCCTGATCGGGTGTGGCTGTCAGGAACTCTGTGGGGTGGAAGGTGGGGAACTCATCGCCGAGCGCAGCTTGGAGAGGGCGAGTGAGTGGTGTGTAGTTGCTTGCTGTGATGAAGCGGCGGGCGTCGACGGCGGCGATGGCGTCGGCGCTGAGGTGCCAGACCGTTGACCAGAGATCCTGCCATTCTGGGTTCGATGAGATGAGCTCGGGTCCGACCCACTGTCCGCGGGCTTTCAGTGCGTCCCCGGCGGCTACCGCTGGCTCAACTCCGGCGCGAAATGCTGCTTCCCAGGTGTTGTCCCACGGCGATTGTTCACGCCGGTCATATGCGGTGTTCCAGGCTTGAGTGCCCGTCGCAAAGCGGAGCTGCGCTCGGAAGTCGTCGTTGTCGAAGCTGGCGATCGTGCGAGCTTCGGAGAGCGTGAGGTGGGCGATCCGCTCAAGGAGGTGTGTGGCCTCGGGTGTTTCTGGTGTCCCAGCCATGGTGCCGTCCTTCGGTGGGGTGATTGTGCTGCTTGGAGCTCACAGGATACGGCGTGGCTCTGACATGCTGTCCGGTGTCCTATTGCGGTGGGGCTGTGGTGCGGGTTGACATTCGGGTGTGCAAGATTTCGAGGATCTTTGCGCGGTCTTCCGAGCAGAGATGTTTGGTTGCAGAGGCTTGTTCGATGTCGGCCAGAGTGGTCGACGTAATCCGTTGTTGGGCGACCTCATCGGCCAGTCTGATCAGCTCAGGAAGACTCTTCATGTCTTCGATCTTCCCAGAATCCTTGCGGTGATGTCGGTCGTCATTGCTGCCCACGGCGGACGGCCCGGGCGTTGATCTTCTCTGCCCGGGCGATTGTTGCGGCGAAGCTGGTGGGGTCGAGGACCCAGGTGGTCTCAGGCATCAGTGCTCCTCACGAGCAGTCGAGTTCGGGCCGATCCTTGTAGAGGATCTGAACGGCGCCAGCGAACGGGATTCCGAAATCAGCCAGCGGACCGAACGCAGCGTCTTCATCGTCGGAGCCTGCGATGTAGGTGACATATCCGCCGTAGTAGTAGTTCCCGTCGTCGTCATACATGCGGAAGCGCACCCGGTGTGAACCGGACTTCTGGACGATTTCGAGAAGGTGATCGTCGGCGTTTGAAGGACCGAGGCGGCCCTTGCTCCGGCCGTTTTCGATGCGGTCTTCAGTGATCACCCAGGCGTATGTTGCGGCGGTAGCGTCGATGCTTCCGTCGATCGTGGGGATCCAGGTCTGCTTGACCATTCCGAGCGGGGTGGTGGGTGTCATCACTGCTCCTTAAGCTATGTGACATAGACAAATATAACCAATGATATATCGCTGCGCAAGCGGGAGGGACATACCACTCCGCGCGGCGAGGTGGAGGCCTCTTGGTTGATATAGGCCACCAGCCTGCGCGGGTCTGACATGACTCTTGCGAATCCTCCGCCCCTCTCGTGGTGGTCACAGGGGAATGCTCTACAGTATTAGAACTGAAGTTCTATTGATGGTGGTGTGTGATGACCTTGACCGTGCTTCCCCTCAGAGCGCGCACTCCCCTGCAGCTCGTCTATCCTCTCGAGGCGATTCGAGCAGGATTCCCCTCTCCGGCGCAGGACTACGCGGACTCTTCGATCGACCTCAACGAGGTGCTCATCGCCGACAAGACGTCGACTTTCATCGTGAGAGTGGCTGGTGATTCGATGGAGGGTGCCGGCATTTTCGACGGTGACGAGATCCTCGTCGACCGGTCACTGGAACCGAGGTCCGGTGATGTCGTCGTGGCCGTCGTGGATGGGGAGCTCACACTCAAACGGTTGATCATCGATGCTCGCGGTGCCCACCTCGAGGCAGAGAACGCTGCCTATCCCCCGATCTATGTGTCTGAGCTCTCGGAGCTCTCGGTGTGGGGCGTGGTTACCTACGGGATCCGCCATGTCCGATGATCGAACGCAGCAGATTGCCCTCGTCGACTGCAACAGCTTCTACGCTTCGGCGGAGCGAGTCTTCGACCCCACGCTCGAGGGCAGGCCTGTCGTGGTGCTCTCGAACAACGACGGATGCGCAGTCGCGATGTCGGCTGAGGCGAAACGCCTCGGGATCCCGATGGGCGAGCCGTGGTTCAAGCTCGAGCCTGATGCGGCCCGACTCGGTCTCGTGGCGAGATCATCGAACTACGAGCTCTACGGAGATCTCTCCTCACGAGTGATGGAGTTGCTTGGCCGGTTCTCGGCTTGGCAGGAGGTCTATTCCATCGACGAAGCATTCCTTGGTCTCACCGGCACCCTCGGCGAGCTGGGAGACACCGGTCGATCAATGAAGGCTGCTGTGGCCAGGAATGTCGGCCTTCCGGTCTGTGTGGGAATCGCGCCCACCAAAACCCTGGCGAAGATGGCCAACAAGTGGGCGAAGACCGTGCCCAGCTTCGGCGGTGTGTGCGTGTGGGAGCAGGTGCCGGCAGATGACCGCCAGGCGCTCATGCGGCGGCTTCCGGTCACGGAGATCTGGGGTGTTGCTGGTCGGCTCGGCGCCCGCCTCGCGGGCCTTGGTATCTACACGGTCGCTGACCTTGCCGAGGAGGACCCGGCAATCATGCGCCGGCGCTTCTCCGTTGTCCTCGAGCGCACGATCAGGGAACTCAACGGTGTCCCGTGCATCGCATTTGAGACGCCGAAAGAGGGCAAGGACCAGCTGATCTTCTCGAGGTCGTTTTCGAAGAAGATCACCGAGGTGAATGAGATCCGCCAGGTCCTCTCGATCTACGCACAACAGGCTGCCGCGCGGCTGGCGCGTCATCGGCAACAGGCCAAGCAGCTGCTTGCTTTCGCGGGGACATCCCATTTCGTCGCCGCGGCCGATCGCCACCACCCGAGCGTATCCGTTCCACTCCCCGTGCCGACTGCCGATCCCGTCGACCTCACCAAAGCTGCGTTGAGGATCCTCCCCGAGATCCGCCAGGGCGCCCGCTACGCCCGGGCCGGAGTCATCGTCACAGATCTCTCCCCCGCTGGGGTGCAGCCAACGTTGCCGGGGTTCACCTCGGAGATGGAGGCCAAGCAGATCGCAACCATCATCGACGAGGTGACGACCAAGCTCGGCCGTGACAATCTCGGCCTTGGATTCGGCGGGCTGAAGTCAGGGGTGGACTGGCAGATGGCCCGAAACATGCTCTCGCCGAGGTGCACGACTCATTGGAGCGAGCTCGCTATCGTCAGGGCCTGATCCGAGGGGCCGGCGCTGGAGATGTCAGAGCAGCGTGATAGATCTGAGGGCATGTCGACTCTTGGCCCCTATCAGGACCCCGCCGTACGTGAGTGGTTCGATTCTCTGCCCAACCCGGACTACTGGGAGAACTGCCGGCGAATGGGAGAAGAAAGCCTGGCGCGGGCGAGAGCAGAGCATGCGGCGCAACGCGGAGAATAGCGCGCACAGCATGTCGACTGAAAGCTGCCCGTGACTGTTGGCCGTAGCCATGGGAGACTGCGAGCATGTGCGGACGATACACGCTGGATGTGACCTCAGCCGAGCTTGGACAGATGCTCGACGGCGATATGACGGTGGAATGGACCCCGTCATGGAACATCAAGCCGACTCAACGAGTGCCGGTCTTTCGCGAAACAGTATCGGACGATGGCGAGATCCGCCGAGTCGGTGATCTCGCACGCTGGTCGCTTCTCCCTCCCTGGGCGACTGAACCAAAGCTGAAATTTCCCACGTTCAATGCCCGCAGCGAAGGATTGGCCGCGAAAGCGACATGGCGCGGCCCTATCAAACGATCAAGGGCGATTCTCCCCGCAAGCGGCTACTACGAGTGGAAGACGGACGGGAAGGTCAAGACACCGCACTACATTCACCTCCCCGAGGGCGAGCTCCTGTTCTTCGCGGGATTGTATTCGTGGTGGAGGCCGAAGGGCTCGGACGATGAGTGGATGCTCACCGCGACGATCATTACCCGGCCCTCGTGCGGGCCTGCTGGGGAGCTGCATGATCGGGCGCCCGTCGTTCTCCCGGCAGATTTCGTCAATGAGTGGCTGGACCCTCTCACGGAAGGCGATCAAGGCCTCGTCGACGCCGCAGTCTCGGCAAGCACGCCGCAGATCGAAGCTCTCCAGTTTCATGAGGTCGGGAAGATCAGCGGGGACATACCAGAACTCACCGAGCCGGTGGCCGACTCTTGAGCAGTCGGCGAGGTCGACCCGAGCCCCGAAGCACGATCTGCAACGCCCACGGAAACAGGTCACGAGGGGGCGATGAGCGTGTGCAGGGCAGAGGCGGCTGACAGTGCTGCGGTGAGCCCTGTGATGATTCCGGCGAATCCGGCTCCGCCGGCGCTCCACCCGTTCTCGATGCAGGTGAGCATCGCAATTCCGCCTGCGGCGGCTCCGAGTACGCCGGCAACGATCAGAATGACGGCGGCGCGGAGGGTGAGCAATGGGGCCTTGGGCTCTGGAGGCTGCGAGGTCATGAGCGATCCTTTCCTGCGGGTCCACTTCAGAATGCCCTGCGATCGCGTCCGCCGCGAGCGGGCGGAATGGTAAGATTAACCCGCCAGTCAGTTAGCCATATAAGCTATATACAGGCGGGTTAATCCATTGGGGTTAGTAAGCAAAAGTTCTGTGGAAAATCTTTCGGAGGCGTTCGGGATGGAGACGAAGCGGCAACGTCGTGAGTGGGCGCAGAGAACAAAGACCTGGAGCGGAGTCAAGACGTCAGCGGAAGCTGCCACGGGAGTGTTGGCGGACTATGTCGATGACGTGGCGAGTCCTGTGCGGTTCCGGCGAGGACTTTCATGTTTGTCCGTTCGAATCGCCGACCCTAATGTGTCGGACCGGAATGCTCCACCACGTGACCTGAGGCCTCCTGCCACCAGGTTGATCACTTCTCGTGGCATTGCGCTGCAGTTCGCGCTCATCGCGTTTGCTGTGACACAACAAGGGAATGCGGATCTCCCGATCCGTCCTCGGAGTGGGGATGCTAGGGGGTGGACGGACCTGGTGGCCTCGCCTGTGCTGGAGAGCAGGGATGGGTCTGGGATCCTGCGTGGCATCCCAGAGAAGAAGCGGCAGCAGATCAAGACCGCACTGAAGAGTATGAGCGGGGCCGGGCTGGTGCATCTTGGCGCCAGTGGGAGGGAGTATGAAGGGTTCCAGCTCTACGAAGAGTCAGGAGTTGCCGAGCGAGGTGACCTGATTCCTTACAAGCCACCAAAGCGCAAAGAGCCAAACGTGTTCAGTCTCCCCCGGGGGTTTATGACCAATGGGTGGGTTCATGTGCTCACTGACAGCGAGCTCGCGGTCGTCTTGATGCTCTCGTGTCGAGTGTTAGCGCATGAGGGTGCAGAGCCTGGGTTCGTATGGTTCGAAGCCAGTGATCGGGTTCTTCACTACGGTCTCGGGCGGGAATCGTTTGGGCCTGCTCTCAAACCGTTGGAGAAGCTGGGCCTGTTGGAGGTGCGAAGCATCAATCGGCACCCGGACGGGCATGTGATCGGATTCTCGACGGACGGGCTGGACGCTCGTCCGCATCGACTTCGATTGATCAAGGAAGGCTTTGACGAACCTGCCTGGCAGGTGGCTGCCGAAGTATTTGGCTGATCGCCGCCTGGTGATTTCAGCCTAACCGTGGTCGACGACGATGGTCTGTCCCCAAGGGGTTGCGCCTCAAAGGGAGTGCATTTAGACTCTAAATACACAAATCATCGAATGAAGGAGTCGAAGTGAGTACTGCAGCAGAGGTGATCCGTTCGCAGATCAATCCCATGGTTCTGATGAGCCTCGGTGCGAGTGAGCTCGTGTCCACTGAGGCGAATGAGGGCAGGCCAGCGCTGGCCTTCTGGGCGAGGATCCTGCCATTCAACGCGAAAGGCAAGCGGCTGAGCCGCCCAGCGAAAATGCGGGTCTACATCGAACTGACACCCGCGGATCTCTATGACATCACAGTGGTGCACTCGAAGGCCGGCGAGTACGGGGTTCACTTCGAGATGGAAGGTGTGGGCGCCGAGGACCTCAATCGAGTATTGCTCTCGCTCGACTCGGATGGAGATCGGGAGTAAGAGCGAAGCGAAGCGGCACCCTGGGGAGGGTGCCGCTTCTACACAAATCATCGCTATGAGGGCGATGTTGCTGGGTATCACTCCAGCAGAACCAGACTACCGAATGACCAAGCTGAAGGGGAACGTCATGGCAAGAGTTCAGGCCTCGGAGGAAATGCTCTCCCGGCGTGTGAGGAAAGGCATTCGAGTAGATCTCGAAGCAATGGATCTGGCCAAGGGTGCCTGGCTATGGGCTTATGAGAACCGGGTCACCGATGCCCCCTCGTTCGGCGACTGGGTGAACGAGGCGATCGCCAGGCACCACGGCGCCGATCCGGTCGAAGGGAAGAGCTCGAGCGAGTGGATGAGCGCGCGCATGTATTGGATCGACAAGGACAAGCTCGATCTCCTCGGGGATAACGCCGGTCGAGTCTTCCGTGGTGCCGTCGCCGCGGCCGCCGAGGAGATCGTCACCGAGGCGCGGACTCGGGGCGTGGAGATCCGGCCGCTCGCGGGTCGACTGCCATCGAAGGTGTGGCGGAAATCTTGATGAGTGCGCGAAGAGGGGTTGCGTGCCGCGAATTGTGCATTTAGACTCTAAATACACAGATCATCGAATGCAGGAGGGACATACCATGACCGGAGGCAAGGCACCTGAAGACATGACCCTGGCCGAGCTCGAAGCAGAGCTGGCTGGCCCGATCGAGCGTGACCGAGAAGAAGTGGTCTCGGCCTCCTACTATGCGCGGATGGATGACCTGCGGGCGCTGACGGTTCGTGCTGTTACTGAGTTTCTGGGGGGCTTGTCGCAGGATGACTTCGACACACTCGTGCGCCCGATCCTCGACGAAGATGAGTATGGCGCCGAAGACCGGGCAGTGATGCGGGAATATGCGGCCCAGGCGGCTGTGACGGCCCCCGACGCCGACGAGCTTCTCGCCGAGCGCAAGCGCCAGGAGCGCGAGCGGGTTCGCGCAGAGGAACGTCAGGCACAGGCGGAACATGATCGCGAAGTCATCCGCCGAGCGCTGGGACCGAGACAGGGCGAGTGAGATCTCGAAATATCTCTGGGGCTCGGGTGAAGCTACGGCTTTGCCCGAGCCACAAACCATTTATCGGCCCTCTTGGATGCAGGGTGAGATCTCGTTTGCACCCAATCGGCCATGGCTCCGGCTCCCTCGCGTCCTTCAGGGATGCCCCGCAGATCGCCGAGGTCCGCGGCGTGCGTGATGAGCCCGTGTGAGGCTCCGGCAAGGAGCTTTCCGGTATAGCCGATAATCAGGCAGCCGGGTGGTGCTGCATGCTCCCAGCGGCCAGCTTCTTGCCAGCATGATCCGACGACGAGGATCTCAAGAGCAGATTCCCTCAGCCCCAGGTCGATCGGATCGAGGAGAGTTTCAGTTGATCCGAGGCAGAGACTCCCTCGTGAGCCATGGGCGTCGATCAAGGTCGCAGCGCACTTCTTTATCGTGGATATGGCTGGAGCGAGTAGATCGAGCGAGTCGATATCGAATGATGCGAGTTCGGTGCCGAGCTTCTTTGCGTGCTGCTGTGCTGCGCAGTGGATGTGGTTGCCGGGCGCTTCGAGATCGTAAGTCGACGATTCCCTGTCTTCGCTGAAAGGCAGAGAGAGCAGTCCATGAGTGCACATGGTGGGAGGCTACCTCAGGGGGTCACCGGCTGCGTATCAGTAGAGCTGGGAGGGGGACATACCAGGCCGGTCGCAGGGCTCATCGAAGCCGGGTGCCCATCCGCCTGCAATCTGATTAGAGGTCGGCACAGTGGGAATCATGGATACCAAACCACTGGCACAGGATCAGTTCACTTGGCTCGGCTTCATCATCGTGGCACTCACGCCGGCGTTCCCCGCTGACGTGCAGCCGGCGATTGGCAGCGTGGGGCAATTCGTTGCGGCAGTTTCGATCATCAGGCTCCACCTCGGAGACGAGGCGGCGGCCATGGTGGGGCACCGCTTCAATAAAGGTTGTCAACGACAACAATTAACGATAGAGTGGGGATCAAAGTTCATAGAGGAAGGGGGTGATCCCCATCGATAAGCGAGTGAAATCGCTCATCAAAGCCCTGGAAGGACAAGGGTGGCGGTGCAAGGAATCCCGCAAAGGCTTCATGTGCTATCCACCCGATGTGAATCAGACACCAGTCGCGATCCACAAGACACCTTCCGACTCCCGCTGGTACAAGAACACCTTGAGCCAGCTGAGGCGCAGGGGCTTCACGGAGTGAATCCGGCGGGGTGTTGGTCCGAGAATCGGGCCGGCGCCCCGGCCGGTGGCCTCTCGCATATCGATCGGAATTGCCCATGACACAAGGAAGGAGCAGCAATGACTAGATGGCATGCAGCAGTCACGTTCACCACGGCCGGAGGATTCGGTGAGGACGAGGCGCTCGAGGCCCTCGACGCGCTCGTCGAACACGGTGCTGCGGTTTCGCCGGCAGCTGATGCTCGAGGCGGAGAAATCGCATTGAGCGTCACGGCCGAGTCGGCGGTCGCCGCCGCCGTGGAGGCCGAGCGGGTCGTGACCGGCGCGGTACGTCCCCTGGCGGGCGCGGTTGACGTGGTGGCGATAGAGGCCTCCACAGAGGAGGCCATGGACCGGCGGCTGGCGGAGCCGATCTTCCCCGATGTGGTTGGCTTCGCGGAGATCGCGGACATGGCGGGGGTCACCCGGCAGCGCGCTCGCGCATTCGCGAAGATCGACGGGTTCCCTGCCCCGGTGATCACCACGGCGCAGGGAGCCCTCATGACTCGGGCGGCGGTGGCCAGGTGGCTGGAAACGCGGTCGACGCGGCCCGGTCGGCCTCGGAAAGCAGCGGCCGAGGGTGCGGATGCCTCGCCGTTAGAATGAGAGTAGAATTGCATATACGCAAACGTTAGGAGGTGGCAGATATGGAAGCAGCAGCGATCATCAAGAAGATCCGTGCCATGAGCGGGATCACCAGGAAAGAGCTGGCGCAGCTTGCCGATGTGTCGCCATCTACGATCAGCCGCATCGAACGCGGCGAGATGGATCCCACCTGGGGCACGATGCAGAAGATCTTCTCCGCCACGGGATACCAGCTCAACGGGACCTCCGTGGTCTCTAGCGGGGACACCTC
Source organism: Brevibacterium renqingii (assembly GCF_017808095.1). NCBI lineage: Bacteria > Bacillati > Actinomycetota > Actinomycetes > Micrococcales > Brevibacteriaceae > Brevibacterium > Brevibacterium renqingii. The sequence goes on along the minus strand of NZ_JADBHG010000013.1, from coordinate 26,854 downwards.
GGCGATCCAGGCCGCGAACGTCTACCTCGAACCGCTCCTCAGGCAGGCTCTCGCGCCGATGGCTGGCACCGTCCGGGCAACGGCAGCGTCCTCGGGGAACGTGCTGACTGAGGCGGCTCGCACGGCAATAGGATCCGCCGCGGGGAAAGCAAGCTCTGCTGTGGCGGCAGCGGTTGCGGAGGCCGTGAGGGAACCCATGAGGGCAGCGGCGTCCCCGGCGGTCCAGGAGCTCCTGTCGAATGTGAAGATCCCTACCGGTGAGTGGGCTGATCGGTGGAAGAGGACCGGGTGGCTGAAAGACTCGGCTGGAGTCGATGATCTGGTGGCGATCGCTGTGACTGCCGGCAATGCTGGGAAGGTTGCCAGGCGTCGCGGTGCCCGGGTCCCGGTCGAGATCCCGAAAGGATGGCGTGACCTCGTCGACCGGCTGGAGGAAACAGGCGTGGACTATGCCGTGTCCGGGATCGTTGCCACTTGGGAGGACCGATCTGATGCGCAGGCAGGTGCTCCGTTGATCTATGTGAGCGATCCCCGCGGCGTGGCTGAGCAGCTCGGGTTGGAACGGGCTCGGCCGGGGCGGGGAGTCCTGCTCCTGGAGGCCATGAGCGGTGAACTCGACGATGTCGAGAACGAAGGCGGCATCCGGTTCGTCCCGCGGTCGAGGGCTCTGCTTGATGCCTTCTCTGGCCCCGGTCGGGATCCGGACAAGGCGGAGGATTTGCTCCGAGCGATCTGGCAGGACGCATCATGAGCGGCGATTTCGACCTGATCGATCCGGGCACAGTGCTCTCCCGACGAGCGCTCATCGATGTCATTGTCGGCTTGTCCGAGCACCTGGAGGCCCTGACGGTATTGGGTGGCCACGCAGTGATCGAGATGACCTGGCATCTTGATGCTCTGCCGGTGCCGGACACGACTCAGGACGGGGACCTCGGTGTGGCCCCGCAGCTCCTTGCTGACAGTCCCCTGCTGTTCGAGAAGATGACTGAGCTCGGTTTCGAAGCTGCCCGACCCGATCGTCCGGGTATCTGGTCTCCGATCGAGCAGAGGGACCTACCACCGCACGAGCGGGCGAGCGTGGATCTCATCGCCCCGCGGGCGGTGGCGGCAGAGAACATTCGGCGGCCGATTCGAGCGGCCAGGGTTGGTGCCCACGGTAAGCATTCGGTGTCGGCCACTGAGGGGACCGAGCTCAGTCTCCTCGATCGCAGTTCGAGGGTGCTGCGTTCCTTCGATACAGGCCCGAGCGTGGAGGCCTACGTGGCGGGGCCCACGGCACTGCTGTGTGCGAAGGCGTACAAGCTCCACGACCGAATGGATCCCAGCGAGTTGAGCCGGAACCGTGAGCGACTGCGCCCCAAGGACTTCGCGGATGTCTACCGGCTGTTGCATGCCATATCCGGCGAGGAAGCAGCGAGAGTGTTCGAGCAGGGGGCGGCTGACGAGCGCATCGGAACGGCGGTGGGCCTCGGCCGCGACTACCTCATCGAATTGTTGCGGGGTCCCTCAGCTGTGGCCGGGCCCGTCGCTGAGTCATGGGCTGCGCCTGAACTCGAGGACGAAATGACCGACCGTATTCGTTTCTGGCTGGAGCGTTTCCTGGGGTAGTTGGCTGCTCTCTGGTCAGGAAGCGTGCTCGCCCTTGGCCAGAGCCTCGCGGGTGCGCTTGATCCTTACAGAGATCACGCCCTGCTTGGTGTCGAGAACGTCAGCGATCTCCGTCTGCAGATGCTCCTTCTCGTACTTGAGGATCTTCAGATCGTGTTGCCACTTGGCCTCCTTGATCTGGGCGTCGAGCTCCTCAATATGTGCCTTCGAAGACTTCAGGTCTTCCACCCAGTCTTCGGCGTCGAGTGCGGTCATGGGTCCTCCTTCCTGACGAGCAAGTATATCTGCATATATATCTCATCGTAGCCCTTGCTGCACTGCGACGCACACGATTCAGGGACATACCATTTTCCTGCCATGAATGGCACAGGCGGCCAGGGTTCCCTGGCCGCCTGTGCGTGGTAGGTCCCTGGCTCGAGAGTCGCTGCACTCGAGGAGGGGACCTACCATCAATTGACGACGACGGTCTGTGCCTCGGTTACGTGCATCGTCTCCGGGTCCGAGGTCAGAGGTAGCGTGATCGTGCCTCGCATTCCCCCGCCTTCCCATTCGACCTTCCAGGTCGTTGTTGCGGTGACCTCGTACTTGCCCGACTTCATGTAGTTGTATCCGCAGTCGGACGGTGAGTCACCGGTCATGCCCTTCTTCCAGGGGGTTCCCTTGCCGTTACAGCGCACGGCTTTCCCATCGCCCATGGACCACTTGTAGGATCCGACCTTGGCCTTCAGGTTCACGGTGATGCCTTGGTCGCTCGCGCTGGCTTCGGCGGGGCCTGTGGTGTTGTCGGCGGGGTTGGATGCCCAGAGCCAGATCGGCATTCCGACGATTCCCTGGTCCTTAGGCACATCGCTGGTCTTGGGGGCGATGCCGACGTCGATCGGGGAGAGCTTGAGCTTCGCGAGAGCTTCCCGTGCGAGGTCTTCTGGGTTGACTGGTGGGAAGGATGAATCGATGACCTCGTCGGGGTCTTCGTTGAAGGTCGAGGATCCGCCGCCGGGCTTAGTGCAGGTGTACTCTTTCAATCCGTTGTTCTTCGCCTGCCATTTGGCCTTTTCTTCGGGGGTCATGTCATCCCAGTTATCGGGTTTGGCAATGTCCCCGGTTTCCTTCACGTAGCACTGGCGTTTGTGTGACCATCGGCCGTCGCCGGTTGCGCAGGGAATGTCTTTGCCGTTGTAGACGCAGGTCGACGAGCTGGAGCCGCCGGCGTTGCCGTCGTCGTCACCGCCACCGCCGCCACCACCACCGCCGCCACCGTCACCGTCGCCAACTGAGCAGTTCCCGAAACGGTCGCATTGGCCGGGCTCGGCTGAGGCGGGAGTCGGGCCGTAGGCCACTCCCAACGCGAGGAGCAGGACGGCGAGAGCAAGGAGAGCCGTGAATTTGTGGGTCAGCATGGCTTATCCCCTGCGCTGTCGTATTTGACGACCATCCACTTGTCCTTGACCTGGTCGAATTCGACGGTGTAAGTCTTGACCGCCTTCAGTGGAATCTGGGCTTTCACCTTGACATCGGAGCCGTCAGAATTGTGCAGTTTCACCTGGGTGGTGTCGACACAGACTTCGGCGTCGACGGTCTTTTCCTTCACGTCGACATCCGTGGCTTTGTAGTCGTTGAGAACCGTCTCCCCCGTCCCAAATTGACCCTTCTCCTTGTACTGAGCGCCGAACTCCTTCTCAGCGTCAGCGACATCACCCTTGGCGTAGTCATCGAGTGGGCTTAGATCCTTCCAGCCGTCCTTCGCGACTTCATCGAAAGACTTGTGCATGCCCTTGATGGCTTCAAACGCCTCGTCCTGGGCTTCCTGGGCTGGATCTGCTGTCGGAGTAGGTGTAGAGGCTTCTGTCGGCTTCTCGGTGCTGTCTCCGCCGTTGCAGCCGGATAGGACGAGGGCGGCCGCGACGGTGATGCCTGCGAAAATTCGTGTAGGGGTGCGCATATTTCTCTCCTTCAGCCGGCATTCCGGATCTGGTCGATGAGTTCCTCGGTCTCGTCGGTGAGGTCGATGTCGACGTCGGAGTCTTCGTTGGTCAATGACTTGATGATCTCAGCCACCTTTTCACGGTTGCCCGCTGCGTGCTCAATCAGTAAGGTGTCTCGCCACAAGAACTCGTGTTCAGGTCCGACCATGCGTGCGGTCGCGAGGGCAACACGAGCGGTGGCGTAGTCCTTGGTCCGCAGGCACCTAGCAGCGATTTCATGAGCAACGTCGGTGAGGGTCTGGATGATCTCTTCGCGCAGAGGTTCCGCCCAAGCCCACGATGAGCCGAACTTCCGCGCGGGTGGCAGCCCACTGATGGGTGGTCCTTCGACGAGGCGCATGGCCTGTGCCAGGCGTGCTGTCGGCGTGTCTGCGATCGATTCTCCGATGAGGCCCTGGACGACCTGCCAGTCGGTCTGCACGTCGGGGTGGAGCCGGTACATATCGGTGGGGTTGTAGCGGGGAAAATTTGGGGTTGCGTCGTCGGCCTCGGCGAGCCATTTCCGTAGCTTTGAAGAGGGATCGTTGAAGCGACCATACTTGCCGTCCTGAGGGTCGGCTTTCGGCCACAGTGCGGTGTGGATGTTCTCCCGCGACGCTCCTGGGTGGGTGGCGAGGTAAGCGGCCATCGCGGTGCAGATTCCGATGCTCGAGTTGCCTGCGGAGACCGGTTCCGGGCCCTTGGCGCCGATGATGCGGACTTGGCCGAGAATCCTGACGACAGGCATTTTGGGATGGACCCGGATGATATCGGCCGCGAGGGAGTCTTCGGGAACCTCCTCGGTGATTTCCTCCGGCGGGGTCGGCATCTCCACGACGGTGATGTCCCTGCTCTCTCCCGTGTTACCGGTAGCTGATATGGGCTGTGCAGTGGAGTCCGCTGGAGCGTCTTGAGTAGGAGCTTCGGGAAAGGCGATGGGAGCGAAGATATCCGGGGTAACGGACATCGTTGTGGTCCAAGTCGGTCCAGGTTCTTCGGTGAAATCGTCGGCGGTGATGTAGAGGTCCCGGAGAGCGTCGTACTGGTCGGGGCTGATCCTCTGCGGATTGACGCTGATCCCGGCGGGGTCGAGGCTGGCGGTCTCTTCTGTGACAGTCAGTGTCCATCCCACGCCGAGAGGCGTTGTCGACGCGATCGCGAGGCCCGTCCGTGGCAGCTGGCCGACGAGGCCGGCAAGCTGCTCGGTCTGAGCTGACGACAGCTCGGTGGCGATGAAGACAATCTCTGGAGACCAGGTGTCGGGGGCCACTCCGCGAGTACGGGCATCGGCAATGTCGGTGGCTTCGTCCTCGGCCAGTGCAGCTTCGGCATCGGCTTTACGGTTGGTGAGGATCTTGATGAGCTGGTCGACGTCGGAGAGGGTCCGGCACTTGTCGGGTCCGATGATCTGGGGTAGGTCGGTGTCCATGCCGACGAGGGTGATCTGGAGGTCATCAGCCCAGGGGCTAACCCCGAGCTCGAGGCACAGTGCCAGGAGCACGTTGGCAGCGTCCGGGCCGACGATGTTGAGAGCTCCGGTGGATTCGAGGTCGACGAGGACCTGGCCGCCTGCTTCGTCGATGCCGATGGTGGACATGGTTGGCCAGGGAGCAGGGATCTCGGCGTCCTCGGCGAGGGTCGGGGTGTCGTCGGTGGCTACCACCCACGCCGTGCCGTCCTCGGCGGTCTTGCGCATCGGGGCGGGGAAGTCGGCTGGGTCGGTGAGGTAGAGCTCAACGCCATCGGTGGACAGACGGCCGGCGAAGGGCGCCGGCATTGTCTTACCTGCCGACCGGCAGTAGTCTGCCAGCCAGCGCAGGGTGGTGTCGATGTGGGCGATGGTGGCGGGGTCTTCGACTTCCCGCAGTTCACGTTCCACGCTTGATGCTTCCAGCGCTGGTTGTGCGACGCGCGTGCCGGGGGTTCTCTTCGCCCGTTGTCTGCGGCGCTTGGCGGCGAGTACGCCGATGAGGCCCGCGGCGAGGAGAGTCCCCACACCGGCGGTGGTGACAAGCGACGGTGACAGCGGGGCATCATCGGCCTCGGTGGCCTCCTCGGCCGCGGGGGCTTCCTCCGCGGCATCGTCGACCGATGACGGATGCGGGATGGCATCTGCTCCTGGGTGCGCATCTGGGGCAGTGTCCGGTGCCGGCTCCGGTTCCTCGGTGACAGGTGCTTCGACTTCGACGTCGGGCACAGTGAGGATCTCCCCGGTGTGGATGATGTCCGGGTCGGCGAGATCGTTCGCCTCCGCAATCTCGGGGTACCGGTCAGGATCTCCATATTTGCTGTCGGCGATCTTCCACAAGGAATCACCGTGCTCGATCGTGTACTTCTGGTCCTCCGTGACCTTCTTTGCCTGAGATCCGGTGTCGGAGTCGGTATGAGCGGCTGCGGTCACTGAAACCGGTGCGACGTTGACGGGTGCTGGCTCGGCAGCCATGGCTGCTCCCCCACCGAAGAGCGCAGTGATGCCGATGGTGATGGCGCTGAGAAGAGACGCAGCAGCTTTTCGCTGCACCTGCAGCCCCGGGATGGTGGGGATCTTGATCTTGGTGAATGCGGAGGGGATCTCGATGAGGATGGCCAGGGCGAAGGTTGCCCAGGCGATCCACCCGATGGCGGGCAGAATCGTATGGATGAGCAGCCCGCCGGTGTAGTCAGGATGGATGATCGCGGAAACAAGACCCCCGGCCGGAACGATGTTCGAGGAGAAGAAGGCCAGGAGGATCGGCGCTCCGATGAGGATGAGGAGCGTGGTGATCAGCGCGGCAAGGCCGCGGGCGATGAGTCCGAGGCGTTTCATCAGTCTTCTCCTGGTGCGACGAGGCGGGCAGTGGCGTGACCATCGACGGGTAGTGATTTGATGCCGATGGCAGTGAGGAATACGGGTTTGTAGGTGCCGGTGGTGGTGACGGTGACCTCACGGCCGGTGACGGTGACTTCGCCTTGATAGCCGGCCACCGAGATGTTTTTCTCGGCGGCGTTCTGGGCGCGGGCGAAGCCGAGATGGATGTCTCCGATTTTGGATGGAGAGTAGTCGAGCGCATTCGCTCCTGCCCGGGCGGCTTCACCGGCGACGGCCTCGGCACGGTTGGCGGCTTGGAGTTTCCCTCCCGTGTCGACGCTGACGCCGACGAAGAGGAACGCCGCCATGACGATCATGAGGAACCAGGGTGTTGCACTCCCCCGGTCCTGCTCCTGCTTCCGAAGTCGATGTGCTCCGCTCATCGTCGTTGCCTCCACGGATCAATCGGGCTCAGCCCTGTGCGGGTGAGGGTGTGCGATCCGGGCAGCGCAGGGATGCCTGTGAGATCGGCGAGCTTCACACTGCACGAGACTGTGGCTTCGACGGAGCCCGTGGCGCCCAGGGTGGTGGTGAACCCTTCGACGTCGACGGATACTGACATGGACTCGCACACCAAGGAGGTGTTGCCCAGGGCGATACGGGCTTCATTCTCAGCGGCGATCTTCGCTTGTTGTGGGGTCCGCTCGAGGGAGGCGGTACGTGCGGCGGCATCGGCGATGTCCGTGACCGAATTCCCGGCTTGAGCGTTTCGTGCCGCGAAGAACAGGATCCCGATCACCGCGATGATCACCGGTGCGAGAATGACGAGCTCGAGGGATACCGAACCACGGTCAGTTGGCTGTTGTCTCACGGTGCCGTGGTCCTCTCCTTCGGGCCGCGGACTTCGCTGGTCACCGTCGAGATCTTCCCTGGGACGAACGACATCGAGCGGCCGGTGATGCGCACTGTCACAGTTTCACCGGTGACGTTGACGGAGACGTTTGAGTCTTTGAGCATCGTGGAGTTGTCCTGCAGGATCTTCTGAGCTGCCGCGGTGCCTGAAGCTTCGGACCCTTCAAGTCTGCGGGCATCGGTGAGCGCGGCCGATGATGCTGCGTGGGCGATGGATGATGCCTGACTCCACACGGCGATGTGGAAGATGACGAGCAGGCACAGCATGATCAGAGGTGCAATGATCGCCATCTCCATGGTGATCGACCCCTTGTCGCTGTTCTGTCTGCTCGTCACTGTCTGCATCACGTCGGGATCTTGTTGATCCATCCTTCGATGATGGGCTGGAGCAGAGCGATGATGGCGATCGCGATAACGGCGATACCACCGATCCAGATGATGGCTTCGAGGGTGGTGAAGCCTCCCTGTGGAGCAGCCTTCATCCGCTGATGAGCGAGAGCTGCTCGCTTGAACACTCGAGCGAGTGCGTTTTGAACGACACCGGTGGGGTCGGCGATGAGGGCCAGGAGGAAGGTGCCGAATGGGCTCCTGGTGTGCTTCTTCACGGGATTCTCCTTGTGTGTGGTGACAATCACGGCTGTCTTAGTGTCACATCTAGTGGGTCTACAGAGCTGTCTATGTATATAAGCGAAGGGAGAGCGGGGGATCTGACATCGTCATCCAGATTCTTTCTGCTCAGGCGGTCAGGAGGTTTATGAGCGATGGTCCAACGAGGATGAGCACGAAGACGATTCCGAGGAGTGTCATGGGGATCGTCATTCGCTCGGTGGCTTCGTTCGCGGTGACTGATTCGCGGTTGAGGATCCCGAGGCGCTGTGTTCGTCCCTTGGCTCGAAGTGACTCGTAGACGACTGACCCCTGCTCGGCGCCGACTCGCATGATGTCGGCGAGCTCGGTCAGCTCGGGAACGTCAGAGTCCTTGGCGAGGCGGGTGAGCCCCACCCACGGCTGTTCCGAGGCGAAGCGTGAGCGGAAGTTCGCGTTCTGCAGACGCTCGAAGACCCAGGAGTTTCCGCTTTCGGCTGCAACTTCAAGGGCTTGTGAGGGGCTGAGCCCTGCCTTGGCGGCCATCCCGGTGAGCTCGATGTAGGTCGCGACGGTGAGGTGGAACTCTTCTCGAGCATTGGCCGCTTGCTTGCTGAGGTCGAAGTCGGGGAGAAACCATCCGAGGAGTGCCAGTGGCAGGGACAGCAAGGTGATCTGAGGAATGGGTACCCCGATGACCCAGAGCGCGGCACTGACGAAGACTGGGGCGATCAGAAGGGCCCCGGCAACGGTGACCTTCTTGGTCAGGTGAGCAGCGTAGCTGGTGCCGACGATGTCGAGATTGCGGGTGGGCATGTGGGCCAGCAGAAGCGATGGAACGTGAGTGTAGAGCCACGACTCGATCTGGGCCTGCTGGCCGGTGGCCTTCGTATCGGAGTGGCGGCGGTCGGTGCCGCTGAAGTTCTTCATCGCTGCGCCGAGATCGGGAGTCGACGGTAGCAGCCGCCAGAGGAGGACTACGACCCCCAGAGCAATGCAGGCGCCTGAGGCGAGGATGAGTGGTGTGCTCATGATGCTGGTCCTTCCAAAATTCTGGGGGCCGGCTTGTCCTTGGCGATGTTCTTCATCCAGAGAAGCAGGAGGATGAAGCAGCCGATGAGGACAGCGAGGATGGCCTGTCCGGAGGCTGTTTCGGCGTAGGGGGCGAGGTATCCGGTGAGAGTGAAGCCGGCGAGTCCGGTAGCAACGATGATGGTGACCCAGCGAGCCGTGGACCGTGGTTTGGCCCTGTCGGCTTCGATCGTGCGGCGTGCCTGCGCCTCTTGCGCGACAATGCTGGCAAGGTCCTCAAGAGCGTCTGCCAGGCCGGGGCCGCGCATCGTCGTCGACATGGTCAGCACAGCCACGATGAAGTCGGCGGTGGGGTCGTCGAGCTCTTCCGCGAAGGCGGTAAGTGCCTGTGGAGTCGACCATCCCGCATCCATTCGTTGAATGAGGTGTTGCAGCTCGCTCTTGATCTCATTCGGCGCGGTGGAATAGCTGGCGGACAGTGCTTGTTCGATGGTCGCACCAGTGATGGTCAGACCGGTGAGGGTGCGGGTCCAGGCTTCGAGGGCTTCCAAGCGCTGGATCCGGTACCTTCCGTTTCCCCCACCGAGGAGATAGGGCACGCCCACAAAGGCCAGTGGAGTGATGATGACAGCGAGGACGAGGCCGGTGATCATGGCGATGATGATTCCGATGATGAGCCCAGCCCCGATCAGGACCAGCGTCTTCTTGCGCGCACCCGGAAGCGTGGATCGGGCTGTCTTCTTCCGGAGTGGTGAGACTCGGGTCGAGAGGACTGCCAGCAAGATTCCCGTGAGAATTGCCGCAGTCGACAGGGAGGCGATGAGGGCTGTCATCATGCGCTCCTGGTGAAGAAGTTCTCGGGTAGCCCAGCCCAGCCCAGTTCCTGCTTGACGGAGTCTGAGGGTGGGTGTGTGAGCTCTGCCGTGTAGGTGCGGCCGATGGTTTCGAAGATCGGATTGATCGTGGCACGGACCGGATCCGCGGAGGTCGGTACGACTTCGACGATGTCGGACAGCCACCTGTGGAGGACGTTCTTGTCGTCGATGACTTTGCGGACGTAGACAATGAAGTCGATGTGCGCCGCGATCTCGGAGTGCACCCATTCAGGGTTGACGTTGCCGGATTTGAGGGCCAGCCCTGCCATACGAGAGATGGCATCCCCGGCGCTGCGAGAGTGGATGGTGGACAGGGAGCCGGCGCCGGCCTGCATAACCTGGAACATGGCGTTGATTTCGCTTCCCAGGACTTCACCGACGATGACGCGCTGTGCACCAAGGCGCATGGAGTCTTCGACGAGATCGTCGGCAACGATCTCACCGGTACGTCGGCCTGTGACGTCGACCAGGCCCGCTCCAGGTTGGGCTTCGAGGCTCGTGGCGATCTGGTGGTGTCCGGTGAGGTCGAGGTGCAACTCTCTCTCCCCCTCGATGGTGACGAGAGGTTCGGCGGGGTCGAGGGCGTTGGCCAGCGCGCGCAGGAGCGTGGTTTTGCCGACGCCTCGGTCGCCGGCGACAACGATGTTCTTGTGAGCTCGAATGGCTGCACGGAGGAAGTCCGTGGCGCTGTGGGTGAGCATCCCCGTGCTGGCGAGAGACTCGAGGGTGGCACCGACCGTGCGGTGCATTCTTAGTTTGACGCTGACTCTGCGGGCGATGGGTGGGTGTTCGGCGGTGAGACGAACATGGGTACCCAAGGCCAGGCGGAGGCGGGGGTTGGCGCGGTCAAAAGCTCGGCCCTCTTTCGTGGCGAAGTATTGGACGAGGGCGATGAGATCGGTGTCGGATTCGGCCAGGGGCTCGAGCCACCGTTCGGGAGTGCCGTCCCCGCGGATGATCCACACGTTGTCGATGCCGTCGATATGGACATCGGTGATCGTCTCGTCATCGACGAACCTCTGGAATTGGGCGAGGCCGAAGATCGCATCGAACACGGCCTGGTGCAATCTGAAGGTGAAGCCGTCTGACCAGTTCTCCCCTCGGCTGATGGTGTCTCGGCGACGGCTTTGGACGGCGTCCTTGATGATGTCCTTGGCCGCGTGCTCGAGCTCGGCCCGGTTGGTCTCTGCGAAGACTTCCCCGAGGCTGGCATTGGTATGTCCGAAGCGGGCGGCGAGGGTTTCAGAAGCGCTGATGCGCAGCTCGGTGACGAGTTTCCAGTCGATGGGTGTGGAGTCGGTGTAAGCCGATTCCGATTCGCGAGTAGCGACGACCGGGACTGCACGAGGCGGTGCTGCGGGCGGGCGTGCGGCTGCAGCAAAGTGAGGGTTCGGTACAGTCGCCGACGCCGGCGCCCGGCGGGTGGTGAAATCGGGGATGCTGTCGAGAGTCGGTGCAGCGGGATCTTCGTTGCGGGGAGTCACAGGGCATCGGCTCCTTCCGGTGTGACGATCTGGGCATCGCGTTCGTCGCGGGCTTTGATCGATGCGTGCAAGGACTGAGCCGACCGCAGGAGCGGTGATTTGCGGATGGCCTTGCGCCGGTCTGCTCGGCTCTCGGCGAGGTCACGGGTGTGATGGGAGAACGCCATCGCTGTCTTCAGATCGTGCTTGACCCTCCCCCACACGGGCACTCCGATGCGGTGAGCAATCTCCCGGTCGGAGTAGTTCACGATCCCCGGTTGCTCTACGAGGATCAACCCCAGCCGGCTGTCGATCATGTCGGGGGGAAGGAGTTCGTCTAGGAAGGCGAGGGCTCCTTGGAGCGCGAGAACGTTGGGTAAGGTCGCCTGGCAGACGATCGCGAGATGAGAGACAGAGGTCAGGAGCCCCTGCCTGCGGTCCTGAGGGGAGAGTCGACCGAAGTCAATGATCGGAGTGACTCCCCCAGACATGGACCGTGTCCAATCGCCGAGAGTGGACCACACGGTGTGGTCGATTCCTTTCGCCGCGGTGGGGTCGTAGAGGCCTGGCATCAGGTACTGGCGACCATCGGAATCGATCTGCAGGACCTCTTCCCACAGGTCCTTGGGTTCGAGGCGATGAGTGCTTGATTTCATTGCGAGCTCGAGGATCCCGCGGTCGGGGGCGACTGTGCCTTGGAAGTAGCCCGATAGGATCGCTGAGGACCGCGACGTGTCTGCTTCGACGATCAGAGTGCTGGTCGTTGCGGTGTATGACATCGCGAGTGCGAGTGTGGTGACACCGGGGGCGCCTGCGATGCTGCTGAGTCCGATACTAGGCATCGTCAGAGCCTCCGCTCTCTTCACCGGGCGCATCGAGGATCAGCGCAATCGTTTCGGTTGACGCTCGGGCCGCCAGTTGGGGTGCGTCATCTGTGGAGACGAGCACGTCGACAAGCACCTTGCCGGACTGGTCGATGGTGCCGGTGGAGAGCACCTGCGCTGTCGTGGCCAGGGGCTTTCCTTCTGGCAGATCTCCTTGGGCGCCCGGGGTATCGACGATGCGAACAGCGTCACCGGCTGTGAGATCAGTGCTGGGGAGCTGGCCAGGTGCCAAGGACAAACCGACGACGGTATATCCCTTGGGAGGCGTGACGTTCGAACCGATTGACTCTGGGGTGATCAGTGAGCCCTTGGGTATGTCGACGAGAGCCTTCTGGCCGACGAGGTCCTGGATGGACTCAGCGGAGACGAATCCTCCGGCTTGGTCTTCGGGGATGTCGAATGCTGTGACGTCTCCGCCTTCGATAGTGTCTCCACGCTTGAGGGTGTCGGTGACTGCGACGACCTGCGTGGCGTTCGTGAATTGATTGGTCACGAAGTACACGCCGAGAGCACCGAGGATGATGAGCACCACGGCGCCGGCGACGTAGGTGAGATTCACTCTCTTCTTCGCCTTCCGAGCTGGGACCTCGGGGCTGGGGTTGGGTGCCTCGGTAGGACGGGGAGGCACTTCGGTGGTCATGCAGGGTCCTTACTCTTCATCGGTGATTGGGTAGTTGAGGTAGTGGCGTATTGCGGTGGTGATGAGCACGTTGCGTGATGGTGCGTTGAACTCTTCGACCAGACCGTCGAGGATGGCTGCGTTCGTCTTGGTGATCCGGAACTGGAGGTCGCCGTAGTCCTTCTTGTGGGTGGTGCGGGCGCGAGCCTGCGTCCCTGCGCGTTGGAACAGTGAAACCGTGGGGGTTTCCACGGGACGGGAGACGATCTGCCCCAGGATTTCGTCGAGGACGGGGTAGGCGACTTCGACCGCGGTGAAGGCCAGGCCCGGGTGGGTGGCACCTTCGGCCTTGGCGCGGCGTTTGAACTCGGCACGCAGATCGAGCGGCATGTAGAGAGTCACCAGCTCGGTGACGCGCTCTTTGCTATCCGACTGCGGCACCTCGGTCTCGTCATGAGTGGGCGTGGGCTCGGGCGGTTCCACTCCCCCGGTGTTTTCGGCCTTGCGAGGTCGGCTTTCTGTTGCTCTCTTCGTTCTCGCCTTTGTCGGTGTCTTCGGTTTGTTCTCGTGTGTGGTTTCCTCACCTGCAGATTCGGGTTTCGGCGCAGGAGCGGCTGCCGGGGCGGGCTGTTCGTCTTGTGCCGTCTTCTTCAGCATGGCGAAGGCGTTGGTCTGGTGTGTAGCTGGTGACCGATCTCGGCCGAGTCCCTCGGTGCTCATGCCTGGACTCCTTCAGCTCGAGCAGCTTCTTCTTCTGCGTTGGCCAGGGCCCGCACGATCTCCTCGGCGAGCCGCTTGTAGTCGTCTGCGAGCCCGATGACGCTCTTGGTGAGGTCAGAGGCGTCATGCTTTTCGATCAGAGCTTGTGCGAGTTCGGCAACGAGCTGTCCGCGTTCACGGCTGGCTCGGGCTGGCGACTCTGCGTATCGAATGAAGGTGTCGAAGACCGGGGCGACGTCGCCGAGGACTCCTTCGAGGTCCTTCCTCGCGTTGCCGACAATGCCGGATGCTGTCGATCGTCCTGAAGTGCCGAAGATGAGTGCTCCGAGCACGGTGAGGTTGGGGTTGTGCTCAGCGATCCGACCGATTCGTTGTGCGAGTCGCGTGAGACCGTCGATGGATTCGGAATCTGTGCGGGTTGGAATGAGGAGCCAGCGGGCGGCGAGGAGAGCCTGGTCCATGAGGACTGGTGAGTTCGGTGGCGTGTCGATGAGGACCACATCGTACCGAGGTGCCAGAGGTGCAAGAGTCTCGGCGAGCTGGGTGCCTACAGAATTACGATTCCGGGACTGGAAGAAGTCCGCAAGGTCTCCAGTGTGGTCTCCGGCGGGGATGACATCCAGGTTCGGTCGAACGTTCTTCAATGGCTGCAGTTCTTCACCGAACGAAACTGCCTTGTAGAGGGTTGCGCCGTTATCGCCGAGGCCGGCTGATTTGAAGCCAAGGTCAGCTCCGACGCTGCCCTGGGAGTCGAGATCGATGAGGCAGACCTTGAAGCCGTTCGAGGCAAGAGCGCCGGCGGTATTCGTCGATGTGGAGGTCTTGCCCACTCCCCCCTTCTGATTCATGATCGTGACGACGCGCCTGAGTGCGTTGGTCTGTGCCGCGGTGAGCATTGGTGTCCTCCCAGGATCTAAGGCTGTGTGCGGTGATGTGGGTGTATATCACCACATATATTAAAACATGTTGGGGATGATTGAAAGCAGCACCAGAAACATGGTGTGTAAGCCAAAGCAAGGGCTATTCATGCAGACGCATTGAGACCGTGCCAGAAAACTGGGGGACATACCAGAGGTCTGGCAAGATAACCAGAATCCGACAGACGCCACCATGAATAGCCAGATATATGGCTATATCACCAGAGTCAACAAGATATAACAAGATATAGCCCGGCGCGGCCGGAGGGGGCCAGTGTAAGCAAGATGTCAGGGTGCATAGCCAGTGACCGCCAGAGTACGCAGGGGGCGGCCACATGCAGGCAGGTGTCAGGAGATGTTGTCCTGCTTGATGTGGTTGGCGAGGGCGGACTGGAGGCGGGAGAGCAGCCGGTGAACCCGCTGGTACAGGGCATCACGACTGATTCCGAGGCGAGCCGCGAGTTCGATGCGAGCTTCATGGCCGGTGTGGGTGAGGTAGTAGGCCCGGACAAGCTCAATGTTCGCTGGGGTGAGGACGTCCTTCTCCTCAGCCCAGGTGAGGATGACGTCGACCTGTGCGGCAGCGGAGCGCGAATCGGTGTGCGGGGAGTCCTCAAAGGCTCTGTAGGTGTGGATTTCGTCGGGGGAGAGGCAGCAGGTTTCGTGTTTGGCGACCTTGCTGACGGTGTAGGGGACCGCGTGCTTGAGCATGCCCATTGCGAAGTTCGCGACGACCTTGGTGGAGAGGGCGAGGTTGTAAGTGCCGATGGTCTCCCAGGTGGCTGCGATGACATGTGCGTACATGTCGTTGCGATCGGTGTACTGGGCCTTCACCGAGGGGTGGTCGACCAGGCGGATGATGCGCGGGGCGAAGGCGGTCAGGATGCAACGGCCGGCAAGGGAATGCCCCGCCTGGGCGAGTGAGATGAGGCTGTGGAGGATGGCGTCGGCTTCGTTGCGGGGGAGTGTGGAGATCCGGAAGGGGATCTCTGCGAGCTCGAAGCCTCGCAGTGCCGGGTACTGGGCGGTCCATTCGTCGAAACGGTGTCGAGCTGCGTCGGAGTAGCGCCGTTCATTCCACTCTTCAGTGAGTTGGCGCAGAGAGTGCGGGGTGGTGGAGATCGTGCGTGACATGGGTGGCTCCTTGTTCGTGATGTGGTGCCACCCACGCTCCTCAGCCGCTCTCGGCTGGATTCTCGATTGTTGCGAAGTGTTCAAGGGACATACCACGCGATCCGGTCTCGTTTAACGGCATCGTTCCTGGTCAGAAGGCATGAAATCTGAGCGAAAAATTCTGGAGAAAGTTCTGCCACTGGTGTCAGATCTGGCCATTTCTGAGGGCTTATATCGGTAAAGGCCCGCCAGAGGAGGACTGATGACATCCGCGAATATCCCGGATATGGCGCTCACCGTGACCGCAGAGCAGAGGCTCAAGGAACTCGCTCAGGCGGTTGTGGAGCGCCCCTGGTCCTTCGCGTGTCAAGACGCTCTGTCGAACTTTCTGCAAGAGGATCTCCCGTGCGCTCGAGAAGCGGCTCATCGCATTTTGGCTGCGGAAGGAATCCCCGCAGTGACCAAAGCCAGCAGGATCGACGAGGTTTCCTGCACAAAACCAGCCAGTGGAGGCGGGACTCAAGGTGATGTGGCTCCTTCCGGGCCCGCTTCCACTGTGCTGCACAACGAGGAGGGAACATCATGCTCGGACTGCTGACGAAGACGAAAACGACCGAGGACACGGCCGATGATGCAGATGGTGTCGATGCAGGGGAGGAGCAACGTCGACCGCGGCGCTCCCGAAAGCAGCCGTTTCAGTTTCCGCAGGTCTTCGCGAAGAAGGCCGCGAAGAAGACCGCTGAGAGCGATGAAGAGGAACCACCGGCTGGCCGGGTGATGGTCTCTACCCAGCACAATGCGTGGATCCGCAGAGCTGTTGGGTACACAGTCATTGCAGCCATCGCTTGCGGGCCAGTCGCCCTCGTTCAGGTTCTTCAAGACGAGCCGGCCCCGCCTCCTCCGGCGGTAGAAGCGGGAACTGATGCGGCCGCACTGACTGAGCACGACCGTGCCGGCGCCTTCGGTGTCATGGTGGTCTCTAAGTGGCTGACCGCTACCCGCGCAGATTCTGACTCACTTGGACAGTACTTCGCGGATGCATCGACTCGAGGTTTTGAGACCAAGGCGATGGAGATTGCTCGTCCGTCTGTCGTCAGCGCTACGAAAAGCGAATCAGGTTTGTGGTCTGTCGTCGTTGCCGTGGACACAAAGTCCACCGAGAAGGTCAAGGGTCAGGACGACAAAGTCACATGGACCACCCGCCATTTCGAGATTCCCGTACACGTGGAATCCAGCGGTGAGGCAATTGCTCAACGGGCACCGTCGATGGTGTCTCTGCCATCTCCGGCACCCGGCACGGCGCCTGCTTACGGTGAGGACCTCAATGCCACTGGTGCCATCGCTGTGATGAGCGGCGAATTCCTCAACGCCCTGTTGGCCGGCGACGGAGACGTGTCCCGGCTGACAACCCCAGGAAGTGACATCGCTCCGG
Source organism: Brevibacterium renqingii (assembly GCF_017808095.1). Taxonomy (NCBI): domain Bacteria; kingdom Bacillati; phylum Actinomycetota; class Actinomycetes; order Micrococcales; family Brevibacteriaceae; genus Brevibacterium; species Brevibacterium renqingii. The sequence continues at coordinate 9,945 of NZ_JADBHG010000013.1, read as the reverse complement.
TCGACCCAGCTGCGTTCACTTCGGTGACCGTCTCTAAGGTGCAAGCCACTGCCGTTGAGGTCGATGAGCCGACTGCGGGGGATGCCAACGACATTCTGGTCACCGCCGTTGGCAAGACCGCGGCTGGGGAAAGCATTCCGTTGCAGTACTCGATGAGCATTCTCAGCCGAGACGGCCGCTGGGAAGTCAAAGCCCTGACGCAGCCGCCCGCTATGGAATCACCCGATGAGGCTGACGTCTCACCCTCAGAGCCCCCGTCGACCCAGACAGGGTCGTCGGAACCCACCCCCACCAATTGAAAGGGATGACCCATCATGTACACCGATATCGCGAACCTCGCATACACGGCACCAGCCGTTGTGGCAGAGGGCGGAGTGACTGGCTGGATTAACGATCAGGTGGACGAGTTCACCGAGTCGTTCGACGGACTCCTGCTGCTCATCGCCTCAATTCTGTGCTTGATTATTGCTTTCCGCACTCGAACCGTGCTGGGAGCAGTGACCGGATTCGTTCTTGGAGTATTGGTCTACTGGGGCGGAACCAACATCGACTTCGGCAAGGACAAGGTCGAGGAACAGGTCATGGGCACCCCCTCGTCGGCAGTGCTGATGATCGATGCAGCTGGGGATCTGCCAACGGTGGTTGATGTGGGATGAGCACGACGGATCGCCAGCAGACACCCGAGGTTGCGAAGTTCTTCAGTCAAGCTCGTCGAATTCCGATGCTTATCGGAAAAATGCCCGATGGGTCGAAGATCTGGGGCGGACCCTATACCGTTTACCAGCTCATCGCTCTCGTTATCGCTGGAGCCGGACTGTATCTCTTCCACGGTATGTGGTCGACGGGAGCGATCCTTGCCGACCTGCTGGTTGGCGCAGTCATAGCCATATCTGCGGCACTTCTGGCCGGTCAGATCCCTCTCGACGCACGCAATCCAACCGCGTTGGTGTCGAGCTTCGTTAACGCTCTGCAGTCACCACGGACGGGGACATACCACGGGAAAGCGCCTCGGCTACGTCGACCTCACCGAGCGAACGTTGCCATCTCCGTGCAGCCTCTCTTCCTTGAGGCCGATGCACTGGTTGATGGGGATCCCGTAACCGAAGCACCTGCGGAGGCAGACGTAGCTGTTGAACCAGACCCGACACCCACAACACAGGACGAGCCTGTATCACCTGAACCGCAGTCCGTGACAGAGCTCCCACGGACGGGTCTCGAGAGGCTTATCGCCCAATCACAGAAAGTGAGCTGACATGTTTACCGGCACCTCAACCCTCTACGACACCTACGCCCATCTCCAAGGTAATCTGCTCTGGACTCACAACGGCTCTGTCTGGGCCATGTGGCGCATGCGAGGCGTTGCCTACGGCCTGAGGAGCAAACGCGACCGAAAGACCGTCAGGGATCTGCACAAAGTCATGATGCAGCAGCTGCGCGGTGAAGTTCTGCTCTTCGGTCTGACTACAGCAGAAGGGCCCGCGGGGGTTGTGCGCCGGATGATTGAAGGCATCGATCTGAACGAAGCTCCGGAGTGGGCAGCGGAGGTCGAGGCGACCTGGGATGTGCTCGAGGACGTCCCGATGGGCTCACGAGCCTTCTGGATGGCCGTGCCCCTTTCCAACCCCGGGTTGAAGATGATCACCGAACCGCTCAAGGCGGGAGTGAGGCAAGCCACGCGAGCCGCAGATCTCGGTTCTGGGCTGCCGCCGCAGGAGGACATCGCATTCCGCATGGGACAGATGCGGGAAATCGAGGACTTCCTCCCGAAAGCTTTCAACCCTCGCCGTGCCACGGTCTCGGACTACGTCTGGATCGCCCACCACTCTCAGTCCAGGGGGCTGTCCGTCGACTTCGCGGTACCCGGAACGCGGATGGGGATCAACGAGAGAACAGACGAGGAGACCATCCTCCACGCACAGCAGGGATCGGTAATTCCGACTCCTGTAATCGATGAAGGAGCTCAGTCAGACGAGACTGCTCGGACGGTGCACATCGCGAAAACCCGGCCTGTACTGAAAGTGACCCAGCCCGGCTCAGACGAGTCTTCCTATCAGACGCTGCTGGCCCTGTCAGGGGTTCCCGCTGGAGGCGTCGAATTTCCTGGATCCGAGTACCTGAACAGGTTGGATGAAACAGGCCTAGAGGTCGATTTTGTCGACCGGTGGAAGATCTCAAGCAAGGAGAACGCAGCGCGGAAGAACCGTTCGGCATCGAAGAAGGTCTACGAGCAGGTCGACCAGCGGGAAGGCGACCAGGCGGCCCTCGGCCGGACCGACCTCGACCGCTCGATGGCCGAGCAACGAGCATATGTGGCTGAGCTCGACTCGACTGAAAACGAGGTCGAGGTCGAGGTGACCTCAATCTTCGCGGTATCTGGCGCCGACGTCGCCAGCAGTAAAGCCAACGCCAAGGCATTGTCGCAATGGTTCAAGAACGTCTTCGAGTACAAACTGCATATGCCCATCGGCGGCCAAGAAGAGCTGTGGGACGCGATGCAGCCAGGCTCCGTTAGATCCCGACTCGTCCGTGACTACGCACAGCTGACGACCTCTCGAAACGCCGCCAGCAGCGTCCCGATGGCCATGAACGCACTCGGAGACGATATCGGGATGTGCTTCGCCCTCAACCGGAGCGGCGGGCGCAACAACATCGTCATCCTCGACCTGGAGGGTGCCTCGACCACTCTCGAAGTGTCAGCCTCGATCGGGATCGCCGGCGAGCTCGGCGCCGGCAAATCATTTTGCATGAAGAAGATCGTGGGAGGCGTCGTCGACCGCGGTGGCTCGGCCTTCATGATCGACCACTCAGACTCGGCGGAATGGGCGATCTATCTCAAATCGGTAGTCGGGTCCGAAATCGTCGACTTCAAGGAACCGGAACGATCGATCGACCCGCTGCGGATCCTGGGCCAAGAAGAAGGGGGAGAGGCACTCCAGTCCTTCCTCGCGCCCCTGCTGAGCCTGGACCTGCGATCGACGGACGGCACGGCCCTGTCCGAACTCCTCGACCCGGAATACCTCACCGCGTTCGGGATCGACTCGACGACGACGCTTCTTGAGCACATGCTCAGCGATGCGTGCGAAGTCGAGAACGCGAAGGCCATCGGCAAGAAACTGCGCAACTTCGCTCAGAAGAAGTTCGCCCGGGCGATGTTTGATGACTTGCTCCCGCCATTGGACATCAGAGCGCGTGCCGTCGTCGCGGCCACCCGCGGCGTGAACTTGCCGACAAAGGACGAGTTGCAGAGCGAGCATTTGTTCACTCAGATGCGGTTGGACAAGATTTTCGGCCGTGCGGTCTACGCCCTGCTGGCTGCGCTGGGTCGACGGTACTGCTTCGCCGATCGCAGCAAGCTGGCCATCTTTGGAGTCGACGAAACACATCACGTGACAGGGTCGCCTGAGGGCGAGGCCGAGATCATGACGTTCATCCGTGAGGGACGCAAGGCTCTCGCGAGCGTTCTTCTCGGTTCGCACGATCCCGAGGCCGACTTCGGCTCTGACACCCTACGTGGGCTGATTCCCACCCGGATTGTGATGCGCCATCGCGACGACAATCTCGCGAGGAAATCCCTCAAATGGTTGGGCTTCAACGAAACAGACGACACCTTCGAAGACTTCGTCAAAGAGCTGACAGAGGACACCTCGCCAGTCACCGTGCTGGAAAACGGTGAAGACGGAGTCGACGAAAACCGCCGCGGTGAAGGATTCATGCGCGATTCCCGAGGCCGTCCCGGCCGAATCCAAGTGCTCCCACCAGCCCGAAAAATCCGGCACATCGCGGCAAAAGCCTCCCCTGGCGAAGCAGCTCTGCGGGAGCAGCAAGAGATGCTCGCGGAGGTATGACCATGAACGCAATTACCTACAAGCTGCGCCAGCTCCGAAAAGTCCGCAGCACGCTCTCCAGAATCAGCATGTGGCTGCGGACCACGCGGAAGGGCAGAATCCTCCTCGGAATCGGGCTGCTTCAGATACTCCTCTGGACGGCCGGCCCAGCCGTGGCCGATGGCCTCGTGGACTCCCGATCTCCCGCAGCGTTCCTCCCCGGCTTCAACATGGAAGACTCCCACGGAGTGAAGATGGGCTGGTTCCTCGACCTCGACATCGACGAGGGAGGAATGACGAACTGGACCGGGTTCCTAGCCTTCACCATCACCAACCTGCTCTGGGTCTGCTACTGCTACATCATCAGCCTGCTGCTCTACTTCGCCAAGACGATCTTCAACATGGAGTGGCTGGACTGGATCACACCACCAATTCAAGACGTGGCTGACGCTCTGGAGAAGTTCATCGGCTCGATCGGATGGGTCGGTCTGTTCGGTGTGATCGCCGGACTGATCGCCGGCATCATGGCGCTGAAAGGTGCTTCCATCCGCGCCCTGGGACAGATCTTCATCGCGATGATCGTCGCCGGTCTGGCCACAGGAGTCCTCTCCAACCCGGTCTCGTTGCTGACAGGCGATGACGGAGCTCTGATGAATGCCCAGAAGTACGGATCCGAGGCGGCTGTGGTCCTGGTCGACCCGGAAGCAGCCACCGGAGACAGCGACCTCAACGTCGACAACGCCATCATCGCCCCACTGATCGACATCTTCGTTCGCCAACCACACCAGGTGCTCTCATTCGGTCAGATCGTCGACGGGACGGACTGCGAGGAGACTTACACCGAAGCAGTCCAGGGGGATAAAGCCAAGATGGGCATCAAGGACGGTGCTGATCCTCGTGGGGCAATGGGCGACTGCCACAAGCCGCTGAAGGAATGGGCCGACAACACGTCGATGCTCTCCGCCGGCCTCGCTGTGATGGTGCTGCTGAGCAACAGTGTGCTCAACTTCTTCCTTGGGGGACTCCTGGCACTGCTCGTCTGGTCAGCGATCATGGCGATGTGGGAAGCCATCAAATTCATGTTCACAGCTCCCGGCGGCGTGATCTCAGGCGGGATCCGCGGCCTCGCATGGCGCAACATCTCACACGCGGGCCTCGAATGCCTCTACGTTGTTCTCTTCCTCGTCTTCATCGCCGTCTACATCAATCTGACCAGAGACTTCTTCGAAACGATCCCCACCCAGGTCTACGTGATCAGGCAGATCATGGTGAACGTCTTGCTCATCTTCGGTTTGATCATCGCGTTCGTGATGCGCAGAAAGCTGAAGAAGCAAGGAAATCGCCTCGGCGATGCGCTCAACCAGATGACAGGCGGAGGGGCGATGCCGGCACCGGTCCAGGCCAGCCCGTTCAAGGCGATGGCTGCGGTCGAGGCGGTCAAAGGTGCAGCGAGCCTGATGGCCAAGTTCAAGGGCTCCGGTTCGGGATCGTCGGCACCAAACACGGTGCCCCGTCCGGTCTCGGCACCTGCCGGCAAGACCTCGGTCGCTCCCAGCGGAGGGCCGTCAGGGCCCAGCGCACCTCCCGCGCCGACGCCTTCTGCGCCCAGTAATCCGTCCAACTCCCCGGTGACTCCAACAGCGGGAGCTGCGGAAAAACAGGTGATTCCGTCTCCACAGCCGACCGAGCTCACGTCGACACCGCAGCCCAGCTCCCAGCCCAAGGTCGAGGAGAAGCCGAAGACCAAGGCGGGAGCGAAGGTCGCTCGCGGTGTTCTCAAGGGTGCGGAGGTTGCCGGCCAGGTCATGACCTACATTCCACCGACTGCGGCAGTGGGCAAGGCCGTCACCATCGGCACCACGACGATTGGCGCCGCAGATCGTGTGAACCAGCGCCTGAAGCAGTCCAAGGGAGGCTCCTGGCCCCACGGATCCTCGAGCAGGAGGGCCGGCCCATCAGTGGTCAACCCCCGCAACCACAATTTGCCCGGCGGCAAGCCGAAGCAGATGGATGCGATGGACAAGGAGCTGCAGAAGATGATCGCGGATGCAGCGAACGCGAAGAAGTCAACACCTCCCGTGAGCCCGAGCGCCAGCAAGGGCAAGGCTATGGCTTCGGTGTAGGCGATGGCCAAGTTGCTGTGGACCATTGCCGGGTCAATCTTCGCCCTCGTCGTCATCGTCGGAACTGGCGGTCTGATCATGTTTGTGCCGCTGATGGCTGGCTCCGGCGAAGACTCGGGTGGCGGTGATTGCTCCGCGGTGGTCGAGGGCGATGACGTAGTCAAAGACGTCACCGCGCCGATGCGCAAGAACGCCGAAGCGATCATCGTGGTTGCCGAGGAGGAGAAGATGCCCGAGGAGGCCGCGGTCGTGGCAATCATGGTGGCGATGCAGGAATCTCAGCTGGGCGCGGCTCCGGGGATTGACCAGCCCAACGGGGACGGCGATGCAGGGGTCTTCCAACAGCGTCAGAAGCCAGGCTGGTACGGCACACTCGAACAGGTCACCGACATCGACTACGCAGCGAAGATCTTCTACAAAGGTGTCGACATCACTCTGGAGGGGTTGAGCGAAGCTGAGAAGTCCGCGGCCGCCGGACCCGAGGGCTATCACATCCCAGGCCTGACCAACATCGATGGGTGGGAAGAGATGAAGCCAGGCACTGCTGCCCAGAAGGTGCAGCGATCTGCGTTCCCCGATGCCTATGACAAACACGAAAGCGTAGCTCGTGCCTTGGTCGGAGGCACCACGGTGGAGTGCGACGACGGTGGCGGTGGAGGCTCCGGTGACTGGGACGACCGTGACGGGAAGACCAAACCCGGCAAATGGGGAGGCTATGACAACGGCACAATCCCGCTCGAGGAACTCGACGAGATCCCATGGGCGAAAGGCGAGTATCTACGACCCGATGCGGCCGCTGACTTCAACAAACTCAATGCCGCGTTCAAAGCCAAGTTCGGATACAACATCGGCGTCACCGACTCCTACCGGACCTACGCCGAACAGGTGGAGCTGAAGAAGCGCAAAGGGAAGTGGGCAGCGACTCCAGGCACTTCAAATCACGGGTGGGCAATGGCCGTGGACTTGGGCACCGGCATCAACAATTTTGGTTCGAAGGAATACAACTGGATGAAAGACAACGCCACGAAATATGGATGGAAGCATCCGGATTGGGCCGAGCCGGGCGGGTCCCTGCCTGAGCCCTGGCACTGGGAGTACTGGGGCTACCCGAAGTGAGCAGCCAGACACTCATGGCCAGCGATAGGAAGTGATGACAGTGAAACCATGGTCCTGGAAACAGTGGACAGCATTGGGAGTCTTCGTCGTGCTCGTCGGGGTTCTCATCTTCAACGGGCTCCGCAATCGAGACGAGACTCGAGCCGCTCAGGAAGTAGAAGAGGCTCCTTCGGCGACTGCGACTCCGTCCGAGGAGCCCGAGTTTGATCCGGATGAGATTGACCGGCTGACAGAGGAGCAGGGTGAGAGCGGAGAACCGGAATCGGGCCCGGGCGACCTTCCCGTCGACGAGCCATGGTTCAAGACCTGGAAGCAGGCAGCCGAGCAGCTGGCGATTGCGTTCGTCGACACGAGCGGGGGACAAGAAGAGTGGACCGACACGATGAGCGAGATGATGACCGATCGTCTCGCTGAATCATATGAGTCGGTCGACATCCGCAACGTTCCACAGGGGACATACCAAAGCGTGGAGCTCGACGAACAGGCCTCCACTGCAGACGCCGTGTGGGTGACCATCACCTATGACACCTTCACGATGAAGGTGCGATTGCGGCACCACAATGAGCGGTGGTTGGCCGAGGAGATCGAACCCGTGTAGCAGTCGATCTGGCAGACGCACAGAGAGGGCCGGCACCCAGTCATCGGGGGTGCCGGCCCTCTCTGTGCTCTCGTGCGAAAGTGCTTTGAATCGTCATGCTTCGCCAGGGAGAAGCCTGGTGATGTCTGGGGATGAAGGGGAGGGAAATACTTACACATCTGGTAGATCTAATTTTGGCCTCTGCCCTCCGGAGCGAGCTCCGTTTGACCGAGTCAAAATCGAGTCTAGCAGGTGGTGTCAAGTGTGCGGCCGGATGTAGGTTCTCGGTTTTCGTGTCGGAATCTCAATTTCGTGTCGGTGGCGTGTCGGAGTTCTCAATTTCATGTCGGAGCGAGGAAGCTGGAGGCATGACAACGAAGTCGTTGTTTGAGACGGAACTGGTCTATCTCACCGAGGAGGGCTCCTCGGTCACGACGACTGTTGGTGCCGTAGACACGACCCGGCTTTCGAAGGGTCTACCGGTCCGATCGCCCAGATCCTATGCACGTCAGCGTCACTACCCAGGCCTGTTCTGGTCTGCGACAACGGGCGGCCACGTACCGTACGAGAGCCGGTTGGAACTTGACCGACTGTGGGTGGCTGACTTCGACCCCCGGGTTGTCTGGATCTCCGGCCAACCGATGTGGTTGAGCGGCCGCGACGGGCAAGCGATTCGTCGGCACGTCCCTGATTTCCTGCTGACTGGATCGGATGGTCGATCGACCGTAGTCGATGTGAAACCCGCCGAATTCGTCAGTCGACCGAAAGTTGCGGCTGTATTCGCCTGGACACGACAGGTCTGCGAAGCGGCAGGTTGGCGATACGAAGTGTGGTCCGGCGACGATCCCCGCCGTTTGGCGAACATCAAGGCACTCGGAGCAAGTCGCCGTCTCCCAATGTTCGGGCCACAGGACGTACGACAAATTGACGGAGCAGGCGGCATGTCGTTTGGTGACCGCTATCGGGCGTGGTCAGGGGAAAACGAAATTGACCTCGATGCCCCGCTGGGGACATACCAGCGTGCAGGAACAATATTTGAGGAGATCGCCGATGGCGTCGGTTGTTGAACTCTCGGTGGGCAAACGAGTGTGGTTCGAAGGCGACATGTGGGAAATCGCTTCCATTTCTGCAGCCGCCGCACAACTGTCTCGTGGCGACAAGTTCCGTTCGGTGGCAACGCTGTCGCTGTTAGAGGGCGCGAAAATCATCGGTGCCGATACTCAGGCTGCAGAAGATGAGTGGTATCAGCCTGCATCGAATATTGTGTTGAGTGATTTGAGTCCGGCTCAGCGAGCGAAGTTGGATCAGCGTGCTGCGGTCGTACGCCCATTGTTGGAGTATGACGGTGATGTCTCGTTGAAGCAGCGACTGCGAGAGGCTGCAGCCTCGGCGCATGTGTCGACGCGCACGTTGGAGCGTTGGATGACCGGCTATCGTAGCGGCGGTTTGGCTGGTCTTGCTGACAGTCGAATGACTGGACGCTACGCCACGGGTATCGACTCGCGGTGGGATGCTGCCTGCGCCGAGGTTCTGGCGGAATATACGGCTCGGTCGACTCCGACGATGGGAGTTGTCTTAGACAAGATCCAGCAACGGGTTGACGAGCAGCACGGACCGGGAGTGGTGGGCACTCCGTCTCGGTAGAGTGCGTATCGTCGGCTGAAGGAGCTGTCGAAGGGTCGACATGCGTTCGGCAGTGGGAAACAGCGGCGGTCAGTTGCCGATCGTCCCCGGGGCCCGTACGGCCGGTTGCGGGCAACGCGGCCGGGTGAGTATGTGGTTCTGGATACGACGCCGCTAGACGTGTTCGCGATGGAACCGGTCACTTTGAGGTGGGTGCCTGTCGAACTGACTGTTGCTCAGGACCTGTTCACTCGTTGCATTCTGGGTCTATGTTTGACTCCGGTGTCGACGACCGCAGCGGATGTCGCGAATGTGCTGTACCAATGTGTGACTCCACAGCCGAACGGTGATGATGACGGTGCGTGGCCGTTCCATGGAGTTCCGCGCAATGTGCTAATTGGTACCGAAGAGCCGGATGGTGTGTTTCAAGAGCGAGTCGCTGGGTTGCCGGCGTGCTTGCCGGAAGCGATCGTTGTCGATCATGGGAAAGTCTACCTGTCCTCTCATGTGACCTCAGCTTGCGCGCGGCTGGGAATCACGATTCAGCCGGCAATTCCTCACAAACCCACCGATAAGCCAACAGTTGAGCGGTTCTTCAAGACATTGTGTCAAGCCCCGGGTTTGATGGAGAGTTTTCTACTTGGAATTCATCGGCTCATTTACGAGCTACCCAGCTCGTGGC
>NZ_JADBHG010000012.1:0-56980 GCF_017808095.1 Brevibacterium renqingii | reverse complement strand
GTCGACGCCGACGGACGAACCCGTCATGAGTTCCGAGCCGATGGACCGAATCAGCTCTGGCTCACCGACATCTCGGAGCACCACACCGATGAGGGCAAGCTGTACTTGTGCGCAATCAAGGACGCCTGCTCGACGCGCATCGTTGGCTACTCGATCGGCTCGAGGATGAAGGCGCGTTTGGCTGTCGATGCCCTCGAGATGGCAGTGATCCGTCGCGGCGGTGACGTCGCTGGATGCGTGACGCATAGCGATCGCGGCAGTCAATTCCGGTCGAAGAAGTTCACTCGGGCTCTGGCCCGCCACGGCATTGCCGGGTCGATGGGCAGGGTCGGTGCTGCCGGCGATAACGCTGCGATGGAGTCGTTCTTCGCGCTGTTGCAGAAGAACGTTCTCGACCGTCGCCGGTGGGCCTCCAGGGACCAGTTGAGGATCGCGATCGTGACGTGGGTTGAGCGGACGTATCATCGGCGTCGGCGACAAGCTCGGCTGGGTCGTTTGACACCTGTCGAATACGAAGCAATTATTGAGTCACCTGCAGTCGCAGCGTGACACCCTAATTGTCACCTCTCCTTGCATCAGTCCCTTTCGATCGGTCTAAGCAACCGCTTTTGCTGCCAGAAATAGGTCAGTAGGCATTGGCCGATCGAGCTCCCACACGACCTGAATCGGTCGCGAGCCCTCGTGCGAGACATACTTAGCAGTGCCCAGACAAGTATAGGGTTCTGTTCCCAGGTCCCCTACCTTCGCGTGACGCACGAACAGAAGGACGTTCGTCCCATAATCGCGATGTCGAATATATCGCTGTCCCGTTGGACTCTCAATTGAAGTTCCGGACTGTGACTCCCAGTGGAACAATTGCGGGGTGAGTGCATAATCCCTGTAGCGAGTCGACGGTGAGAAGTCCGCATCGGACTTCCGGAGAGTAATGAGGAGGGCATCTGTCTTATGCTCCTTGAACCATTTCACTCCTTCACGAAAGTTTCCAGGCTGAGGCTTCTCGTTCACTCCCATCCCAAGGGCCGACAACAATTCCTCACGAGAATATCGTGCGTGTGTCCGAAGAGGAATATCCTCGAGTCCACTTTCAAGGCGCCGTGGTGTCAGACGATGCAACGATGATGTAACAGTGAGGAGTTGATCCAGCTCCTGGCATAGCACCTGATTCGAACGGATCTCGTCGAGGCCCTCGGCGACCGATCCGCCATCACCTTTTGGCCAGAATGCGTAGTAGAGCATTGCCGCATATGGGCTGGTAACTAATTCATCCGATGGGGCTTCAGACGAAATAATTCGACGATATTCCAACGCACGTTCTACATCGTCAACATGGGTCAGCGCGCTCACTCTGCGCATGATTCGGGCAGCAAGCTCACTTTCTATGGCGCTGTCGCTATGACTGCCGAAAGCCAGGTGTCGCACTGCCGACCATGTTGCAGGTAGCTCCAGTCCAAACATCCGCCTTGTAGCCGGCTTATAAATATCCGGTAGGCCTCTTCCCGACTCCGCAAGGTAGTCGCTCAATCGATACTCGAGCGCGTTCGTGCCGTCATGAATATTCTGGCGCACGTCCGACACCAGAGCTTTAGTTGTCAACGATAGCTGACTCCTAATGCTGTCGATAACTCGCTCTTCAGCCACCCGATCGAGAACAATCTGCGACCCACCCGGCATTTGCGGGAATCCGTTCTCCACCGCGTGTAGAATCCTCCCCCGCGGAACACCGGTCATCGCGCGCAGCGGTATATCGAACCGGAACTTCTCATGCTGATGCCCCACAAAATCTAGGACAGTTAGCAGCGCCTTGCCTGCTGCACGGCGAAGGCCACGACCCAGCTGCTGCAGAAAGACGGTTGCAGATTGAGTCGGACGGAGCATGAGTACAGTGTCGACTTCGGGTACATCCACTCCTTCGTTAAAAAGGTCCACGGTAAAGATGCACTGCACTTCTCCCGCCCTAAGTCGGCGAAGTGCAGCATCACGGTCATCCGTTGTCGACTGTCCACTCAGTGCGACAGACTCGATTCCTGCGCGAGTGAACACTTCCGCCATATAGCGAGCATGATCCACGCTCACACAGAATCCCAGCGCCCTCATCGCTTGCGGGTCCAGGATCTTCTCTCCCACCTGCTCAACGATAAGAGCCGCACGGTCACGATTTCCGGTATAGATCTCTGACAATTCAGCGGAATCGTAACCGCCTGCCCGAAATGTCACACCGCGAAGGTCGACATTGTCTGCGATTCCGTAGTAATGAAAAGGTACCAGTAGGTCCGCATCCAACGCGTCCCAAAGCCGCAGTTCGCTCGCGATCCGTCCATCGAAAAACGCTTGAGCCACGTTAACCCCATCAGCTCTCTCCGGGGTTGCAGTCAGGCCGAGTAGCTGCGCCGGCTTGAACCAATTGAGAATTCTTCGATATGTGGCAGCTGCCGCGTGATGAAACTCGTCGATCACAACAACATCAAAATGATCAGGTTCCCACTGTTGAAGTTGATCATCTCGTGACAGCGATTGAATCGAAGCAAAAACATGGTCTCGATCGTCTACGGGGATCCCGCCTAATAGCAAAGACCCAAAATCACCACGCTTGAGCACGGAACGATACGTGTCCAGCGCCTGATCTAGGAGCTCCTTCCGGTGCGCCACGAATAGAAGCCGCAGTGGTTTAGGCATCATCTTGCGTGCACGCGTCGTCTCCAGCGACTCCCGTACAAGTCGTGCATAGTCCAACGCTGCCACAACAGTCTTGCCTGTGCCCGTTGCCGCAACAAGCAGGTTCCGAGTACGGCCGTGTTCGCTTCTCTCCGACGCAAGCTCCTCAAGCATCTCAGTCTGGTGAGGAAATGGACGAACATCCAAGAAATGCGTTGTGATCCCCGACGATGACGATCGCGCTGCTCGAAAACTACCTGCCCGAGCGCTGGCCAACGAGTCGTCAAGACGCCGAGCGTCGCGTGAAGGGATGTAATCCTCGAATTCGTTGGACGCCCAGTACGACTCAAACGTAGCGTCAAAGTTGTCCATCAATGGCGGTGTCGCTTCTCGCGACACCCGGACGTTCCATTCGAGCCCATCGACAAGCGCCGTCCGGCTCAAGTTGGAACTCCCTACGTACCCGGTGTCGAAGCCGGACTCTCGGTAAAAGAGCCATGCTTTCGCGTGCAAGTGCGTTGTTCGCGAATCGTAATTGACCCGCACCTCGGCGCCGAACTCGTTGACAAGACGGTCGAGGGCTCTGCGCTCAGTCGCACCAATGTATGTTGTTGTCAGGACACGAATCGGCACTTTCCGTTCTCGCAGACGCTGAAGTCCCCGTTCCAGCACCGTAATTCCGCTCCATTTGACGAAGGCGCACAGCAAATCAACACGGTCCGCGCTTTCCATCTCCAACCGCAGCTCTGAGTTGAGGCTCGGAGTCTCAGCAGCATTCGTGAAAAGCGCGGTTTCGGTTAACGGAGTCGAAGGTCGTCTCGCTGGTGATTCTTCGTAGACCGACATCAGCACATCAGGAGTGTGGTTAAGCACGTGCTCGTTTCCGTTCCCCGGCAACACGCGAAGAATCTCATTAGCTATCGATACTCGATTCGCAGCATCCGTTTGAGTCAGCGCAGCCTTAACTTTGAGTCCGATATGGTGCGCAGCAAGCGCCGGATAGTCCTCGATATCAACCGATTGCATATCGACGTGGAGCGCGTCATCCATATCTTCAATGAGCGAGTTCACCGACCCATCGACCAGTCGTTCATAGAGTCCGGGGCGTAGATTATCGTCACTCATTATTGTGCGCACCTCCCCGGTCCTCAGACATAGCTACTTCGATCACTTCGACGGCTGGAAGATCAGGCTCTGCCCAGTCCAGCGTACGCAAGTCGGCCGAGGTCACCCATTGGATTGCGTCATGGTCGCTACTTTCTGTCGGAACCTCTTGCACAGTTACCCAATAGCAGGCAAGATCTATCACTCGACTGCCAACAGGCGTGCGAGCCCGAGCCACTAGCGGACCGACGCCAACTTCAATACCTAGCTCTTCTCGAATTTCACGAGCAAGCGCAACCGATTGAGTTTCAGTCTGTTCAACTTTCCCGCCGGGAAACTCCCACTTGCCTCCGGCAGATTTTTCCGCACGTCGACGGAACGCCAGAACGGCAGGCGCCCCGTCTACATCTCCGCGTATCACTGCACCTACAACCTCGAGGACGTCCTGCTTCATGTAATGCATATTAGCTGTGGCATAGCTCCCCTCAATCTTTCAACCTTCCCGTACAGTACGCGCCGTCTACTTAGGTCGCAGTCGGAACTATCGCAACCGCACTTGTCGGCGGGTTCAAGATCAGGTCGACAGGTTCAGTCCTGAAGGGGGTCCGTCTTTCTGCCTCTCGAGCGTTACCGTTGAGAACGGCCGCAGGGCGCAACGTTATTCAGGCCCGTCCTGAAGATGCTCTTTCAATCGCTGCTCCTCACCCTTCCGCCATCACGGTGGCCGCGATTGCGGTCGTCCCGCCGGGGGCGATCGCCTGCAGCTCGTGAACGCCGCCTGCGGTCTGCCGCCCGACGAGGTGGATCTGCTCGTTCGCGAACAACGGGGACTTCGCAGTGAAGCTGTACTCGGTCACGCGGGCGCCCGGATGCTTGGCGATGAAGGCGTCGAGCAGCAGCGTCGCCGTCAACGGTCCGTGGGTGACCAGACCCGGATATCCTTCGACCTCGGTGACGTAGGGGTAGTCGTAGTGGATACGGTGCGAGTTGAACGTCAGCGCCGAATAGCGGAACAGCATGACCTCATCAGGGCGCACGCTCTCCGCCCAGTCCCACCCCGTCGGTGCGGCCGAGTCCGCTCGTGGCGGTTTTGCCGCAGACGCGACCGGCGCCGAGGCGGCCTCCCTGTACACGATCGTGTGCCGATCCGACGTCGCGAGGACTCCGTCGGCAGAGATCTCGTGCCGCAGCACCACGAAGCACAAAGAGCCGGTGCTGCCGGACTTCTCCGTGACCGATTCGATCGTCGTCGTCCGCGAGAGCAGCTGACCAGGCAGGATCGGCGCGTGGAACGTGAGTTCGCTGCCAGCCCACATTCGCCGAGGCAGGCCCACCGGTGGCATGAACCCGCCGAGCCTCACATGCCCATCGGTGCCGAGCTCACTCATCGGCACATCGTCTTCGGAGAAGTGCAGCCAGTGTCCGACAGGAAAGAGCGGGTCCGTCTCGTCAGCTTCACGGCCGAGCAGAGAGGCCAAGCGTGACGCCCGCTCCCCCGAGGCGACTTCCTCGATTGTCGAAGTTCGCCCCACCGAATCCCGCAGGTTCACGTCATCTTTGCCCATGCTCTCTTCTCTATCACTCTTCCGGCCCCCGCGCTGTCAACGAGGCAGATCAGATCTTGTTGCGGCCGATGAGCTGTTTGGCGATGACACCCATCTGGATCTCGTTGGTTCCTTCTCCGACGATCATCAGCGGCGCATCGCGGTAGTAGCGTTCGACGTCGTATTCGGTGGAGTATCCGTAACCGCCATGGACGCGGATCGCGTCGAGGGCCACCTCGGCGGCCATCTCCGAGGCGTAGAGCTTCGCCATTCCGGCTTCCATGTCCACTCGCGCCCCCGAGTCATACGTGCGGGCCGCGTGGAGGACGAGCTGGCGGGCGGCTTCGAGCTTCGTCGCCATCATCGCGAGCTTGTTGCCCACCGACTGATGCTTCCAGATCGGTTTGCCCATCGATTCGCGTTCCTGCGAGTACTTCACCGCATCATCGAGGGCGGCCTGCGCGACGCCGAGTGACCGGGACGCGACCTGGATGCGGCCGATCTCGAGTCCCTTCATCATCTGCTTGAACCCGACGCCTTCGACCTCGCCGAGCAGCTGGGCCTGCGGCTGGCGGAGGTTCTCGAAGTTCAGTTCGCAGGACTCGACTCCCTTGTACCCGAGTTTCGGCAGATCCTGGGAGACGGTGAAGCCATCGCCCTTCTCCACGAGAATGATGGAGATTCCCTTGTGGCGTGGTTCGGCGTTCGGATCGGTCTTGCACAGCAGGGCGATGAGGTCGGACTTCCGCGCGTTCGTGATCCACGTCTTCGAGCCGTTGATGACGTAGTCGTCGCCGTCCTTGGCGGCACTGGTGCGCATCGCCTGCAGATCGGAGCCGCCGCCGGGCTCGGTCAGCGCCATCGTCGCCCGCAGCTGCCCGGTGGCCATCTTCGGCAGATACGCGTCCTTCTGCACCTGAGTGCCGTACTCCTGGATGAGCTTGGCCACGACGGTGTGACCGCCCATCGCACCGGCCAAGGACATCCAGCCGCGGGCGATCTCTTGTGTGATGAGGGCGTAGGCCTCCGTCGAGACCTTGCCCATCCCCCAGGGTTCGTCGATGGCGAGCCCGAAGATGCCCATGTCCTTCATAGTCTGAATCCAGGCTTCGGGGTACTCGTTGGCGTGTTCGACGCGGTTGACGTGGGGTTTGACCTGTTCGTCGACGAACTCGGCCACCGTGTCGATCATCATCTGCTCTTCGGCGCTGACAGGCATTCGCGGACGTCCATCTCCTCTGTCGTTGAGGGTGCTGCTCGCGGCGGCACACAGAGCGATCACCCGCTCCTCATCTCCGCATCGACTGGTTCGCCAGCACTCGACGCGTGGACCTCGGCGACGAGCTCTCACTATTGATTACTCAAAGCATAGCTATATAACCCAATTATTGACGTACCTATCAACAGTAATGTGGTCGAGTTACACGGGCACCCCTGAGGCAGACGGGATGCGCCGCAGCAACCGTCGAACCGCAACTACGCAGCCACGGCCCTACCCAACCAGGCCCATGACCGACTCCTTCACCTGCAGTGCGGCGAGGAAGCCGAAGAGCGCGAGGCAGATGCCCAGCAGCACATTCGACCACCTCGTGTTGCGCAGTTCGGCTGGCACCGAGGACCGGTTGAGGATGACGAGCAGCGCCAATGCGAGCACCGGCAGAATAAAGGCGCTGATCGCCGCATAGATGAGGACAAGAGTGACCGGCTGGCCCAGACTCATGATCGCCAAGGTCGCGACGGAAAGATAGACGAGCGCTCCGCGGAACTCGGTGGACTTCGCCGACATCTCATGCTCGGGTGTGTCCTGGTGCGGATAGCGGCGGAGGACCCGCAGGCAATCGGCGGTGACGTAGGCGATGCCGGAGAAGCCGCCGAGCACGCTGGTGTAGACCACGGCGAGGAAGCTGATGAGGAAGACCAACCGCCCGACTTCGCCGATGCGGCCGATGAGATTGTCGGCGATGGCGAAAAGCGCATCGTTGTCCGCGATCGAAAAGCCCTGACCGTAGAGGATGAAGGCGCCCACGGCGCTCATGGCCACGGCGAAGACGAAGACGAGGCCGTAGCTGATGAACAGGTCGAGGCGGACGACGGGTTTCCAGTCCTCGCTGCGCCAGGACTTCTCACGGATCCAGAACGAGTAGGCGAGGATGCCGGTCGCTCCCCCGACGCCGCCGATCAGCGACATCACCGTGATGATCGACGTGTCCGGGAACGTGGGAACGATGGTCTCCGCCGCCACCTGCTGGGCATCCTGGCCCTGGAACACGGAGACGGCGAGGGCGATGATGCCGAAGAACATGATGATTCCGAAGCCCATCATGGCCTTTTCCACGATGCCGTAGCGGCCGATGCCTACGAGCACGGCAGCCGACAGGAGGACGACGACGGCGGTCGGCCAGAACGGCAGCACGGGGAAGATCGCCTGGAGGATGTTCGTCGTCACGGCGATCACGCCGGCACCGAAGAACAGTCCGACGAGCAGTTCGGCGATGAGGAAGGCCACGGGGAAGGTGCGTCCGCCGAAGCGCGTGAGGTGGGACAGCAGGGACCGATCGCCGCTCATCTGCAGCCGCGCGACCGCCTCGGAGAGCACGAACTTGAGGATGATGCCGACGGTGAAGACCCAGACGAGCGCGAGACCGTATTCGGCTCCCGAGTTCATCGTCGTGATCATGTCGGAGGCGCCGACGCTGGCCAGGGCCAGCACGATTCCCGGCCCGATGAGCCTCAGTCGTCCGGCGAAGGTCAACGGCGCCGAGGTGGTCCCGTCAGTGGTCTGGACTGGTGGTGCGGACGACATGGTTGAGCTCCGGCTGCTTGCTGGGTTCGTCATCGGACGAGATGGTCGGCATCAAGTGTGCCTGGCATCTTCAGCTGTGGAAGTCGGAGTCTCATCCTCTGAGCCGATCGGCCCGTCAGCAGCTGATCGTCGACGACCGAATCACTGCCCGTTGGGTTCCATTCTAGCCGCAGCACCTGACCTCAATGTGCAGACTGCACAGCTATATTCGTGTCATGTCTGAGCCACTTGATGAGGGCCCGTTCTTCCACGGGACGAGAGCCGCCCTGCAGCCCGGTGATCTGCTCACCGCCGGTTACACCTCGAACTACCGCCCCGAGGTGACGATGAATCACATCTACTTCACGGCTCTTCCGGACGGCGCAGGCCTGGCCGCCGAGGTGGCCGCGCTGCGTTCCGAGGCCGACGGTTTCAGCGGGCAGCCGCACGTCTACGAGGTCGAGCCCACAGGTGAGTATGAGAACGATCCGAACGTCACCGACAAGAAGTTCCCGGGCAACCCGACGCGCTCCTATCGCAGCCGCCAGCCGCTGCGGGTGATCCGCGAGGTCAGCGACTGGAAGCGGCTGAGCCCCGCAGATCTGCAGCTGTGGCGCGAACGTCTGGCCGCAATCGCCGAAGACGACAGCAAAGAGATCATCAACTGATCCCTCGGCGGCCTCCGACCTCTGCTCAGATCTCGTTCCATGCCAGTCGGTCCTGACGTTTGGCCATCACGAGGATGATGACCAACGCTGTCACTGCTATGACCGCGCCGATCACGTCATAGAGGGCACTCGGCGTCACCAGCCCCAGTGCCGCCACGGCGACGACGAACCTCAACCAGATCGGAAGCGGGACCAGGAAGTGCCCTTCCGCCGCAACGGACATCATCATGACCCCGATGAGCAGAATCACGGCAGCACGCGCGGTATCGAATCCGGTTCCGTCGAGCATCAGCAGTTCGGGCTGATAGACGAAGACGAAGGGGACGATGAGGCCTCCGAGCGCAAGGCGCATGGCGATGAATCCCGTCCGCATCGGACTGCCTCCCGATAGGCCGGCAGCGGCGAAAGCAGCGAGAGCCACAGGTGGGGTGATATTGGCGAAGAGGCCGAAGTAGAAGACGAAGAGATGCGCGGCCAGCGCCGGGACGTCGAGTTGCACGAGTGCCGGCGCGGCCATCGTCGCCACGATGATGTAAGCCGGAATGCTCGGCAGTCCCATGCCGAGGATGATGCACGCGAGAGCCGTCATCAGCAGGGTGGGCAGGAGGAAGCCGCCGCCGATGGTGACAATCGTTCCCGCCAGCTTCACACCGAAACCGGTCTGTGTGGCCGCACCGACGATGATGCCGACACAGGCACACGCCACAGCGACCGAGATCGCAGTGACCGCTCCATCCCGCAGGGCAAAGATGATGTCGATGAGCGACATGCGCGTGGACTTGCGCAGCATTGAAGCGATCACGGTGACGAAGATCGTTGTCACCGCCGCGAAGAGGATGGTGGTTCCGGAGAAGAAGAGCATGTAGAGAAGGAAAAGCAGCGGCAGGAGCAGGTGCCCGCGCTCCTTCATCACTTCTCGCACTGCCGGGAGATTCTCCCGGCTGATGCCCCGCAGCCCTTGGCTCGTGGCCCGCAGATGGACTTGGACGAGGATCGCCAGATAGTAGAGCACAGCAGGGATGATCGCGATGAGAACGATCTCCGTATAGGGGACTCCGAGTGTCTCGGCCATGATGAACGCGGCTGCGCCCATGATCGGCGGCATGATCTGCCCACCGACCGAAGCGGCCGATTCGACGGCTCCCGCGAAGTTCCGCTGGTAGCCGACTCGCTTCATCATCGGGATGGTGAAGGCACCGGTGGTGACGACATTGGCGATCGCAGAGCCGTTGATCGAACCGAGGAATCCGGAAGCGAGCACGGCGACCTTGGCCGGGCCTCCCCTGGCCTGGCCGGCCAGAGCCAGAGCGATGTCGTTGAAGAACTGCCCCATCCCGGACTTCTGCAGAAATGCGCCGAAGAGAATGAAGAGGAAGATGTAGGTGGAGGACACTCCGATCGCTGTCGAGAAGATGCCCTCCGTCGACTGATACATGAACGTCACGATGCGATCGAGATCGTACCCCCGGTGCCGGAACAAGCCGGGCATCGACCGCCCGTAGTAGTCGTAGACGATGAACAGGATCGCAAGAATGGGCAGAATCGGCCCTGTCACGCGCCGGGAAGCCTCGAGGACGAGGACCAACGCCAACACCGAGAAGATGACGTCGATGGTGTCGAAGCGTCCGCCGCTGACGGCGAGCTTCTGGAAGACGAGCCCGAGATAGACCGCGATCGCGATCGATCCGGCCATGAACAGCCAGTCGTACCACGGCGGCGTTCTGCGCTTCTCGCCGAGGCGGAAGCGCTGGACAGCGAAGCAGAGCACGAGGATCGCCCCGACGTGGATGCCTCGATGCACCAGGGTCGGCGGTCCTCCGAAGAGCGCATAGTAGATCTGGTAGAGCGAGAGCGCCACGGCGAATGCCGTCAGCGGCAGTGACCATTTCGTCGACCATACATCGCGGGTCCGAGACTCCCGATCGTATTTTTCGACAGTGTCCGGAGACACGGACTCGGCGGGCACGGAGACGACTTCCGCGGTCCCTTCCTTCGCCTCCGCTGGGGAGCTGTTTTCGTTGGTCATGTTCATCGGTCTCCGATTACGATCATTTCGGTACGTACGTGGTGGTCGATGGCGCGAGTCGGCAGGATGAGCTCGCTGTCGAGATAGATGCGGTGGTGGACTCGATGGGAGTGAATCCACCGGACCGCGGGAAAGTGCTCGTCGAGTCCGCAGAGCCTCACCATGTCTCCGTCAATCTCGGTGTGCGGAGCTTCGAACGGGGTACCCGCGCCCATCAGCGCCAACTCGGTGCAGTCGAGGACGAGCTCACCGTCGACGGCTGAGTAGTATTCCCACCACGGCGTCTTGTCGACCGAATGCATCCAGGTCATCGCCACCACGTCGTCATCTGAAATGGGGACGGATCTGAAGATCCGGCGACCCGGCGCCTGCTCCCGGATGACCAGTCGCTGCGCAACCGGTCCGGACACGGAGATCGGCACCACGAGACCGAACCCGGCGAGCACAGCCGCGGTCAGTGCCGCTCTCCGCGTCAGGGAGCTGATGGCTCAGCCCTGTTCGTCGAAGTACTTCTTCGCGCCGGGTGCGACTTCGCCGACCGGAACGTCTTGAGCGGTGTCGACCGTGATGTCCTTCGCCGCGTTGTGCGAACTCTGGATCTGGTCGAGGTTGTCGAACAGCGACTTCGTCACGTCGTAGACGGCGTCATCGCTCAGCGACGGGCTGACCACCAGGAGGTTCGGAATGGTCAGCGTCTCGGCGGCCTCACTATCGCCGTAGGTCCCGGCCGGGACCTCTCCTTCGCCGAAGTAGTCATGCTCGGCGAGCAGCTTCTCGCGGCCCTCACCGGTGAAGGGAACGACCTTGACCTTGTCGCTGGTAGCGAGGTCGGTCACGGCCGAGTTCGGCAGACCGCTGGTGACGAAGGCGGCGTCGAGCTGCCCATTGCGCATCTGGTCGATGGCTTCGGCATAGGGCAGGTAGTCGGCGTCGAAGTCGTCGTAGCTGAGCCCGTATGCATCGACGACGGTCTTCGCGTTCAGCTCGACGCCGGAGTTCTGATCACCGACCGAGACCGCTTTGCCTTTGATGTCTTCGATCGACTCGATCCCCGACCTTTCCACGGTGACGAGCTGGACGTACTGGTCGTAGAGATTGGCCACGACCGGCAGAGATTCGATCTCCTTGCCGTCGAAGGGCCCTTCGCCGTTGAGCGCTTGGTCGACGGCGTCGCCTTGGGTGAAGGCGAGTTCGGCTCCTCCGTCTTCGATCAGGGTGAGATTCTCGACCGATGCGCCGGTCGACTGGACCGAGGTGTCGGCGCCGAGGTCATCGGCGAGGATTTCGGACATCGTCGCACCGACCTGGTAGTAGACGCCGGAGGATCCTCCGGTCGCGATAGTGATGAAGTCAGCGCTCGCCTCTCCTTCTTCGCCACCTCCACCACCGCCGCCACCGCAAGCAGTGGCGAGCAGGACGAAAGCAGCGGCGCTCGCCGTTGTGGCGAAGAGACTGAACCGACGAGAGGTGCGCATAGTGATGTTCTCCTTCGAACTCTGAACGCCAGATGGCAATTCAATGTGTGAATGCTTCATCTGAAGATAGTGGAAAACACCGTTCGAGACCACACCATCTCAACTGTCGGTCCGGGCCTGCCCGGCCGGGAGGCGTTCAGTCCTGCTTGGCTCCGAAGACCGGATGATCGCTGGCGATCGAGATGCGGTTGAAGGCGTTGATCAGCGTCGTCGTCCACTCGACGGCGGAGATCTGCTCGGTCGTCAGATGCTGACCGGCCTCGGCCGCGATCTCGTCCCGATCGACCGTCTTGTCCAGCACGGTCAGGGATTCGGCGAGCGTGAGGGCCGCCCGCTCCCGGTCGTCGAAGATCTCGGCCTCGTGCCAGCTGGGCAGCACATCGAGTTTGAGCTGATCGATGCCGGCCTTCCGCGCCGCCGGCGCGTGGATGCTCAGACAGGTGCGGCAGCCGTTGATCTGGGACACGCGGGTGTTGACGAGCTCGATGAGTCCGTCGGTCAGCTCGGCCGCATGAGCGACCTTCCGCGATGCGGCCGCCGCCTGCGCCATGGCCTTGTAGACCTCGGGATGGGTCTTGTCGATGAAGGGTCTGTTCGCGTTCATGCTCAGTGCGATCACGCCTGCTTCTTGACGATGTCGAAATCCGCCCCGGTGGCGTTGCGGAAGCGTCCGCCCTCGGCCTGATAGTCGTCCCCGGTCTGCTGGAGCTTCTTGACGAACAGCGGGCAGATCGGCACGACGGTGATGCCGCGTTCCCGGGAGTCGGCAAGCGCCTCGGCGACGAGGACCTTCGACAGGCCGCGGCCGCCGAACTGCTCATCGACGACGGTGTGATAGAAGATCCGCTCGGTCTCGGCCTCGGGGCCGGGGAGGAAATAGGCGTGGCCGGCGATGGCGCCGCCCTCGACCGCGATGACGTAGGACCGGCCGTCCTCATCGAGGGTGACGGTGACTTCGACTCCCGTCGAGTCCGTGAGTGTCTTGCTCATTGCTCTCTCCTTAGCTGCTTGGTTGGTCTGCGGGTAATTCCGGTCATTGTGTCTCGTCGGGTCCACCCTGGACCCGCGGAGGCGGGTTCCTCCGCGCTCTGATCGTCACGTCGGGCAGCCTCGGCGCGGGGAGCCGACTGAGGCCGTCCGCGTTGCGGCCGGGGCCTCCGCGGCCGATGTAGCCGTCGACGGCGCCGAACCGGTCGCCCTCGGCCTGCCACTGCTCACGGAAGGCCACGATCTCCTCGTGGGTGCGGCCGACGAAGTTCCACCACATGACGATCTCTTCGGCGAAGGGCTCGCCGCCGAGGAGGATCAGCCGGGCCGTCTGATCTCCGCGGTTGCTGATGCGCAGCTCGCTCGACCCCACCCCGGTGTAGCCGAGTGCACCCGTGGGCAGGGTGACGTTCTCGAGTTCGATCTCACCGGAGTCGACGAGGAGGCCGTGCTCGAAGGTCTCATCGACCGGCAGATCCACGGTGACTCCGGCGTCGAGTCGGATCTCGGCACCGAGCAGCGGCGTATGCGTCGTCACCGGTGACGAGGTGCCCCAGAGGTCTCCGAGGAAGACGAGCATCTCACCGCCGTCGAAGGGAGTGAGCTCGGGGGCGTAGTGCTCGAACTCGCGCTCCTCCTGATGGCGGGTGGCATCTGGCAGGGCCAGCCAGAGCTGGACTCCGTGGAGAGTCGTCGTGTCCTCGGTCGAGACCTCCGAGTGGCAGATGCCCCGGCCGGCGGTCATGAGATTGACCTCTCCGGGCAGGACCAGGCCGGCGTTTCCGCCCGAGTCGATGTGCTGGATCGCACCGGAGAAGAGCCAACTCACGGTCTGCAGCCCGGTGTGCGGGTGCGGGGCGACATCCATGCCGCCGGCGATCGACACGTCCTCGGGACCGTAATGGTCGACGAAGCACCAGGGGCCGATGAGGGAGCGCTGGCGCTGCGGCAGAGTCCTGCGCACGGTCATCGCACGAGGTCCGCCGAGCGGGACATCCCGCGAGGTGATGATCTCCACCGGGGCGCGCCCCTGCTGGTCACAGGCCGGGTCAGGCAGACCGCCCGGGCGGCAGACGATCTGCGCGGGATCCGTTTCCACGTTGCTCATCTCATTCTCCTGTCTTCGCCGGGCGGATCCGTCGAACGGCCTCGCTGAGACATGTGAGATCGGCCGAGTCGAGTGCCGCGAAGGCGTCGTCGACCACCTCGGCGTTCGTCTTCGCAGAGGCCGCCCGCAGGACGCGGCCGCGTTCGGTCAGTTCGACGCAGATGCCCCGCTGGTCCTCGTCATCGGAGCGCTGCTCGATGAGACCGCGCTGCTCCAGCCTCCGCAGCAGACGTGAGAGCGCACTGCGGCTGAGCACGATCTCGTCGACGAGGTCGCGGTGGCGGATCGTCGAGTGCGGCGGGATGTTGATGAGGACATCGAACTCGGTGGCAATGAGTCCGTGCTCGGTCCGCAGCCGGGCTCCGATCGCATCGACGAGGTCAGCGTGTTTGAGCAGCATGCTCCTCCACACGGTGACCGCTTCGGACTCGAGCTGTCTCATCCTTCGCTGGCATCGAGTTCGGCCTTGCGCGGGAAGTACCACCCCATGATCGAGCGCAGGCGGTCGGAGTCGGGGCGGGCCCAATTGCGCATGAGCTCTCCGGCGAACGAGATCGCGGTCACCGGTGAGGCTCCTGCGGCGACCATCCGCTGCAGGGCGGACTCGTGGGCAACCCGGCTGATGCCGCCGACGGCGTCGACGACGGGGTAGACCTCGAAGCCTTCGGCCAGCATGTCGAGCGTCGGGAAGGTCAGGCAGACCTCGGTCCAGAGCCCGGCGATTACGACCTTCTTGCGGCCGGTGGCTTCGATGGCGCTGCGGAAGTCCTCGTCCTCCCAGGCATTGACGCCTGTCCGATCGATCTCCCCGACGCCGGGCAGTTCGTCGACGATTGCCGGCTCGGTTCCCTGGTTCACTCCGAGGTCGACGCCGACGGTCGAGAGCACGATGGGGACTTCGTAGGCGGTCGCGGCCTTGGCCACGGCGACGACATTGAGGTCGATCCGCTCCTTCGTCGCCGAGGTCACGGTCTGGTACTGCTCCGGTTGGAAGTCGATGAGGGCGACGACGCAGTTGTCCGGGGTAAGCAGCCGATCGGCTCGCGGGTCTCGAATCGGCTCGGGTTCGGTCTTCGGCATGTCGACAGCTCCTCCGGGATCTGGGCCGGGAGAATCGTCCGACCGCGCGCTCGCATGCATTTTGTTGCATACACAACAGTTCCACAGCTGCACGGCGATGTCCAGGGGCGCGATCGGACCATGCTACTCCTGGGCCGGTGGGATCGGGCGGACCGCGCTCACCAAGTCGAAGACCTCCTCGGCGGCGGCATCGCTGAGGCCGGAGAAGCCGGCGAGGATGATCTCGACGTTCGTCTTCGCGGCCGCCTCACGCAGCTCCTCCCCCGCCGAGGTGAGGCCGACGAGGACGCCGCGATGGTCCTCGGGATCCGGGGCTTGGGTGACGAGGCCGCGGTCCTCGAGCTTGCGCAGCAGACGGCTGAGAGCGCTGCGGCTGAGCACCATGCTGCGCAACAGGTCCCGGTGCCGGATCTCCTCACCGGGCAGGCAGTTGATGAGTGTGTCGAATTCGTTGAGTGTGAGGTCGTGCCGCTCACGGAACCCGAGCTCGAATTGGCGCATGAAGTCCTGGTGCTTCTCCATCATCAGCCGCCAGGCCGCGACTTTGATCGGCCCATGCTCTCTGATCTGACTGCTGACCGGAGTCGTCTCGTCTGTACGCTCGCCCATGCGCGCTCAGTATGCCCTCTCGCACTCTTTGTTGCAACGTCAACAAAATCGTAGTTCAATAGTAGATCAGGCTCCGCACAGCGGGGCCTGGTCGACTACCCCTCGACAGCAGTACCCGGCACATCCCCAGTGCACCCCCGGCCCAGTCGGATGACACGAGCCTCCCCACGGCTCACATCTCACGCCGGGGGTCCGTATTGCCCCGCGGCTTCCGTCCCGATTCCTCAGTGTCCTCAGTCCCGTGGGATCCTCTTCCGCCATGGCCACCACACGCTGCGCCCCACGTCGTGGACCAATGCCGGCACCACGAGCGAGCGCACGAGGATCGCATCCAGCAGCACCCCGAAGGTGACGATGAAGGCGAGCTGGAAGAGGAACATGATCGGAATGACTGCGAGTGCTGCGAAGGTCGCCGCGAGCACGACCCCCGCCGAGGTGATCACCCCGCCCGTGGCGACCAGCCCCGCGAGCACACCGCGCCGGGTACCCAGGCGCAGGGACTCCTCGCGCACCCGCGACATGAGGAAGATGTTGTAGTCGATGCCGAGTGCGACGAGGAAGACGAAGGCGTAGAGCGGCACCGAGGGGTCGGCCCCGTCGAAGCCGATGATGTGGTTGAACACGAGCGCCGAGACGCCGAGCGCCGTGCCGAAGGACAGCACCGTCAGCGCCACGAGCAGCAGCGGGGCCAGCAGCGACCGCAGCAGCAGGACGAGGATGACCGTGATGACGAGGAGGATGAGCGGGATCGCCAGGCTCCGGTCCGCCTCGGCGGTGGTGTTCGTGTCGAGGTCGACCGCGGTCTCCCCACCGACGAGGGCCTCGCCGTCGAGCGGATGGACCGCCTCCCGAATATCGGTGACGGTCTCCTCGGCGGCCAGTGAGTCGGCGGCATCGGACAGCGTGACTTCGAGCAGCACCTGACCGTCGACGGTCGTGGGGGCCGGAGTCGAGGGGGTGTTCCCGGTCGGTGGGCCCTGTGAGGGTGCGGCTTCGATCTTGCCGTCGGCGGTCACGGTCGCCGTTCCGCTCGGCGAATCCTCGGTCGTGACCGACATCGATTCGACGCCGTCGAGTTCGCCGATCGCCTTCGCCGCGTTCTCGAGCTCATCGTCGGAGACGACGACCTGGGTGGGCGAGCCCGAGCCGCCGGGGAAATGCGCGGCCAGAACGTCCTGGCCGTCACGGGCCTCGGACTCGCCGAGGACGAATTCGGACTGGGCCACGCCGGAGGCCTTGAACTGCGGGGCGGCGAGCACCGGCAGGGCGAGGAGGATGACGAGTCCGATCCAGATCACCCGCGGACGCTTCGCGACCACTCCGGCGATGCGGCCCCAGACGCCCTTCCGCCCGGTGACCTCCGAGGCGGGGCCGACCTTCGGCTGGAAGGGCCAGAACACGGCACGGCCGATGACCATGAGGGCGGCCGGGAGGAAGGTCAGTGCGGCGAGGATCGCCATGACGATGCCGATCGCCGCGACCGGCCCGAGAGCACGCGTCGAAGCGAGATCGGTGAGCAGCAGGACGAGGAGGCTGGCGATGACAGTGCCGCCGGAGGCGAGGATCGGCTCGAGCACGCCCTTGAGCGCGCTCAGACCCGCGCGCACCCGATCTCGCTCGGTCAGCAGGGCATCGCGGAAGCGGGCGACGACGAGGAGCGAATAGTCGGTCGTCGCTCCCACGACGAGGATGAACAGGATCCCCTGGACCTGCCCGTTGACAAGGAGGATCTCGGCATCGGCGAGGTGCCAGACGACGAAGATCGACGCCGCCAGGGCCGCCACCGAGGTGAAGAGGACGATGACCGGCAGCAGCGGGGACCGGTAGACGATGACGAGGATGACGAAGACGGCGATGAGGGCCACAAGCAGCAGGATCCCGTCGATGCCGGCGAAGGCCTCGGTGAGGTCGGCGGCGAATCCGGCGGGACCGGTGACATGGACGGAAACGGCGGTGCCGCTGTCGGTTCCGCCGTCCGAGCTGTTCGGGAAGGCATCGGCGATGGCGGTGCGGATGCTCTCGACGTCCTCGGCGGTGGTCTCCGAGGACACGGGCAGGATGAGCTCCAGGGCCTCTCCGTCCTCGGAGGGGATGGCCGGCGAGGCGTCTGCGGCGAGGACTCCGTCATCGTCGAGGGTCGTCGCGAGGTCCTTGAGCGTCGACGAGTCGTCGTCGGTGACGCCGTCGGAGTCCTCGAGCACGACGATCGCGGGCACATAGTCGTCTTCGCTGAAGCGGTCGATCATCTCCTGCGCGCGAGTGGACTCCGCCGATTCCGGCAGGAAGGTCGAGCGGTCGTTCGTGGCGACATCGGAGATCTTGCCGAAATAGGGGCCGCCGACTCCGGCGATGCCGACCCAGGCGACGAGGAGGATGGCGAAGAGGGCGATGAGAGATCGACGTCCGCGCACGGGGGTGCCGGGACCGCCTGCGGAGCGCTCCGCGGTCCGATCGTCGTCGGGGCGAGGGGGCTGCGGGGTGCGGGTCAGCAGAAAGTGCGGCATGGCCTCAGCCTACGCGGAGGGTCCTGCCCCGGGCACGGGGGTGCGGAATCGATGCTCGAATGCGACGCTCGCGCGAGTTGACTGCCGCGACCGGTCGGTCGAGAGTGAGAGCACACAGGAGTGTTCAGCAGAGCGAGGAAGGTCAGCCACATGCCCACAGCAGCAGTCGTCCAAGCAGGATCGATCCCCTTCGACGCAGAGGCCTCAGTCGACAAGGCCATTCGTCTGATGAGGGAAGCCCGCGACAACGGCGCCGAGATCGCCGTCTTCCCCGAGGCATTCATCGGCGGCTACCCGAAGGGCAGCACGTTCGGGGCCCCTGTGGGACTGCGCACGAACGACGGACGCAGGCAGTACGGGCGCTACAGCTCCGGCGCGGTCACACTCGACGGGCCGGAAGTCGCACGGCTGGCAGAGGCTTCCCGGGAGCTCGAACTCTTCGTCGTCATCGGCATCATCGAGCGCCTCGGCAACACGCTCTACTGCACCGCGCTCATGCTCGACCCATCCGCCGGCATCGCCGGTGCGCACCGGAAGCTCATGCCGACGGGGTCGGAACGCCTCATCTGGGGCTTCGGCGACGGGTCGACGCTCGACACGATGGATACACCTCTCGGTCGGGTCGGTTCGGTCATCTGCTGGGAGAACTACATGCCGCTGCTGCGGCAGGCGATGTACGCCAAGGGAGTCGAGCTCTACTGCGCCCCGACGGTCGACGACCGGCCGACCTGGGCCGCGACGATGACACACATCGCTCTCGAAGGGCGCACGCACGTGCTCTCGGCCTGCCAGTTCATCACCAAGGACGCGTACCCCGACGACCATCCGTTCGAGGTCGACCTGCCCTACGGCAGCACGGCCATCCGCGGCGGCAGCATCATCGTCGCCCCGACCGGAGAAGTCCTCGCCGGGCCGGTCTACGACGAGGAGACGATCCTCTACGCCGACATCGACCCGGACGCGAAGACCCGCTCCCACCTCGACTTCGACGTCGTCGGCCACTACTCACGCCCCGATGTCTTCGAACTCACCGTCCACTCCGAGCCCCGCAGCTCGGTGAGCTTCGACTGAGACCCGACTGCGGGGGCGGGGCACTCAGCACCGACTGCGGAGCGCAACGTCCCGAGCCGACGTTCGGACACTCGCCTCGTTCAGGCACCGTTGCCCATCCGCCGGCACTCGAAGGCGACCACGACATCGGCCACGGCTCGAGGATCGGTCAGGCGTGCGCCGAGTGCGTTCTCGATCTGACCGAGCCGGTAGCGCACGGTGTTCTCATGCACGTTCAGGGCACGGGCCGCCTCGGCGATGCTCCCGGCGCAGTCGAGGTAGGTCGTCAGCGTCAGCCATGAATCCGTTCCCTGGGCGAGGCGTTCGAGGAACCGGCGTGCGATCTTCTGATCGAAACGCGAGCTCATCCTCGCTGCGGCCCACTCGACGGGACGCATCTGCTCGACGTGGACGATAGCGCCCGGTTCCGCTGCGGCGAGGGCGACATCGGCCGAGCGGAGCATCTCGGGGACCTGACTGAGCGCGGTGAATGCTTCGGAGACCCCGGCGCCGATCATGCCGTCGGTGAGGAACCCCTCGATCGCGAAGTCCTCTGCGCACAGAGCGGTCATCTCATCCAGCGAGGAGTGCACTCCCGAATCACTGAGGACGATGCCCTTCATCGCCGTCAGCGGCTGGCCGCCGGCTGCGAACTCAGTCCGCCGGCTCGAGGCACTGCCAGGCTCCGAGACGGCCGCGGTCGGTTTCCTCGCTGAGCCGTCGGAGGCCGCGGCCGAACGGGCTCGCACGACGCGGACGGGAGCATAGGCTTCGAACCCGAAGTTCTCCAATGTCCGCCATT
Source organism: Brevibacterium renqingii (assembly GCF_017808095.1). Taxonomy (NCBI): domain Bacteria; kingdom Bacillati; phylum Actinomycetota; class Actinomycetes; order Micrococcales; family Brevibacteriaceae; genus Brevibacterium; species Brevibacterium renqingii. The sequence continues at coordinate 36,589 of NZ_JADBHG010000012.1, read as the reverse complement.
TGGCCGGTTCGCGTCCGGGTGCGACACCGGCCTCGAGCTCACGCATCAGTCGTGCCGACTCCTCCCTGCGAGTGCTCATCGAGAACGATTCGAAGCCTTCGAACGCGCGAAGGATCTTCACCGCGGTGTCGAGCACGAGCGAGACGTCCTCGCCGGCCGATCGAATCTCTCCCCCAGCTCGGCCGTCGGCGCCGCTGTCCTCATGCACAGCGATGACGATCGTATGCACCCTCTGTCGTATACGCACCACTCGAGCCGAGACACTCCACCGGCCGATCTGTCCCTGCCGCACCTCGTATTCTCGCGCGGAACCGCGCTGGGATGCGGCGGCAGACGGCCCCGCGAAGACATGCGCAAGGACCCATTCGGAGACGAGATGTCCCGGCGCCGCTCCCACTGCGCGGAGCGTCTCCCCCAGTTCGTTGACCACCAACGCGGAACCGCGGCAGATCCTCGCCGCCTGCGCGATGACGGACCCGAGCGGGTCGGCGGCGCCGAGTGACGCCAGCAGCGTCTCGAATACCTGCTCACGGCTGTTCATCAATGACTCCCTCGTCTCTGCGGCGCCGCCTCGTTGGTTCTCAGCAAGCTTGCCGAATCGCGAAGGAGCGGCAGACGACGACGCCCACCAGCAGTTTCGCCCACAGTTTGTGCTTTCCACAAGAGAGGGGTTCGTGATCCTTCGGATCCTCCATTGACCGCACCCGGAGGACGAGTCACGATGAGGGGCAGATCACACAATCAAAGGAGATCCCGTGGCCAATCTGCGCGTCGCCGTCGACGTCGGCGGCACTTTCACCGACATCTGCATCTTCGACGAATCAACCCAGTCCATGCGGGTGACGAAGGTTCCGTCCACTCCGGACAACCCGATGACCGCCGTCCTCAACGGAGTCAGGAGAGCGAACATCAACCTCACCGATGTCGAGCTCTTCTCGCATGGTACCACTGTCGCCACCAACGCACTCATCACTCGTAAATTTCCCAAAGCAGCCATGGTGACCACGAAAGGGTTCCGCGACGTCATCGAGATCCGCGATGGCACGAAAGACGACCTCTGGGACGCCTACTCCGATGTCTCGGGCCCCTACATCCGCCGTCGCGATCGCTTCGAGGTTCCCGAACGCGTCGATTTCGCCGGCAATGTCGTCACACCGCTGGATGAGGATGCCGCCCGCGATCTCGGCCGTCTGCTGCGCAAACGCGAAGTCGACACGGTTGCCGTGTGCTTCATCAACTCCTATGCGAACCCCGCCCACGAGATCCGCATGCGCGAGATCCTCGCCGAGGAGCTGCCCGGAGCGAGCATCTCGACCTCGGCGGAGATCCTGCCGGAGATCTTCGAGCTGGGCCGCTTCAACACCACCGTGGCCAACGCCGTCCTCGGACCCTTGGTCTCCGGATACGTCGAGAACCTCGACCGCAGCCTCACCGCCGACGGGTACACCGGAGAGCTCCTTCTGCTGCATTCGGGCGGCGGATCGATGACCTCCGAGGTGGTCAAACGCTTCCCCGTCCGCCTCGCCGCCTCGGGCATCGCGGCCGGGGCGATCGCGGCTCAGCATGTCGCTGAGCAGTGCGGATTCGCCAATGCCGTCGGACTCGACATGGGCGGCACCTCGACCGACATCTCCCTCATCGCCGATGGCGAACTGCGGGAGACGAACGAATGGCAGGTCGAATACGGCCATCCCATCGTCTTCCCCAGCATCGAAGTGCTCACCATCGGTGCCGGCGGCGGCTCACTGGCACACATCGACATCGCCGGCTCCCTGCGCAACGGCCCGCAATCGGCCGGTGCCGATCCCGGCCCCGCCTGCTACCGCCGTGGCGGAACCGAACCGACGAACACCGATGCGAATCTCTGGCTCGGACGGCTCGGCACCGACCTCGCCGACGGTGAGATGACCCTTGATAGGGCAAGCTCGAGAGCGGCGATCGAGTCCACGATCGCGACTCCGCTCGGTCTCGACATCGACACGGCGGCCGACTCCATCATCAAGGTCGCGAACGCGAACATGGCCGATGCCGTTCGGCTGGTCTCGATCCGGCGGGGCCTCGACCCGCGCGACTTCGCCCTCATCGCCTTCGGCGGCGCGGGAGCGCTGCACGGTGCGGACGTCGCAAAGGAACTCGACATCCCCTCCGTCATCGTGCCCCCGAGCCCCGGGGTCACCTCGGCGCTGGGATGCCTCCTCGTCGATATCCAGCACGACCTCTCGCAGATGTACACCGGAGCGGCAGACGCCGCCGATGCCGATGTCGTCGAAGAGCATTTCCGGACCCTCGAGCTCGAAGGCCGCGACCGGCTCCGCCATGAGAAGGTCGCCGAGGAGGACGCCGTCTTCCAGCGCGGAATCTCGATGCGCTACCAAGGGCAGTGGCGCTCACTGCAGGTGAAGATGGGAAGCGGCCAGAAAGCTCTGGAAGAGGCCGTGCAGCTCTTCCACGAGGAGCACGAGAAGCAGTATGCATTCCGGCAGGACGAGACACCGGTCGAGATCTACCAGCTCCACCTCAAGGCACTGGGCAAGACACCCAAGCCCAGCTTCAAACCCTCGCCCGTGAGTTCGGACGATCCCGGCGAGCCGATCGAGATCCGCGACGTCCACTTCGACGGAAGCTGGCACCGGACTCCGGTCTACCAGCGGGAGAACCTGCCCTCGGGCGCGGCATTCATCGGACCGGCGATACTCAATCAGATCGATTCGACGACCGTGATCCCGCCCGAAGCCTCCGCCGTCATCGACGAATGGTTCAACATCAGGATCAGCCTGCCCACAGCCACCGGCGGAGAGGCCGCCGAGACCACCGCCAGCGACTCGACGCAGAGCGCAGTGTGAGGAGAGACCCATGACCACGACAACACCAGCAGAGAAGACCTCGACGCTCGACCCGGTCACTTTCGAAGTGCTCAAGAACGCCTTCGCAACCAGCGTCGACCTCATGAGCGAGCAGATCCTGCGCACCTGCTACTCATTCGTCATCTACTCCCGTGACTTCTCATCGGCCCTGTGCGACAAGTACGGCAACACGGTGATGCAGGGCAGCGCAGACATCGCTGTGCATGTCGGCACCCTGCACTTCCAGTGCAAGGCCGTGATGGAGGAGTTCGGCGACGACATCAACCCCGGTGACGTCTTCCTCATCAACGATCCCTACAGAGGCGGCACCCACTTCAACGACGTCAGCTTCGTCCGGCCGATCTTCTCCGAGGGCGAGATCATCGGCTTCGCCCAGAACAAGGGTCATTGGGCCGATATCGGCGGCTCCGTACCGGGATCGTTCGACGTCTCCGCCTCCGAGCACTTCGGCGAGGGCCTGCGGATCACTCCGCTGAGAGTGTGGCACAAGGGCCGGTTCCTCCATGATGTCGCGCAGCTGCTCGTGTCGAACACGCGCGCTCCCGACCAGGCTCTCGGCGACCTCAATGCCCAGGCCGAGGCGACGGCCGTGTGCGAACGCGAAGTCCTGCGCCTCGTCGACAAGTATTCGAAGGACACCGTTCTCGACGCGATGCAGGAGACCCAGGACTATGTGTGCCGCACGGTGCTCGCCAGCCTCGGCGATCTGCCCCGCGGGGAATGGGAGACCGTCGACTACCTCGACGGCGACCCGGCCAAGGGTGAAGGCCTGGCCCCCATCCGCGTCAAGCTCACCCTCGACGGCTCCGGCATCCACTACGATCTCACGGGATCCGCCGAAGCGGTCTCGACGTTCCTCAACTCCGGCTACGGCACCACGTTCTCCGCGATCTACGCGGGAACGAAGACCTTCTTCCCCGAGGTGCCCCTCAACTCCGGGTTCTATGAGGCAGTGACGGCCGAGATCGGCGAGGAGGGCACCGTCGTCAACGCCGGCTGGCCGCACGCGGTGACCGGCTTCTGTTCGGGGCCGTACGAGAAAGTGATGAACGCGATCTTCGAGCTCTGGTCCCACATCATGCCCGAGCGGGCGATGGCCTGCGCTTTCAACCTCGAATACCTCCTGGTGGGTGGCCATGATTCGCGAGTGAAATCGAGCCCTTACTTCATGTGGTACGACTGGATGGCCGGGGGCTGGGGCGGCCGGTCGACGAAGGACGGGTCCTCAGCGACTTCGCCGGTCTTCGGCACCGGACTCGCCGTGCAGCCCGTCGAGGGCCAGGAGCGGCTGACGCCGGTGCTGACCACCCAGCATTCGATCAACACCGATTCCGGTGGGCCCGGTCGGTTCCGGGGTGGCTGCGGGGTCAACAAGGGCGGCATCCTCACGGACGCCTCGGGCGCGGTGATGAGCTACTGCTGCGATCGCGGCCGATCGACGACCTGGGGCATCAACGGCGGACTGCCGTCGATTCCCCATGGAGTCTGGCTCAACCCCTCGGCCGAGGACCGCACGTACCTCGGCGCGACCTTCTCCAATGTCTCGATCGCTCCGGGCGACAGCTTCGAACGACCCAGCGCGGGCGGCGGCGGATTCGGCGATCCGCTCGACCGGACCACCGCCGAAGTCCTCGAAGACGTCATCGACGGCTACGTCTCCATCGATCGGGCTGCGAAGGACTACGGCGTCGTCATCACCGAGATCGATGCCGAACTCGACGAATACGAGGTCGATGAGGAGGCGACGACACGCGAACGCGCTCGGATCCGATCCGAACGCGCCTCCTGGCTCGACACCGACGCCGCCGAGGTGGCCCGTTGCTATCGTGAAGGCGAGATCACCGTCCACGACGTGATCCGCCGGTACGGCGTCGTCCTCGACTGGGGCACGGGCGAACTCCTCGAGAAGTCCACGGGCCAGTTCCGCGAGAGCATGCGCGCCCGCTCGGCAGCGCACTGGAGCTGATCCCTCCCGGCGTCGAGCTGCCGCTGACCTGGGCGGACACGTAGGATTATGGGAATGAGCACTTTCGTCATTCCTGCCTTCGTCGCCGTCCTCGTCGGCTGCGGCCTCGCCGTTCTCGCATTCGTGCCGTTCGTCGCGATCAGCTACCGCCGCAGAGGCGGCCTGACGTTCTGGCACACGCTGGTGTGGCTCGCCGCCGCCGTCTACGCGATGGCGCTGTGGACGTACACGCTGCTGCCGATGCCCTCGGCCGCTGAGGTCACCTGCGCGGCGGTGCAGCTGCGCCCCTTCCAGTTCGTCGCCGACATCCTCAGTTTCGACACCGGCAGCGCCCGTGCCCTGATGACCAATCCCGCGGTCCTGCAGGTGGTCCTCAACGTCGTGCTCTTCGTTCCGCTCGGCTGGTTCGTCCGACAGCTCGCGGGCCGAGGCATCATCGTGGCGACGATGACGGGACTGGCAGCCTCGGCGCTCATCGAGTTCACCCAGATCACCGGCATCTGGGGGCTCTACTCCTGCGCCTACCGGGTCTTCGACGTCGACGATCTCATGATGAACACTTTCGGTGCGATCCTCGGCTCTCTGGCCAGCCTGCTCCTTCTGCGCCGGCAGAAGGGACTGGAGGAAACCGATGTCCCGCGTCCGATCACGGTGATGCGCCGGCTGACCGGAATTCTCTGCGATCTGCTCATCTGGGGTCTGTTCGGCTGGACGGTCTCCATCATCTATATGTTCTTCATGACCGTCCTCGGCGGCGGAACGGTCACCGAACCCGAACCGATCGTGACGTTCATCGGCTTCGCGCTGCCCTTCGCCGCTCAGCTGTTCTCGGTGCTCAGCCGGGGCGTGACCCTCGGCGAGCGCCTCATCCTCATCTCCGCTGCGCAGGTCCGCCGGCCCGCAGAGGCCAATCGGATGCTGCGGTTCCTCTTCGGCATCGGCGGCTGCATGCTGCTGTCCCAATGGACGTTCCCGCTCTCGGGGCTGCTCCTCTTCGCCCTCGTCGCGGTCTCTGCCGTCATGGTGTTCACGACCCGCCGCCACCGCGGACTGGCCTGCGTGGTGTCGGGAACCGAGATCGACGACGTCAGGGCCACAGCTGCGGCCGTGCCAGTTTCGACCGACGAGTGAGCCCTCAGCAAGACCGGACAGCCTCGGGCGCACCCGCCTCGGCGAGGTAGGCGATGAGGGGCCAGGTGTGCGCGGATCGGCGCAGAGCGTATTCGCTGTCGGCGGCGTCGAGTGCACGTGCCCGCCACTGGGCCCAGTTCATGCACAGGCGCATGAGCGCCATCTCTCCGACGACGTCGAGTTCGGCCCGCTCGGGTTCGAGAACGCTCCGATAGCCGGCGATGACTGAACGGAATGCGGCCGCCGGGTCGCTGCGGCCCAGCATCGCGTAGGCTCCTGAGATCGCGAGGTCCGAGATCCGCGGGGCGGCGACGGCGTCGTTGAAATCGATGACTCCGGTCAGAGACTGCCCGGCCTCGTCGAGGACGACGTTCGCATCGTGCAGGTCGTGGTGGATGACCGACCGCGGCAGCCCCTCGAGCCCCGGAAGCACGCGCTCAGCGAAGCGATCGACGATGCCTCGGATGACCGACAAGCGCTCCGGCTGCTCTCCCCCGGCTTGCTCGAGCCGGTCGAGAGCGCGACGAACGACGAGCGGACCTCGCTCGATCATCCAGTCGTGACCGGGGATCTCCGCCGGCATCTCGATGTCAGTCAGTGCCAGGGTCAGCCGTGCCGAGGCCTCCCCGAGCGAGCGCAGCAGCCCGGCACCGGCCCCACCGGTGCTCGAGTTCTCGTTCCACAGCCGCCCGGAGATCCACGTGACCACTCGCACGAGATGCGCACCGATCCGCACATGCCGGCTGCCATCGAGTGCGGGCAGAACCAGCGGGGTCCGGAACGTCACCTCCGGACTCTCCGCCGCAGCATGGAGCACCGTCTCCTGCCAGCGGAGTGCGTCCTCGCCGAGGCTGTCGGCACTCACTTTCGCCAGCAGCATCCCATGCCTGTGATCGGCGAACCGGACATTCCTGTCGAATTCGCCCTTGAACAGTTTCGGTCGTTCGACACGCACCCCATAGAGTTCGCTGACCGCAGCCATCACCTCGGTGAGGTCGGACGGAAGCGCATCCGCCGTGCGGTCATTCCCCCGCATGCACGGATCCCACTTCGAGCCGTGCGAGCGCCCGCGCGAATCCGCCGGCGAGTTCATGCAGCTCGTCGTCGGTGATGACCAGCGGCGGACGGATCTTCAGCACGGTTCCCATCCGACCGGTTGTGCTCACGAGGATCCGCTCGGCATACAGGTGCTCGACCATCGCCTTCGCCCGTCCGGCCGCGGTCTCGGCGGTCGTGCCGCCGGTCTCGAAGTCGATGCCGACCATGAGTCCGCTGCGGCGCACCAGCGCGGGTGTGTCCGAGGCAGCGACCGCCTCGGTGATGAGGGATTCGAGCAGTTCTCCGCCCTCACTGGCCCGGGCGGTGAGGGCACCTGCTTCGAGGGCGGTCAGCACCACCTCGGCGGCGGCGATGGGCACCGCGGTGCCCGCGAAGGTGTTGAAGTAGCGCTGCTCGGCACCGAAGTCGTCGAAGATCCGGTGGGGGCCGATGACGGCCGAGACCGGCAGTCCGTTGCCCATCGGCTTGCCGAGGGTGACGAGGTCGGGAACGACGCCGAGGTGCTCGAAACCCCATGCCCTGCCGGTGCGGCCGAAGCCCGACTGCACTTCATCGGCGATCCACAGTCCGCCGTGTCGGCGCACTTCGGCCGCGGTGGCCGTCAGCGGACGCGGAGAGAGGATGCCGTCGCTGGTGACAGCGGAGTCGAAGATGAAAGCACCGAGATCGTGGCCGCGTTCGCGCAGCCGTTCGGCCGCCGCCTGGATCGCACTAGCCAACCCCGTATCGAAGTCCGGGTCGTCCCAGTCGGGCAGGGAGATGGCCTCGACATGATCAACGACGTCCGCACCCACGAGGCTGGGCGAGATCCCGGCCACCGCCGAGGTGGTGCCGTGGTAGGAGTGCCGTGTGACGATGATGCCGTCGCGGCCGGTGGCGTGAGCGGCCAGGCGCAGAGCGAGGTCGTTGGCCTCGGAACCGCTGCAGGCGAAGATGACTGCTTCGAGGGAGTCCGGGAACTGGCCGACAAGGCGTTCGGCATAGTCGACGATGAGTCCGTCGAGATAGCGGGTGTGGACGTTCGCCCGGCCGAGCTGCTCGTCGACGGCGCGCCTGACCTCGGGATTCGAATGGCCGAGGACGGGGACGTTGTTGTAGGCGTCGAGGAAGTCCCGACCGTCCGCATCGGTGATCGTACATCCGGAAGCGGAGGCGACGGTCAGGGGCTCGGAGTAGAACGTCCGGTAGGTGCCGCCGAGGACTCGGGCACGGGTCGTCACCAACTGAGGTCGGTGCGGGTTCTCTTCGGTCAATGGCACCGCTCTCGCTTCACATCTCTTCGTGGCTCAGCGGGTCCCGGTCCTTCATGCGTCCGCGCTCGAGCGCGGAGATCGCGCCCACCTCGGCGGGGGTGAGGCTGAAGTCGAAGACATCGGCGTTGCTGCGCTGCCGATCCGGGTTGGCCGACTTCGGGATCGGGAGGCTGCCGATCTCGAGGTGCCAGCGCAGGACCACCTGGGCCGGTGCGACGCCGTGGGCGGTGGCCGCCTCGGTGATGGGAGTCTCGTCAAACAGACCCTGGTCACGGTAGAGCGGCGACCAGGCCTCGGTCTGGACTCCGATCGACCGGTGGAAGTCGATGAGCTCAGTCTGCGGGAAATAGGGGTGGAGCTCGACCTGGTTGACGGCCGGGGTGACTCCGGTGGCCTCGACGAGCTCGGTGAGCATCGCCTCGGTGAAGTTCGAGACGCCGATGGATTTCACGAGCCCGCGCTCGCGCAGTTCGATGAGCCCGCGCCAGGTGTCGAGGTATTTGCCGACGCTCGGGTTGGGCCAGTGGATGAGGTGGAGGTCCAGGTAGTCGAGTCCGAGCCGGGCTAACGATTCCTCGGTGCTGGCGATGGATTCCTCGTATCCGTGGTGACGGCCGGGGATCTTCGAGGTGACGAACAGCTCCTCGCGGTCGACGGCGGAGTTCGCGATGGCCTCGCCGACCTCGCGTTCGTTCTCGTAATTGACCGCCGTGTCGAGCAGACGGTACCCGACCTCATCGACGGCACCCACGATCGCGTCGACCCCCTCGACGCCCTTCATCGCATAGATGCCGAGACCGAGCTGCGGGATCGCGCGCCCGTCGTTGAGGTCGAATGTGGGGATGGGTGAACTTTGCGCAGGAGTAGCCATGACACCCACCCTATGACCGCCGAGGTGATCCCGCCAGGGCACGGCGACATCAGTGCCGTACTCTGCAGGTGTGCGCGAAAGCCAGTGGAATCCCGCCTCTCTGCGGTGGAACGTCATCGTGCCGTGGGCGCTCATCGCCGTCGCGGTCCTCACGCTCGTCACCGGGCGGCTGCCCGGCGGCGACCTCGTCGCACTCGCCGAGACGACAGGGCCCGTCCTCGTCTTCGTCATCGCGATGACGATCGTCGCCGAGCTCGCCAGCGTCGCAGGCGTGTTCTCGGTCGCCGCTGAACGCCTGGCCGTCTGGGGGCGGGGGCGGCGAGCGCTGCTGTGGGCGTTCGTGCTCGCGATGATCACGCTGAGCACGGCGTTCATGTCCTTGGACACGACGGCGGTGCTCGTCACCCCGGTCATCGTCGTCCTCGCCCGGCACATCGGTCTCTCGCCGCTGCCGTTCGCGCTCGCCACCGTCTGGCTGGCCAATACCGCTTCGCTGTTCCTGCCTGTGTCGAACCTGACCAACCTGCTGGCTGCGGATGCGCTCGGGGGTGCGCCGCTGGGCTTCCTGGCTGAGTTCTGGGCCCCGGCGCTCGTGGCGGTGCTCATCACGGTCGTCGCGCTCACCCTCATCCACCGCAGGAGCCTGAAGGGTCGGTACGAACTCGCGGAGACCACCGTCATTCCTGATCGACGTCTGCTGGGCATCGCGGCCGTGGTCGTCGCCGTGCTGCTGCCGATGCTGGTGACCGGCATCCCCGTCGCGCTCGTCGCCGGTGTCGCGGCGCTCGTGCTCCTCGTGGTCTTCGCCGTCCGCCGACCCAACGTCCTCACGCTCCGGCTCGTTCCGTGGCGGACGATCGGGATCGCAGCGAGCCTGTTCGTCATCGTCGAGGCGATCCATGTGCAGGGCTATGACGCTGTGCTCGGCACTGCGGTCGGTCAGGGTGAGGGCGTGTTCGACCTGCTGCGGATCGCGGCTGTCGGCGCCCTCGGCGCGAACGCGGTCAACAATCTGCCGGCGTATCTCAGTCTCTCGGCGTTCACGGACTCTCCTCTGCGGCTGGGAGCCCTGCTCATCGGCGTGAATCTCGCCCCGATCATCACCCCGTGGGGATCGCTGGCCACGCTGCTGTGGCACCAGAGGCTCACAGCGATGGGCGTCGAGATCTCGTGGCGACGATTCGCGCTGCTCGGACTCGGCCTGACGCTCGTACTCGTGCCCCTGACGACGCTGGCACTGTGGCTGGGTTGAGGCGGCAGACACTGGCAGGTTGAGGTGTCCTGACGATGTACGGTTTGAGTGGACGAATCGGGCGGATTTCCAAGGGGTGATTTCAGCTCATTTCGACCACTCAAGACCGCTCGTTCTAGGAGGCACGCAACCGCCGTCATCGTCAGCCCTCGATGAGCTTCGCGAGCCTTGCGGGAGCGGTGTTGCGGTAGGAGTCGGCGAGGACCTCGTACAGCTCTTCATCGCTCAGCTGCTCGACCTCGAGTCCGATCCAGCCGGCCGGACTCAGGTACATCGGCACGAACGAGTCCGGACGCTCGAGCATCACCTCGGCGTCCAGCGGATCGAGGAGGACGAGCACACCGTGCGGATGCTGCACGATCTCACCGGTCACATGCTTCCGAGCACCGCCGAAGTAGGCGAAGACCTTCTTCGTGAAGAACGTCGGCCGTCCGTGGGAGATCTTCTCCTGCGCTTCGGGAAAGCTCAGCGCGATGCCCCGGAATCGCTCGAGCACCGGATCGTCGTCATCGAACATCTGCGGATGCGCCATGACCCTACGATACGTGCCGATACGCTCGCTGCCGAGAGGTCTGGCCCGGGTACCCGCGGGTTCCGGCGCCCGGGGCTCGAATCACGAATCATGAACCGAAGCTCTCGAACTCCTCCGTCCCATCGGCACGAGCCGGACCGCTCGCAGCAGCCACATTCTCAGTACACGCGGTCGAAGAACCGACCTGTTCGGCTCTCAGGCGACCGCGAGCGGAGAACGCATCGGCTTTGGCGAACTCCGGAGGTGTCGCCAGGGAGACTCCGACGTAGAGGACGAAGCTGATGCTCAGACCGATGAGCACGCGAGTCACCGATCCCTCGCCCCAGAAATGCGGCAGCGGCACGCCGAGCTCGATTGCAAAACCGTAGAGGATGAAGCCGCCCCCTCCGATGATCGAAGCGATCGCGCCTGCCGAGTTCGCACGTCGCCAGAAGAATCCGAGGACCAGGGGGAAGAACACTCCTGCCGCGAGCATCTCGGAGGCGAGCGCGAGCAGAGTGAGAGCGCTCGGCAGCTGCACGGAGACGATGAAGCCGATGATCGCGGCCGCCAAGGTGCCGGCTCGTGCGATCCACACCTTCTGCTTCTCGCCCACTTCGGTCCGCAGCGCCTTCGTCGTCAGCTCTGTCAGATACAGCGAGGAGAGGTTGAGAGTGGTGCAGATCGTCGACATGATCGCGGCCGCGATGCCGATGAAGACGATGACGCCGAAGATCGGGAGGAAGTGGCTGGTGGCCAGGGTCGCGACGATGCCCTGTTCAGGCGGTTCGTTGAACGCGGCGATCGAGGCGATTCCCGCGAAGACGACGAGGAAGTAGAGCGGAATGAAGTAGACCATCGCATGGACCGTGACCTTCCGGGCTTCGCGAGGTGACTTCGTCGCCTGGATCCTCTGCCAGGCTGCCGGGTCGATCGTGAAGGCGAGTCCGAAGGCGATGACGTAGCCGAGGTTGGGGCCGAAACCCTCCCACAGGTTGAGGAATGCGGCATCGCGTTTGGTCTCGATGGTCTGCACGATCGCGTCGGGACCGCCGGAGACGATGACGGCGCCGACGAAGGTGACGATGAGTCCGAGCATGAAGAAGCCGAACTGTGCTGTCTCCGTGAGAACCACCGCACGGAATCCGCCGATCATCGCGTACAGCAGCGAGAAGACGATGCCGATCGCCACACCCCAGGCGAAGCTGATGTCGAAGAAGACCATGAAGAACAGCCCGAGTGCCACCATCTGGCTCGCACCCCAGACGATGAGGTAGATCGCGGTGACGATCGACAGCACGGTGCCGGCAGTCCTGTTGTACCGGTTCGTCATGATCCCGTCCTGCGAGAGCAGCCCCGCTCGTCGGATGATCGGTCCCAGGGCGAAGAGCGCGATGACTGCGATGACGGTCGGGCCGCCGAGCACCCACCACGAACCCATGCCCTGAGTGTTGGCTTCGTCGACGGAGATCAGCGCCGAGTTGCCCCCGTACCAAGTGGCCACGAAGGCCATCGCGAGCATCCAGGCGGGCATGGTGTTCCCGCCGAGGAAGTAGTCGGTTTCCGTGTCGGTGCGGCGTTTGTGCAGAGCGACGCCGAGGAGGATGAGAAAGTAGGCGGCGAGTGCGCCGATGAGCCAAAAGGGAGACACCGTTGTTTCCTTCCGCAGACGGTCCTGACACCGGTCACGAAAACATGGGAGCACCATCGCTTCACCACGCTGTCCGGTGACGGTTGGGCCCACTTTCTGCGAGACCGATCCCCTGCCTCAACCGGGATTCCCAGCCGCTGAGAATGCGGATCGCGACCGTGCTCCGGGCCCGGACACACTGGAACTCAGCGCCTGCCGCAGGGACCGATGGTCCGGTCTCTCCGGCGGAGCTCGACGCGCGAGCAAGAAGGATGGAGGACCAATGACGGCTATTCTCAACGGCAGCCCTGCCCTCGGCGAATTCGACGGCGTCAGCCTCGATATGCTCATCCGCCAGGGCTTCCGCCCCGTTCCCGTCAGCGGGGTCGAAGCTCTCACTCCCGAAGTGCTCGGCATCGAGCTCACCCCCGCCGAGGCGACCGCCGGTCTCGTTCCCGGTTCCCATATCGAGGTGGCCGTTCCCCTGCCCGAGGGCCCCGCCATCCGCCACTACTCCCTCGTCGCCGGCCCAGCAGAGACCTTGAGGATCGCGGTGCTGAGAGAGGACCGGGGCCGGGGAGGTTCAGCCTGGCTGCACGAGCACCTCGCTTCCTGCACCTCGCTCCTCATCCGCGGGCCCCGGGACACTTTCGGCTACCGCGGAGTCGGACCGGTGTTCTTCGTCGCCGGCGGCATCGGCATCACTCCTGTGACGGCGATGATCGCTGCGGCCGCCTCGGCGGGTGATGACTGGCACCTGCTCTACATCGGCCGTCGGCAGGAGTCGATGGCCTTCGCCGAGGTCCTTCTCGCCGAACACGGACCCGAACGGGTGAGCGTGCACATCACCGAGACGGCCGGTCGACCCGATGCCGCTGCCGCGGTCCGTGAGTGGGCGGCCGGTCGCGGTGGGGAGACGACGGTCTACGTGTGCGGGCCGGTCCCCCTCATGCGGTCTCTCGAGACCGGGTTGGCCGACGATCCCGCCATCGCCGTCATCAGCGAGGATTTCGACGACGCCGACACCTCGGCGAATGTCCGTGAGAGGACGGGGCGTGGCACGGTCGCCTCAGCCCGCGCCACCAGCGCCGAGGCGCAGGGAGGAGACGAGGCCTTCGTCGTCGAGCTCGGTGACGGTTCCGAAGTCGACGTCCCCGCCGGATGTTCGATCATCGAGGCCCTCGGCCGCGCCGGTGTGAGAACGCTGAGTTCGTGCCAGAAGGGCACGTGCGGCACCTGTGAGACGGTCATCCTCGACGGGCAGGCCGACCACCGGGACTCCGTGCTCTCGGCGGAGGAGCATGCGGCGCAGGAGACCATGATGATCTGCGTCTCCCGGGCGTGCGGCACGCGCATCGCGCTCGACCTCTGAGCGGTGCGGCAGCCGTCGCACCCATCGGATCGGTACCCTGGGAATCAGGTGGCCGGTGGAGAGGACGGACGATGAGCGGTGCGGTGATCGCGGCAGTCGTGTGCCTCCTTGCCCTCCTGCTGCTCATCCATCGCACCGTCGTCTCCAAGCGCACCTATGGTGTGGTGCTCGATCTCTCCGCTGAGGAGGCCGCTGCCATCGTCGAGGCGCACTTCCCACGGGTCACCTGGGTGAAGACCACAGGTCCCGGCCTCATCAACAGGGCGCGGGTGAACAACAGCAGCCGGATGCTCATCGTCTCCGTCGACGTGCGCGAACATGAGGAGGGTGCCGAGGTTCGGGCCTGGGTGTCGAACCGCCGCAGCATCGCCGGCCTCACGGTCGCGGTCGGAGCGCTCAAGGCGCTCCAGATCAGAAACCGACTCCGCCGCCATCCTGCCTGTATACGCGACGCGGACTGAACCGCGGGCAGCCTTCGGTCGCGGCGCGCAACCAGACGCTCCACAGAGGCTGACGTGTGCAGCGGCGCGAACTCAGTCGCTGACCGCGGCGAGCACCGCGCGTTCCTTGACCAGCCCGGCCGCGGTGCGGACCTGCGGGTAGAGGACGACGTCCCGGGTGAGGTGGGCGATCGTCCGGCCCTGCGTGTCCGGGGTCGCCCGCAGCATCGCCTGGACTCTGCGCGCCGCAGTCGAGAGCTCGTCCTCGGACACAGCTGTGCCGTCTGGCCTGCCTGCCTGCACCCGCAGCTCGAGCGCTTGCACCGCCATGAGCAGCTCCACGCCGACGACGACTTCGACGTTCGCGACGATCTGTCGCAGATGCCGGCCGGCGTTGTTCGCCATCGACACGTGGTCCTCCTGATTCGCCGAGGTGGGGATCGAATCCACGGAGTCCGGATGGGCCAGGGTCTTGCAGTCGGAGACGAGTGCTGCGGCGAGGTACTGCGGGAGCATGAACCCGCAGTCGAGGCCGACCTGGTCCGAGTCGACGAGCATGTCCGGCAGACCCCGGTTGAGGGTGCCGTCGTCGAGGCGGAAGATCCGCCTTTCGGTGATGTTGCCGATCTCGGTCGCGGCGATCGAGAGGAAGTCTGCAGCGAAGGCGACGTACTCGGCGTGGAAGTTTCCTCCCGAGACCGCTTTGAGATCCCGGTCGAGATCGGGGAAGACGAGCGGATTGTCCGTCGCAGCGTTGATCTCCCGTTCGATGATGCCGAAGGCGAAGTCGAGCGTGTCCGCAATCGGGCCGAACACCTGCGGCACGCAGCGCAGCGAGTACGCGTCCTGGGGCGGCTGACGGACGGGGTCGTTGTCCCGGTCGCCGGTGATGAGACGGGAATCGTGCATATAGCCGCGCATCCGCTCGGCCACGGCGATCTGCCCCTTCTGACCCCTGGCCTGGTGGAGCTCGGCGATGAAGGCGTCCCCGAACCCGAGGAGGGCTTCGATCGACAGGCAAGCGGTCACCTCAGCGGTGTGCAGTGCGCCCTGGACGTCCCAGGCGGCGAGCGCCGTCTGTGCCAGGGAGAAGGATGTGCCGTTGAGCAGTGCGAGACCGTCCTTGGCCCCGACGGGAATGCGGTCGAGACCGGCCGCAGCCATCGCCTCATGCCCGGTGACGATGCGTCCGTCGAGGATCGCCTCTCCCGAGTTCTCCGGCTCCGTGCCGCCGTCTGGAGCAGTCGTGAGCACAAGGGCGATATGGGCCAAGGGAATGAGATCGCCCGAGGCGCCCAGAGACCCGTACTCGGGCACAGCCGGCCACACGTCGGCGTTGAGCATAGCGACGAGTCCTTCGATGAGCGCCCATTGGATCGCCGAATGGCCCTGGGTCAGCGAGATGACGCGGATGAACATCGTCGCCCGCACGACCTCCTCGTCGACGATGCGGCCGACTCCCGAGGCATCGGCGAGGATGAGCCGGCGGGAGAGCTCGGCCGCGTCATCGGCCGAGGGGAAGGCCTTCCGTCCTGCCAGAGAGCCGAATCCGGTGTTGACCGAGTAGATCGCCTCGACAGGTTCCCCTGCGCGCATGCGCTCGATGACGTCCTCAAGCCACTTCCGCGACTTCGCGCAGTGCTGTTCTAGCTCAGGGTCGAGGCGGATGCGTCGCCGGAAGCGAGCCACGTCGACGAGGTCACTCAGGCTCGCAGGATCGAGTCCGATGACGAGTTCGTCGCCGGGAAACTCCTCGCGGGTGCAGGCGGAAGCAGTATCGATCACATCGGTTCCTCTCGTTCGGGGCGGGTGGTTGCTGCTGTGCTCAAGCCGCTCGGGCGCGCAGAGGTACGGAGGCGTAGCTCTGCAGCGTCGTGTGGACGAGGTGGGTCGCGACCCCGGCGGTCTCGAGGGAGGCGACCCGGGTGACGAAGGCCGAGAGCAGGGCGTCCATCTCCATCCGGGAGATCGGCTGCCCGACGCATTGGTGGATGCCCATGCCGAAGGTGAGGTGGCCGCTGGAGTCCCGGTCGAATCGGTAGACGTCGGCATCGGCGCCCCATCTCTCCTCATCGCGATTCGCACTGCCGGGGAAGACGAGCACCTTGGTCTCGGCGGGGATCTCCACCCCGGACAGCACCGTGTCGCGCGACGTCGTGCGATAGAAGGCGTAGAAGGGGCTTAAGAAGCGGAATGATTCGTCGATTGCGAAGCGCACCAGCCGAGGATCGGCATGGACCTTCGCGTACTGCTCCGGGTGCGTGGCCAGCGTGTGCAGCGTATTCGTGATCGCGAAGATCGTCGTATCCAAGCCGGCCGAGAGCAGGGCCCTGACCAGCAGCGTCGCCTCTTCCGGGGAGATGTCGCCGGAGTCGGCGAACTCCCACAGCTGGGCTCCCATGCCCGAGGGATCGAGGACTTCGCGGGCGCAGTTGTCGAGCACCCAGTCGTAGGTGCCTGCGGAATCGGCGATCCAGCGCTGGGCGATCTCATTCTGCGGCCCGAAGGTCGCGAAGTTCGCGGCACCCTGCACCAGCAGATTCTCCGCCCGCCCTGAGCGCGGGATGCCGACCGCGTCGCCGAAGACTCGCAGCACGAACTGCTCGGCGAGGCGAGCGGCATCGAACTCACCGTCTTCGGTCGACAGCACCTCGTCGATGACGGTCTTCGCATAGGTCGCGAAGTCCTTCCTGCGAGGACGCAGACGTTTCGGGGTGATGACGCCGTCCATGGCTGCGCGCATGCGAGTGTGGATGGGCGGGTCGACCTCGAGGATCCCGGGCTTTCGCAGAGGCGGATTGTGGTGGATGTTGACGCTGCCGACCCCGGCACCGGAGATGAACGTCCGGTGGTCTTCGAGGATCTCCCGCACTTCGGCATCGCGACCGAAGGCCGGAACGCCGTACATGCTCAGCCAAGCGGCCGGACCGGCCCGACGGAGTCGGCGCATGAACGGGTACGGATCGGCGAGGTTCTCCCGCGAATACGGGTCCTCGTCGATGACCGGGACATCGAGTGCCGTGATGGCGTCCGTCGCCGTCGGATGTGCCGATGTGCTCCCCATGAAAGACCTCCGTTGCTCATTCGCAGGCGCATCGCCCTCCTGCCGTTCCGCGTCGTTGCCGGGACGGCGGGTCTGTGCGATGCGTTCTCCTGCAGATTAGGAACTCACGAGGAATCGAGCCAGTCGGATTCTCAGCCCGTGGGAACGCGTGGGCGCGTCGGCAGCGGTCGAGCCCAGCTCTCAGCACACCTCGCTCAGTGCTGTCTGCAGCTCCTCGACCGCCTCGGTGAGCAGAGGTTTGAGGGAAGTCGCCGTCGCATTTCCGAAGCGTTCGGAGTGGCCTGCCAGGGTCAGCGAGCACAGGACCTCCCCGCGGACGATGACGGGACAGGAGAGCGCGTTCGCACCGGAGCGCAGCTCGGACTGGGAGTAGGCGAATCCGCTGCTGCGGATCTGGCGGAGGGATCCGAGGAGCTTCTCCTCCGGATGGGACGACTCGGCGGCCACCTCGGCGATGATCTGGGACGGGGCGTGGGCCAGCAGCACGCGCTGGCCCGCCCCGCGATCGAGCGGGAGGACTTCGTAGATCCGGAAGGCGATATCGGCGTCTTCGTCAGGCGCGAACTGCCGCAGGCACACGGCGTTGCGCCCCTCTCGGACGGCGAGCACTGAGGTTCGGCCGCTGCGGGCGCTGAGCCGGCGGAGGAACCGGTGCCCGACTTCGAGCAGATGAGACCGCGTGGCGTTGCCTCCGGACCAGGAGCTCAGCCGGGAGCTGGGCAGGTAGCGGCCGCCGAACTCCTCGACGAGGTCGAACTCGCGCAGGGTCTTGAGGTACCGATAGGTCGTGGACAGGGGCAGGTCGAGCTCGGCCGCCAGCTGCTTCGCATTGGTCTCACCGGTCTCCGCGACGCTCGAGAGGATGCGCAGTCCCCGTACGAGCGCGGTGTCGCGAGCAGACTCATCGCCTGCCGAGACGCTCCGCTGTTCGGGTTGCGCTCCCCTGTCATCTGTCGGCCGCTCTGCCATCCGTACCCCTCGCCTCGTGGACCGTCGGAGGTGGTCATCCACGGTCAAGGAGATCATAGCCGGACACATCAGCGCACCCTCGCACGGAGGGCCGCCGGTTCACGCGAGTGACAAGTGTGTTCTCAGTCGCGGTCCATACGTCCCCGCACGTTCATGCAGGCGCGGTGTGCTCGGTCGAGACCAGCGACATCGAACTCGGGTTGCCCCGGGTCGAGTTCATCGTGAAGCTCGCCTTCCACGGCAGATAGCGGTCGTCGGAGGACTCGATGATCTCCCCGGCGCCTGTGAAGGCCCGTCGTCTCACCCGCAGCAGCGGTGTGCCGACCGGGACCTCGAGCAGCTTCGCGTCCTCCTCGTTCGCGCCGATCGCATCGATGGTACGCGAAGCGCGATCGATGTCGACGCCGCGGTCGAGCAGCTCTTGGTAGATCGATCCCGCATCCGTGTCGAAGGCGAGCACGTGGCGACCGACCTCGAGCGGATAGTTCAGCCGTTCGACCATCGCGGGGACATCGTCCATGAGCCGCAGCCGGAACACCGAGACCACGGGATCCCCGTCGGCGATGCGCAGGCTGGCTGCCAGGGACCGCTCCGCCGGCTGCCGCGCCACCCATTGCGTGCGCTGCCCGGGGACGATCTCGGCGTTGCGGCACCATTGGGAGAACGAGATGACATCGTCGAAGGACTGGGTGAGGACATTGTCGAGCACGACGGTCCTGCGACCGCGCCCCGACGAGATCAGCCCCTCGCCCCGCAGCGCCGCCAACGCCTGTCTGACCGGGCCGCGGGAGCTCGAGAACTTCTGCGTCAGCTCGGCCTCCGAGGGGAGCTCGTCCCCGGGTTGGAAGGATCCTTCCCGGATCGCCGTGCGCAGGTAATGGGCGATCTCGTCGTGCTGCTGTCGGCTGCGCTGCCTCGAACCGGTCGTCATGGGCTCCTGCTCCTTCGATATCCCTCGCCGAATGAATGTGAGATGGCTTTCTGCGTATGCAATGTCAACATCAGGTGAACAGATCTCAAACTTGTACATACATGTTTCCAGCTTACGCCATCGACCCACAACGATGGGGGAATGTCGAAAACAGATCTCATCATCGTCGGCTCGGGAATCCTGGGCCTGGCCACCGCATTCCTCGCCCACCAGCAGGGCCGCAGCGTCCGCGTCATCGACCGCTCCGACCGCCCCGTCGGCTCCTCGATCCAGAACTTCGGCCACGCCTGCTTCACCGGCCAATCCGATGCCGCACAGCCGATCGCGCAGGCCTCCCGTGACGGCTGGCGGCAGGCAGCGGCGGCCACCGGACTCTGGGCCGCCGAGACCGGCACCCTCATCCCGGCGATGACTGCCGCCGAATTGGCCGTGCTCGAGGAATTCGCCGCCCACCGCGGTCCCGAACAGGTCCGGCTCCTCGACTCCGAGGAGACCGCCCGGTCACTGTCGAACCCCCACCTCGGCGCCGTGGGCGGGGCACATCTGCCCCAGGACATGCGCGTCAATCCCCGCGAGGCGGCCCCGACGATCGCCGCCTGGCTGGCCGCACAGGGAGTGGAGTTCGATTGGAACACCCATGTCACCGGCACCGCCGACGGCGAGGTGGCGACGAATCGCGGCAGCTTCCGCGCCGACCACGTCGTCGTCTGCCCCGGCTACCAGCTCACCTCACTGTTCCCCGAACTCGCCGAGGACAGGCAGGTGCGCATCTGCACCCTCGTGATGTCACTCATCGACGCCCCGCCGAGGCTGCCGACCGGATTCGCGATGCTCACCGGCACCTCACTGGCCCGCTACGACGGGTTCGCCGCGATGCCGTCCACCGACGCGCTGCGGGCGGAGCTGGCCGAACGCGAACCCGAACTCGTCGACTGCATCGCCAACCTCATGGTCACCGACATCCCCGAAGGACTGCTCATCGGCGACTCCCACGCCTATGACCTCAGCCCCGAGCCCTTCATCGACGAGCACCTCGGACAGCTGCTGCTCGATCGCTCGACCGCACTGCTCGGCATCGACGAGCCCGTCGTGCGCCAGCGCTGGCTGGGCCAGTACGCCGACAGCCCGGAGACGAACCTCGTCCTCGAACGCCCCGACGAGCAGACGACGGTCGCGGTGGTCACCTCGAGGATCGGGATGACCCTGTCGTTCGGCATCGCCGACCTCGTCCTCGGCGGCGGCACCGTCGACCTCTGAGTGACGCGCACCACCCAGCCGGACGGCCGCTCGAAACCAAGGATGAAGTTGTCATGTCCACTCGGTTAACTGAGCCGAATTGTATAGACACCTCCGATGCGGCCCGCGAGGATGGAATCACGCGAACATCCGATTCGCCCGCAGTCTCGCACCCGGCAGGGCCCCGTCCCGCCCGCACCCGAAAGGCACCATCGCCATGGTCTCCATCTCCCCCTCCCGCTCCCGCACGGTGCGCTCGATCGCCGCAGGAGCGCTCGCTCTCCCGCTGCTCGGCCTCACCGCATGCGGCGGTCCCGGCGGCAGCGACGACACCATCACCTTCGCGGCCGTTCCCGCCGAATCCTCGTCGACTCTCGAGTCCTCCTTCGAGAACATCACGAAGCTCGTCGCGGAGGAGACCGGCAAGAAGGTCGAGTTCGAGAACGCCTCGGACTACGCCGCCGTCATCGAGGGCATGCGCGCCGGTCAGATCGATGCCGCCTCGTTCGGTCCCTTCGCCTACGTCATCGCGAAGGACTCCGGCATCAACATCGACCCGGCCGCCGCACCCACCAACGACCCCGAGGCGGATCCGGCCTATACGTCTCTGGCCTATGTGAAGAAGGGGTCGGACATCAAGGACATCCAGGACCTCAAGGGCAAGAAGACGTGCTTCGTCGACGCGGCCTCGACCTCGGGCTACCTCGTGCCGATGAAGGGACTCATGGACGAGGGCATCGACATGGACAAGGATCTCGAACAGGTCATGGCCGGCGGCCACGACGCCTCGCTGCTGTCACTGAACTCCGGGGACTGCGATGTCGCCTTCGCCCACGATGCCATGCTCACCACCCTCGAGAAGTCCGGTCAGGTCGACAAGGGCAGCCTCGAGCCGATCTGGGAGTCCGAACCCATCACCGAGGATCCGATCGCCGTGAACAAGGACTCCCTCGATCCCGAGGTCGCCGAGCAGGTCACGACGAGCCTGCGCGAGAAGGCCAATGTGCCCGCGCTCGTCGAAGCAGGCGTGTGCACCTCCGAGGACGACTGCGTCCTGCCCGAGGAGATCACCTACGGCTACAAGAAGGTCGACGACTCGGACTTCGATTCGATCCGCGAGATCTGCAAGTCCACCGAGGCTGACGCCTGCAAGAACATCGGCTGACCGACACGACAACCGGCCAAGGAGAACCCATGAACGCACATCGCACACCCCACGACGGCCTCGCCGACCACCGCGCCACCACACCCGAGCTGCAGAGGGAGATCGATTCCATCTACTCCGTCCAGCTCGACCACGTGACCAAGGACTTCGGCGGCGGGGTCCTCGGCCTCGACGATGTCAACCTCGGCTTCCGGACCGGAGGCATCACCGTCCTGCTCGGTCTGTCCGGTTCGGGCAAGTCCACCCTGCTGCGCCATATCAACGGTCTGCACACCCCCACCTCGGGGCGGGTGCGCGTCCTCGGACACGATCTGGGCACACTGGGCAAGAGGGACCTGCGCGCCGTTCGCCGCGACATCGGCGTGATCTTCCAGTCCTTCAACCTCGTCGGTCCGATGTCGGTGCTCGAAAACGTCTGCGCCGGAGCACTCGGTTCGCTCAGGGGCCCGCGCATCTCGCTGATGATGTACCCGAAGTCCGTCCGCCGCGAGGCCCTGGAGAAGCTCGATCGCGTCGGTCTGGCCGAGCGGGCCTTCCAGCGTGCGGACACGCTCTCCGGCGGTCAGCAGCAGCGTGTGGCGATCGCTCGCGCGCTCATGCAGCACCCGAAGGTGCTGCTCGCCGATGAGCCCGTCGCCTCCCTCGATCCCGTCTCGGCCATCGACGTCATCACCCTGCTGCAGCAGATCTCGGCCGAAGACGATCTCACCGTGATCGGCTCGCTCCATCAGGTGCAGCTGGCCATCGACTTCGCCGATCGGATCATCGGACTGCGCGGCGGCAAGGCGGTGCTCGACCGCGACACCGCAGGGCTGAGCGCCGAGGAGGCCTCGCAGATCTATTCGAGCGTGTCCGGTCTCGACGAGCAGTCGGACGCCCCCGTCGCCGAGGCGGCAGGCCGGGCCGGGGTCCGCTGATGAGCGTCCTCGCCGACACTCCCGCTCCCGCCCCCGAGCTGCCGCGGCGGCCCCGGCCGCCGGTAGGCACGATCGCCGCCGCCGCGGTGCTCGCCGGTCTGGCCCTGGCCGGAGCCTGGTCGGTGTGGTCGCTGGGCATCAGCGTCAGCACCATCCTCGGCTCCTTCGACAACGCGATCGGGTTCTTCGCCCGCATCTTCCCGCTCGACTTCCCGCCGCTTCGACAGACGTTCTCGCTGGTGTTCGAGACCCTGGCGATCGTCTTCCTCGCCACCCTGCTCTCGGTGGCGCTGTCGATCCCGGTGTCCCTGGCCGCCGCACGTCCGACCCGGATGGGCCGCGGTTCGCAGTGGACGGCCCGCGCACTCATCGTGCTCGCCCGCGCGGTCCCCGACCTCGTGCTCGCGATCATCTTCCTGCGGATGTTCGGCCTCGGCGCCACGGCCGGCATCATCGCCATGGGCATCCACTCGGTGGGGATGATCGCGAAGCTCTACGGCGACGCGATCGAGGAACTCGATGACGGGCCCCGGGAGTCCGTCGAGTCCCTCGGCGGCACTCGCGCCCAGCAGATCGCGGCCGCGATCCCGCAGAAGCTCATGCCGCAGCTCATCGCCACGGCCCTGCACCGCTTCGACATCAATCTGCGCACCTCGGTGCTGCTCGGCTACGTCG
This sequence comes from Brevibacterium renqingii, assembly GCF_017808095.1. Classification (NCBI taxonomy): domain Bacteria; kingdom Bacillati; phylum Actinomycetota; class Actinomycetes; order Micrococcales; family Brevibacteriaceae; genus Brevibacterium; species Brevibacterium renqingii. The sequence goes on along the minus strand of NZ_JADBHG010000012.1, from coordinate 13,283 downwards.
GCGTCGGCGGCATCGGCCTGGCCATCGCCGAGTCCCTGCGCACGCTGGACTACCAACGGGGAATGGCGCTGGCGCTCATCGTGCTGGTCCTGTGCATCGGCATCGAACTCGTCTCCGGCTCGATCCGGGCCGCACTCATGCGCGCGACCGGGGCCCGGGTCACCGGCGGCACCTGGGTCGACCGCATGCTCAACCGGGGACGCGACACCACCGCCGGGGATCTCAGCCTCACCCCTCCGTGGAGTCCCGCACGGATCCGGCGCTTCGCCTCGGCGGCGGTGCTCGTCGTGCTCACAATCGCCGCGCTGTGGCGGGTCGATGTGTCCTGGTCCGCGCTGATGGCGGGGCTGCTCGACCTGCCGAAGACGCTCGCGCTGTTCTTCCCGCCCTCCTCGGGCGGATCGATGTCCGACCTCGTCGAACAGCTGCTCGTCACCGTCCAGATCTCGCTGGCGGCGACGTTCATCGGGGCGATCATCGCGATTCCGATCGGGATCCTCGCCGCCCGCAACGCGGTGGCCAACAGCTGCGTCCATCAGACCTTCCGCGTGATCATCGTCATCGTGCGCGGAATCCCCGAGCTCATCCTCGCGATCATCTTCATCGTCATCTCCGGACTCGGCGAGGTGGCCGGAACGCTCGCGCTGTCGATCGGTGCGATCGGACTGCTCTCGAAGCTCATCGCCGACTCCCTCGAGGAGACCGACACCCGAGTGCAGGAGGCGGTGCGGGCCACGGGCGCCGACCAGGCCCAGGTGTTCTTCTCGGCGACGCTGCGCCAGGCCGCCCCGGCGTTCGTCGCCCACACGATGTACCTGCTCGACAACAACATCCGCTCGGCGACCCTGCTCGGCGTCGTCGGCGCCGGCGGCATCGGCTTCCTGCTGCTCAATGCCTCGCGGGTCAACCAATTCGACGTCGTCACCATGGTGCTCATCCTCATGGTCGCCGTCGTCCTCGCCGTCGAGGCCCTGTCCATGTGGCTGCGCCGAGCCGTGCGCTGAAGGCCGTCCGCTGAGCGTGCACGCATCCTCTGTCCGGACCACTGAACCAACCCTCACTAGGCTCGTAGGAGACGAGCCGGGGAGAACCGAGAAGGAGAATCATCATGACTGAACTCGCCGTCTTCGACATGGCCGGAACCACGATCGACGACCGTGACGAGGTCTACCGCGTGCTGCGGGAGGCTACCGAGCGCGAGGGCGCCCGCTACTCCGATGAGGTGTTCCAGCAGTGGATGGGCACGGAGAAGCACTGGGCGATCGAGAACCTGCTCCGCCTCGGCGGCGTGGAGGTCACCGAGGAAGTCCACGAACGTGCCTGGCAGTGGTTCCGCACCGAACTGGCCCGCACCTACACGGAGAACCCGCCCACCCCGCTGCCCGGTATCGAGGACGCGCTGACGACCCTGCGCGAGCGCGGTATCAGGGTCGGACTGACCACCGGGTTCTCCCGTGAGATCGCCGAACTCATCTACTCCACGATGGGCTGGAAGCAGGGCGAGACCTTCGACGCCTCGTCCACCGGCGACGAGGTGCCCTCCGGTCGTCCGGCGCCGGACATGATCAACACGGTCATGGACACCCTCGGTGTCACCGACCGGTCTGCCGTCGTCAGCGTCGGGGACACCTCGGCGGATGTGCAGTCGGCACTGCGCGCCGAGGTCACCGCCGTCGGCGTGCTCACCGGACATCTGACTCGCGCCGACTTCGAGGCCGAGGGCGCCCACCTCGTCCTCGACTCCGTGGCCGATCTGCCCGCAGTCCTCGCCGAGCGGACCCCCGCGGCGGTCTCCGAATGACCGTCCGAACCCAAGCGGATGTCACGGATGCGGGGCGAGCGGATTCGCAGCCGCGGGCCCAGGTGTGGGTCGGAGGCGAGGACTTCGAGCTCCGCGACTTCGAGCGCCCGCAGCTGGCCGAGGGCGAGAGCCTCGTCCGACTGACCACCGCAACCGTGTGCGGTTCGGACCGGCACACCGTGAGCGGGCGACGTTCGGGGGCGTGCCCCTCGGTGCTCGGCCACGAAGGGGTGGGCATCGTCGAGGAGACGCGCTCGGATCTTCCTGTCGGCACGCGGGTGGTCTTCGCGGTCACCTCGGTGTGCGGTGGCTGCCGCAACTGCGAGCGCGGACTCAGCGCGAAATGCACCTCGGTGGCGAAGGTCGGGCACGAGTCGGCGGAGTCGGCGTGGCCGCTGTCGGGAACCTATGCCAGTCACATCCACCTGCCTGCCGGCGTCGCGATGGTGCCGGTCCCCGATCATCTGCCCGACGCGGTGGCCGCGACCGCCGGGTGTGCGGTGGCGACAGTCATGGCGATGCTGGAGTCCGCCGGCGAACTGGACGGACGACGCGTCTTCGTCAACGGCATCGGAATGCTGGGACTGACCGCGGTGGCCGCGGCCAAGGCCAGGGGCGCCGAGGCGGTCATGGCCTTCGACCCCTCCCCGACGAGGGCTCGGCGGGCGCTGACAGCCGGTGCCGACAGCCTCGTCGGGGCTGACGAAACGGCGCGTGATGTCGACGTCGCCCTGGAGCTGTCGGGCAGCGAGGTCGGCGTGCGCGCCTGCCTCGATTCGCTGGGCATCGGGGGAACCGTCGTGCTCGCCGGCAGCGTGAGCCCGGGACCCGATATCGAGATCAGCCCGGAGCGCATCGTCCGCGGCTGGCACTCGATCACCGGCGTCCACAACTACGAGCCGCACCACCTGCAGGAGGCCGTGGACTTCCTCGCCACCGCCGGCGGCACCTTGCCCTGGGAGGAGATCCTCGGCGGCCCGATTTCGCTGGCGGACCTGCCGCGCGAATTCGTCGAGCCGAGCGCGGGCCTGCGGACCGTGGTCGAGATCGGGCCCCGGTGAAGCCCGTCGCTGCCTCTGAGCGACGTCAGCCCCTGCCCATCCCCGTCTCTCGGGTCAGGAGATCGGCCAGCTGACGGACCGCCTCGGCGCCGGTGAGTTCACCGGGCAGCAAGGGAAGCTCGGCCATCGGCAGCGGGTCGACGGCGGCGTGCAGCTGCCTCAGCTGCTCGTCTTCCAGGGCCCGGCGGGCGGCGAGGAACTCTCCGGAGTCGGCCGGGGAGAGGCGGTTGACGACGATGCCGGTGAGATCGACATCGAGCTCGCGCAGCTGCCGCACCAGGACGAGGGTCTCGGCGACCGGCAGCCGCTCGGCGAGTGTGGTGATGAGGAAGCCGGTCTGCCGGGCATCGGCGATGGTGCTGCGCAGCAGGGCGAAGCGGTCACGTCGGGCCAGCAGGGTGCGGCGCATCTGGGCGTCGGGGCCGGGAGTCTCCTCCTTCGGGCTGACGAGAGAGCGAGCCGCGGCGGCGAAGCGCTCCGAGCGGTCGCGGTTGGCCACCAGCGATTCGGCCCAGCCAGTCAGTCGCTCGGGCAGGGACAGCAGATGGACGGTGTGCCCGGTGGGCGCGGTGTCGAAGATGACGAGGTCGTAGACGCCCATCGCCTCTTCGCAGATCACAGCGATCCGCTCGAGGACAGCCGATTCGTGACTGCCGGGCGCCGTCTTCGCCGTCCGCAGATGATCACGCGCGGCAGCGTGCGTGCGTTCGGGCAGCATCCGCCGCATCATCGCTTCGACTGTGGCGAAGTGCGCGTCGATCGTTGCCTGCGGATCGACTTCGATGGCGTCGACGAAGCCGGGCCCCGCCTCGTCGACGGTGCCGGTCTCGGCCGTGTAGACGCGCCGGGCTTCGTCGGCGAGCTCCGCGCGCCAGATATCGCCGAGGTTGTGCGCCGGGTCCGTCGAAACCAGCAGCACGCGACCGCCGTCGAGGGCGCGCGCCATCGCCAGCCCCGAGGACACCGAGGTCTTTCCCGTACCGCCCTTGCCGCCGATGAAGAGGAGACGCCGCGAGCGTGCGATGTCTAGCAGCATGCGATGTGGTCCAGCGGCGATCGGGGCAGCCCCATGCGTCTGTGCCAGGCGTGGAAGTCGTCCCAGAGAGCGGGCATGAGCTCAGCCGTGTAGTAGGCGGCAGGGTCCGGGACGCCGAGGGCCTCGCCGAGGACGACGACGGAGAAGAAGTCGTCCTCGGCCTGCTGCTCCCGCTTGAGCGTCTGCCGGTAGGGGCCGACGTAGAACTCGATCAGCCCCTCCCGGAATGCCGCCCATTTCTCGGGCAGCGCCCTGAGACGGCGGTTGATCAACTCTGCAATGCTGTCTGGCATGAATGGGTCAGACGTTCTCTCGCGTCGCCGCCAGTTTCTCGTCCGCGTCGGGCTCTTCCTGGGGTTCGCGGTAGGCCCGGCGCATCGCGAGGAAGGCCTCGACGGCGACCCAGATGCTGGCGATGATGATGACCACGTCGAGTGCGAAGAGCAGCCAGTCGGTGGAGCCGGGGGTGGCGAAGCTGACCAGCTGATCGATAGCCGCCCAGAACGACATGACGAAGACGATGACCAGCGGGATCATCGCCGGCAGCGGGCTGCGCCGCTTGCGGATGAGGATGACGGCGATGATCGCCAGCGACAGGGAGGCCATGAGCTGGTTGGTCGTGCCGAACAGCGGCCAGATGCGCAGTCCGCCCTCGCCTCCGAGCCCCTGGGAGAACGTCAGCCCGAGGCCGATGACGACGACGAGCAGAGTCGCGGGGACGTTGCTGATGCGCAGTTTCACGGTTTCGCCGATCTCCTGGATGACGAAGCGCAGGAGACGCATTCCCGTGTCCATGGTCGTGGCCGCGAACAGCACCGCCATCGTCGCCAGGACAGTCGCGGACAGGGAGGCGGGCAGTCCGAGGCCGTTCTCCATGAGGGCTCCTCCGCCCTGGACGAAGGCCTCCACGCCTCCTTCGCCGAAGGCCGAGTAGATCTCCTTCCAGGCGGCCGTGGACTTGATGCCGCCGATGACCGCGAGGATTGTCCCCAGCGACAGCAGGCCTTCGCCCACCGCGCCGAAGTAGCCGACGAAACGGGCGTCGGTCTCCTTGTCCAGCTGTTTCGAGCTGGTGCCGGAGGCGACCATGCCGTGGAAGCCGGAGATGGCTCCGCAGGCGATGGTGACGAACAGCAGGGGGACCATGCTGGGCGTGCCCTCAGGCACATTGGTGTTGATGGCCGGGGCGACGATCTCCGGCTTGACCGCGGAGAAGAGCGTAGCGGTGAGCACCGAGCCGAACAGGAGGATGAGGCCGATGAACAGCTGGACGCCGTTGATGTAGTCGCGCGGCTGGAGCAGCACCCACACCGGCAGCAGCGAAGCGATGGCACCGTAGACGAAGAGCGCGACGATCCAGAAGGTCGCGGGGCTCATGCCCAGGAACGATTCGGGCAGGACCACGGGGACGCTGTTCCCGAGGACGATGAGTCCGTAGAGGAGCACGACTCCGACGACGGTGACGGGAATCAGCGGGATGCGCAGACGGTATACGCAGAGTCCGACGAGCAGCGCCACGACGATCGCGCCCCAGGTCGGGATGACCGCGGTCGGCGTGCTGATGAGGAGGTTCTTGATGACCACTGCGAAGGCCGCGATGACCATGAGCAGCAGCAGGAAGATGACGATGAGGAAGAGGTTCGCCCCGCGTTTGCCGATATAGCGCGATGACAGGGCGCCGATCGAGCGGCCCTTGTTCCGGGCTGAGGCCCAGAGTGTCCCGAAGTCGTGCATACCTGCGAAGAAGACCGTTCCGATGGTCACCCACAGCAGAGCCGGCAGCCATCCCCAGATGACGGCGATGGCGGGGCCGACGATCGGCGCGGCGCCCGCGACCGAGGTGAAGTGGTGGCCCCAGAGGATGTACTTGTTCGTCGGAACGTAGTCGACACCGTCGTTGAGTTCATGCGCGGGCGTGGTGAATGCGTCATTGAGCTTGAAGATCCTGCGACCGAGGAACTTCGAGTACAGGAGGTAGCCGGCGACGAATATGGCCAATCCGACGAGCATGATGAATAGGGAACCCATGAGGCTCCTCCCTTCGCGATGCACCGCTGCACCGCACAGAACTCACAGTTGATCGTCGTCCGATCTTATCATTTCCTGTGAGTTGCATCGCAGTTGTATCCCAGTGCCGGAACAGTATGCGTGCGTGCCCTGGGCGGCCTCGGCGGCCTTTCGACCTTGGGCGCCGAGACCGCTCCCCGTGCGAGCACCGAGTTCACGCACGCGCGGCAGCTCACTCCCGCGCAGTAGCCAGGTCCTCCCGCAGCGCCCGGCCTGCCGCACCGATGTCTCCCGCCGAGGTGATGAAGCGGAAGCCCTGCTCCTTGCGCAGCTTGGCTTCCGCACCGTCGCCGCAGTGGATGCCGGGGATGAGCCCGGCATCGTCGGCGGCGGTGCGAATCCGCACGAGCGCCTCGGCGTGGGCGTCGTTCGGCTGCCCCGGCAGGGCACCGACGGCGAAGGCGAGGTCGGCGGGTCCCACGTAGACTCCGTCGATTCCCGGCACGGCGCAGATGTCCTCGACGGCTGCGAGGCCGTCAGCGTTCTCGATCATGACGAACAGCAGCGGACGCTCAGCCCGGGTGTCCTGGACCGCGCCCAGCATCAGCTCGGCGGTCGGCCCCCAGGATCGGTCGCCTCCGCAGCTGGGATAGTCGAGTGCGTGGACGGCCGCTTCAGCCTCGGCGACGGAGGACACGAGGGGCACGATGATGGCTTCGACCCCGGCGTCGGCGAGCGCACCGATCTCGGTGAAGCGGTTCGCCGCGACTCGCGCGGTGACGAGCGCAGGCCCGCTGGCTCGCACGGCATCGGTCAGCCGCAGCACATCGGTGGGGCGGACCAGTCCGTGCTGCAGGTCGAGACAGACATAGTCGAATCCCGCCGCCGCTCCGATCTTCGCGAGCTCCGGACTCGTCGACATCATCCACAGTCCGTTGTAGATCTCCCCCGCGCGGAGGCGGGCCCGATGGTTCTCGATCGCTGCAGTCATGCCTGCATCGAACCACGGAACCTCTCACCTGCGCCAGAACTGCCCGGCATCCGGATGGACAACTTCGCCGAGGCGGTCCGACGCTGCGTTCGGACGGTGGGGCCGCCTCGGCGAGGGATCGTGCCGGGACTTGCTCAACCGTCCTCGAGAAGAGGACCGATGACGCGGTGGCGGGCGATGACGAAGGGATCGCTGTGTCCGACTTCGATGAGTTCGAGATCAAGCCGGCGGGGCAGCAGCGGGCGACCCTTGCCGAGGGTCACCGGTGCCGTCCAGGTGATGATCTCGTCGAGGAATCCCTCGTCGGCGAACTGTCCGGCGAGGTCTCCCCCACCCATCACCCACAGATCGTGGTCGCCGGTGGCCGTGCACATCTCGACATAGTGGTCGGCGACCGATCCCTGAGCGAAGCGGATATCGGGTTTCTCTCCGTCCTCGCCTGATTCGGGCAGCGCTGAGTTCCGGTGGGTCATCACCCAGGTGGGCATCGTGTACGGCCACGGCCCGTCGAGGTTGCGCAGCAGCCATTCGTACGTCGTCGCTCCCATGACGATCGCGCCGACGCCTTCGAAGAAGCCGTCGTCGGGCTGCTCCTCGGTCTGCCGCAGCAGCCACTCGAGCGAATCGTTCGGATCGGCGATGAATCCGTCGAGCGTGGTCGCGGTGTAGTAGACGGTGCGTGGCACGATGCGGTGTCCTCCTATGACTGCCACGTCCGTCAGTGACGCTGGACGTGCTCGGCAGAATCGATATCGGTCTCCCTGCATCCTATTTCGCCGGACTGACTCCATGTTTGAACATCTCGCTCCGGTGTCCGGGCACTGACGCCGGCGCGGGTCTATCGAGGCGTGGCGACACGTTCGAGCCCGTCGATGTCGAGGATCCTGACGTTTCGACGCCCGTCGAGTTCGATGATCCCGGAGGCAGAGAGCGCGGCGAGGCGCCGGCTCAAGGTCTCCGGGGTAGTCCCGAGGTATGCGGCGATCTCCTGTTTCGCCATCGGCAGTGTCACTGTGACTGTTCCCTCCCGCATGCTGCCGGGCAGGTCCAGGAGGTAGGCAGCGACGCGGGCAGTGACATCGCTGGAGGTGATGGCGGCCAGGAGCCGCTCCACGGAGGACAGCCGGTCGGAGAGTGTCCGCAGCATCCGCTGGCTGATGTCGGGGTATTCACGCAGAAGCGCTGCGAGGTCGCTGTGGTCGAAGACGCACATCCTGCTGTCTTCCAGCGCGACTGCGAGGTCATTCGGGCGATGGCCGGTCAGGAAGGCCCGTTCGCCCACGACATCGCCATCGGTCACCGTTCGCAGGATCTGTTCCTGACCATTGGCGGACTCATGGCTGATCTTGACCTGTCCACTGTGCATCACCAGCAGGCGTGAGACCGGCTGTCCGGGGCCGTAGACGATCTCCCCTTTGCCGGCGAGTATCGGCCGGGCGAAGTCCGCGACGCGCAGCTGTTCCTGGAGGGTGAGACCTTGGAAGATCGGGACGCGGGTGACGCACAGATCACGCTCGGACATGCTCCGATCCTATCTCACGCGGGCGCGAGACCGTCGCAGACCCTGTCGGCAGAGCTCACCAGGGCGGAGCAGTGCGAACTTGATCCAGGTCAAGGAGTCCGCGGCGCGGCGAACCTACATTGAAGGTGTCAAGAAGGAACAACAGTGAAAGGACTCCGCAATGACCAACGCGACCACCACCCACACCATCCTGCGGGCCGAAGGATTCTCCTGCCCCTCCTGCGTAGCCAAGATCGAGAAGCAGGTCGGACGCCTGAAAGGTGTCGAGAACGTGAAGGTCCATTTCGCCTCCGCCCGCATCGAGGTCGACCACGACATCGAACGCGTTTCGGTCGAGGACATTGTCACCGCCATCGCGAAGGCCGGCTACAAGGCCGCTCCCACGGCCTTCTGAGGCCAGCGGGCCCCTGCGGGGGCCCGCACGCATCTCTGCTCATTCCAACCTGCCGGCCCGCCGGCTCCAGATTCAGAAAGGTCGTACCCGAAAGTGAACAGGCTCCAGAAATGGGTCCACGGGAACTGGTCGGTTCCCGTCGTATCCGGCGTGCTCATCATCATCTCCTTCGCCCTCCGGTGGCTGGACGGCGGCGCCGGCGATCTCACCGTCGGCCGGCAATGGTGGCTCAATGCCGGCGCCCACGCCACGCATTCCGGCGGGGTCTTCACCCTCGGCGACGTGCTGATGATCGCCGCGGCCGTGGTCGCCGGCTACGGAATCGCGGTCAAAGCGGTTCGCGCACTGATCGCCAAGGTCATCGGCATCGACCTGCTCGTGTCCGTCGCAGCCATCGGCGCGGTCATCATCGGCAACTTCTGGGAGGCCGCGGCGGTGACGTTCCTGTTCGCGGTCGGCCACGCGCTGGAGGCCGCGACCCTCAACAAGACGCGTTCGGCACTGGCCGAGCTCGTCGCCGTCGCCCCGGATTCCGCGATCGTCGTGCGCGATGGTGAGCAGCAGGAGATCCCCGCCGGCCAGGTGAGGATGGGCGAGATCGTCCTCGTCAAGAACGGCGCGAAGGTGCCGGTGGACGGCCAGGTCGTCTCGGGCACCGGAGCCATCGATGAGGCCTCGATCACCGGCGAGTCGATCCCGGTGGAGAAGGCCAAGGGCGGGCAGGTCTTCGCCGGCACCGTCTCCCGTGGCGGGTTTCTGCAGGTGCTGGCCACCGGCATCGGTGCCGACACCACCTTGGCGCGGATCATCCATCGGGTGGAGGAGGCCCAGGACGCCAAGGCCCGCACGCAGGCGTTCATCGACCGCTTCTCCGGCTGGTACACCCCCGCGGTCATGGTTCTGGCCCTGGTGGCCTGGCTCATCTCCGGTGACGTGGCCCTGGCTCTGACCCTGCTGGTCATCGGCTGCCCCGGTGCCCTGGTGATCTCCATCCCGGTCGCGATCGTCGCCGGCATCGGCCACGCCGCCCGCACCGGCATCCTGATCAAGGGCGGCGAGTTCCTGGAGACCTCGGCGAAGATCTCCGCCGTCGCCGTGGACAAGACCGGCACCCTCACCGAGGGGCGTCCTCAGCTGACCGACGTGATCGTCCTGGATTCGCCCCTGGAGCGCAGCGAGGTGCTGCGCTGGGCTGCGGCTGCGGAGGCCGGCTCCGAACACCCGCTGGCCCGTCCCATCCTGGAGACCGCCCAGGCGGATGGAGTGGGCCCGCGCGGCATTCCCGGCACCGTCACCCCGGTCCCCGGCAAGGGCATCGTCTCGGATATCGAGGGCCGCCGGGTGCTGATCGGCAACCCGCCGCTGCTGACCCAGTTCGGCATCGTCGACGACGGCAGCGCTGCGCGCACGGCCGAAGCGCTGGCCGCCGACGGCAAGACTCCGATGATCGTGGCCGTCGACGACCGGGTCATCGGCGTCGTGGCCGTCGCCGATCAGATCCGCCCGGATGCGCCCGAGATGGTCGCCCGCCTGCACCGTGCCGGCGTGAAGAAGGTGGTCATGCTCACCGGCGACACCCGGCTGGTGGCCGAGGCCATCGGCAAGGCCACCGGCATCGACGAGATCCACGCTTCCCTGCTTCCCGAGGACAAGCTGGACGTGGTCGCGCGGCTGCAGCAGGAAGGCCATACCATCGCCATGGTCGGCGACGGCGTCAACGACGCCCCGGCCCTGGCCACCGCGGACATCGGCGTGGCCATGGGAGCGGCCGGCTCGGCCGTGGCGGTGGAGACCGCAGACATCGCTCTGATGGGCGACAATCTGCTGAAGCTGCCGGAAGCCGTCGGCCTGGCCAAGCGGACCGCGTCCGTGATGCGGCAGAACATCGGGATCGCCCTGGTCACGGTGGTGGTGCTGCTGGCCGGCGTCTTCGCCGGCGGGGTGACGATGTCGATCGGCATGCTGGTCCATGAGGCTTCCGTGCTGGTGGTCATCGCCAACGCGATGCGGCTGCTGCGCAGCACACGAGGCTCCGCCGCGGCGCCGGAGAGCGAGAGGCCCACTCCGACGGCGGCGCAGCCCGCGAATGCCTGATGCCACCGGCAGGCTCCGGCCGCGCGTCTACTCCCCCGCCTGTCTCCTCGCGCCGAGGGCCAGGCGGGCGATGTCGCGCAGCACTCCGAGCTCCTCGTTGCCCTCGAGCAGCGCCCGCAGCTCGCCCGCGGCCTGGGCGAGCAGGGTGCGATAGGCGCCGGCGACGTTCTCCGGTTCCCGGGTCAGCGGATAGGACACGCAGAGGGCGAACACGTTCGCCCCGACGGTGAACGCGACACTCGCCGAGGCGGTCCCCGCCACCCGTGCCTGCTTCGTCGCGTAGAACTCCGCGGGATTGCCCGGACCGCACAGCGCCAGTGCGGCAGAGCCGCCGTCGACCAGCGGCAGGACGGTTCCGACGCCCCGGGAGACGCGCAGCTCGTGATCTGCCTCGACGTTGCGCACGCACACCCGGTCCTCGCCGACCCGGATCCACAGCTGCACGGACTCTCCGGTCATCGACCGCAGATACTCGAGCACGGAGTTCGTCGTGGCGATGCTGCGCCGGCCGGGGAAAGGGCCCAGCCGCAGCAGTCCGGACGAATCGCGGACGATGAACCTGTGTGCCCGCAGATCGGCCAGCAGCCGATAGGTCGTCGACTTCGAGTATCCGAGCCGCCGGCACATCTCCGCTGCGGTCATCGGCTCCTCCTGCAGGGCCGCGAGGATCGCGGCGCTGCGATCGATGACGCCGATCTCCGGCGCGGGCTTCTCAGCGGCGTCCCTCATGCCCGCTCCTTCCCATACGTCGGCATTTCCCACACGCCGACATCACGCCACCGTGACGTCGGCGAGCAGCTGCCGTCTGCTCACCCACCAGCGGAAGAGCATCGGTCCGGCGATGCCCGCCACCATGAGGATGATGATCGACAGGGACACCGGCCGGGTGACCAGGGGTGCGAACGAGCCTCCGGAGATCTGGAGCATGCGCCGGAAGTTGTCCTCGAGCAGCGGCACGAGCACGAGTGCGAGGATCGCCGGCGCCAACGGGATGCCGCCTTTCTCCATGAGGTAGCCGATGATGCCGAAGATGCCGAGCATCATCAGCCCGAAGAGGCTGAACTCGATGGCGTAGGCGCCGATGACGACGAGCACGAGGATCGCGGAGAAGAGGATCTCCTTGGGCATCTTGAGCAGTTTGACGAAGACCCCGACCAGCGGCAGGTTGAGGATGATGAGCGCGATGTTGCCGATGTACATGCTCGCGATGATCGTCCAGATCAGACCTGTCTCGTCGCGGAAGATCAGCGGTCCCGGCTGCAGCCCGTACATCGTGAACACGAACAGCAGCAGCGCCGTCGTCGCCGAACCGGGGATGCCGAGGCTGAACAGCGGGATCATCGCACCGCCGACGCCGGCATTGTTCGCGGCTTCGGGGCCGGCCACGCCTTCGATGGCTCCGTGTCCGAACTCCTCCTTCCGCTTCGAGATCCGCTTCTCCATGATGTAGGACATGAAGGACGCCAGCGACGGGCCGACGCCGGGCAGGATGCCGATGATGAAGCCGAGCACCGAACCGCGCGCCCAGGGCCCGGCCGAGCGCTGCCAGTCCTGCCGTGTCATCCACTTGTCCTCGCCGAAGCTCTGGATCGTCTCCTTCGCCCCGCGTCCGAGTGCGAGGTTGCGGATCGCCTCGGGGATGGCGAAGAGCGCCATCGCGAAGATCGTGAAGTCCACGCCGTCGGAGAGCAGGTCGATGCCGAAGGTCTGCCTGGGCAGCCCGGTCTGGAAGTCGAGGCCGATGAGGCCGACGGCCAGTCCGATGAAGATCGAGATGAGCGCCTTGGCCCGCGATCCCGCCGACATCGTCGACGCGAGCAGCAGAGCGGTGGCCATGAGCAGGAAGTACTCGGTGGCGCCGAAGACGTTCGCGAGCTTGACGAGCAGCGGCGACAGGAACGTCAGTCCGATGATCGCCAGGGTGCCGGCGAGGAACGACCCGATCGCCGCGGTCGCCAGCGCCGCCTTGCCCCGGCCCCGGCGGGCCATCTCATAGCCTTCGATCGCGGTCACCGCGCTGGCGACCTCACCTGGGGTCTTGATGAGTGTGGCGGTGATCGATCCGCCGTACATCGACCCGTAGTAGATGCCGCAGAGCAGGATGAGCCCGTGCACGGGCTCCATGCCGAAGGAGACCGGGATGAGGATCGCGATCGCCGAGATCGGCCCGATTCCCGGCAGCACCCCGACGACGGTGCCCAGGAGCACGCCGAGGAGGGCGAAGGCGAGGCTGGCCGGTTCCAGCGCCGAGGCGAAGCCGCCTCCCAGATCGATGAGAGTGTCCATTCCCGCCCCCTAGCTGTACTTCCTCGACACGTTGTGAACGGTAGTTGAAACACAACGAAGACCTCCGATACCGATATGGGTAACCACACTC
>NZ_JADBHG010000011.1:0-59857 GCF_017808095.1 Brevibacterium renqingii | reverse complement strand
TCCGTGCCTATTAGTTCACTCGCTGCGCTCGCTCTCCAGATCAGCCAGGCGAGCCTGGCTGGACACGAAATCGCCGCTGCGCGGCTCCAACGCGAAGAAGTGGATGTTACCTTTCCGTGATACTTAGATCATCGAAAAAGGACAGTCAAACAAGATCTATATAAATCCTGATCTAGGTGCTACATAGAACTGGCGATCAGCCCCAGGTGTGAAGCCGCGTTTTCCCACGTGGAGAAATCCCGTTGCCGGCCTCCGGCTGCGGCCGGCTCATGCGCGGTATAGACGACTGCTCTAGGGGAGCCTGCAGCGCTCAGGGAGATCTCTATCGCTCCTAGATACTCCCCTGTGACGGAACGTAGGGGGCGGAGGCTAACAGGGAGCCGGGTCTCGCCCGAAGAGCTATGCATGAGCGCTCCGCACCATAGCCAGCTCTTTGTCGGCGATCAGTCTCGTCAGGTTGATCCAGATCGGCCGAACGTTGTGCTCGCCCTTCTCTGCCGTCATGCCTGCCACCTTAGCGTCTATTTCGGTGTTTACATAGACTAGTATATGTGCCAGTATATTTTTGTAAAGCCCGTCAGATCTTCCAGTTCACGGCGCTTATATCAGCAAGAACAGAGGAGACAACGATGACCATCGCCCCGCTTCCACCCACCCGGACCCTCGACATCTCCTTCCACACAGGAAGGACCCTCTACGGCCCCGCACCGGCGATCGCCACGGTCTGGAACGGAGGTGTCGACGTGCCAACGGAGTACCGAGCCGAACTGCTCACAGCACAGATCGTTGCTGCCACATGCCTCGGCCTGAAAGCTGAGGTGGCATTCCTCAATGCGCACTCCACGCACCTGACCATCACCCACGCGCCACTAAGCGTGGCCGACCTCTCTCAGAAGCTTCTCCTGACCGAGTACGCCAGCCTGTTCTACATTCACCCATCACAAGCAGCCATGATCACCACACATGATCTGCCGATCGAGGACAGCAGCACACAGCTACAAAGCGAAGCCCGCCGGCTCCTTGTCTTCAACCTGGATCGGAACCCCGTAGCCATCGACGAGGCAGTCAAGATCCTGACGGACCAAACCGAACTCACTTCGCCACAGCTCAAACACATCCAGCGGACTGTCTCAGTCCAGGCCGGAGGCCGCTGGTGAACACATCGAGACTCAGTACTCCAGGCCCCGCCATGATCAGCGCTCTGATCCTCTTGTGGATAGGAGTCTGCGGCCCCCTCGCGGATCCCCTCATCCAGACGCCTCCAAGTCCGGCGGTGTCAATGCACCAGCAAGATGCAACAACGCATGAACAGTCTTAGCAAGAGGTCACAATGCATCACAAGATACGCGCGATTTCCGCACTACTGATCACGACCTTCGTGGTCATCCCACCGGCAAGCCCTGCCACCGCGGCCGGACCCCTGACCGACCTCACCGGGGCAGAGTCTCCCGCGGCCATTGGACAAGTTGATCGCGAGGCTGTCCGAACGACCATTGAAGACCTCCACTCATCCCCCAGGCGCTCGAATGGCGCCTACGACCGATCAGCACAGTATGGAAGTTGGTCATCGAACATCGGCTCTGCCGACACAGCGTTCTGCGGATCGACTCGCGAGGACATCCGCAACCGAGATCTCGATGAGGTCCAGTACAAGGCAAACGACCGTTGCGCCGTCGACTCCGGAGTTCTCGAACATGATCCCTATACCGGCCGCAGCATCGAGTTCTCTCGCCAGCAGAGTCCTGCCCTCGAGGTCGAGCACATCGTTCCGGCCGAGTATCACTACGACATGATCGGCCACCGGCAGACTCAGAAGGAGCGCGAAGCCTTCTACAACGACCCTGAGAACCTCATCCTGGCAGACGCCTCATCCAACAGCTCCAAAGGCAGTTCTGGACCTTCCGAATGGCTTGTCCCAGACAACCCCAGCTACGTCTGCTCCTAC
Source organism: Brevibacterium renqingii (assembly GCF_017808095.1). Classification (NCBI taxonomy): domain Bacteria; kingdom Bacillati; phylum Actinomycetota; class Actinomycetes; order Micrococcales; family Brevibacteriaceae; genus Brevibacterium; species Brevibacterium renqingii. Next base: position 57,912 of record NZ_JADBHG010000011.1, on the reverse strand, counting down.
ATCACTCGCTTTACCTATATCGCTGACAAGTACCACATGCCTGTCGATCCCGCTGATCAGCGAACAATGCTCCGAACCATCGACACGTGCGACAACACTGCGGAACGAAACTCAGCGGCCCTCGAACACAACGTACCCATCACTCCCGGCTCCGGTCCTTACTGGCTGGCTCTGGCTGGACTGCTCGCCATCGTCGTATTCACCTACCTCACCCTCAAAAAGCGGGCAAAACGGTAGCCGCACCAGAACCGGAGACTGACCAATGCTTCCTGAATTCACCAACTGAGCGGAGTAGGTTCCAATGTTCGAAGAACTGTTCTCATGGATTGACCCGCTCTTCGACGGTATGCCCCCCCTCTGGCTGCTGGGGATCGGCTGCATAACGGCATTCGGGTCACTCACCTCTGCAATCCGATCGCTCCGCTCTTTACGTCGACGGAACATTCCTGGGGCCCTCGTCGCCGCGCTCTCGACGGCCTGGCATGTTCCACCCGACCCGATGACGCCGGAGGCCGACGAGTGTCCACCCTGCCGCTCCGTGACTCCTCGTGGGGCGGATCAGAGCGGGCGACTCCCTCGCTCGGGGCCTAGAAGGGCGGGCGTTCGCCCGATGCGTCGTACATGGCGACGTCGTCCGCGACGATGGGGATGCCGGTGTCCGGGGCATCCGCGATGGCTCGCCAGGCTTGGATGTCCTCCCAGGATTCCCAGCGCTCGTAGTTGTTGACCCGCGTGGGGTCGACCGGGTCAGCGGTGATCGCGAGGTCGTGGCATCCGGGCGTTTGGCGAGCTCGGCGTACGAGGTCGGCATGCGCAGCCACGAAGGCGTCACGGTGGGCGGCATCCACCGTGAGGTAACCGGCAATGATCAGCATTCAGTGGTCCTCGGGTTCGTGCTCGGTTCTGGCAGGACCCGACTCGGTGCGGACGAGTCGGGTCAGTGAAAATGGTACAGCGAGGATCTCGTCGAGCACCTCGGCGACATGCCGGAAGTGCGGCGTCTGGAAGTGCGCGTCGAGTGAGGCCTGGCTGGTCCACTCCTCGAGGATGATCATCCGCGTCGGGTCGCTGGGGTCGAGGTACGGCCGGTAGCCGAGGCACCCGGGTTCGGCTGTTGAGGGCTCGACCATCGCGGAGAGTTCGGTCTGCAGGCGGGCCTCGAATCCGGGCTTGGCTTCGAAGCTGGCGATGAGCGTGAACGCAGTCATGCGGAGTCCTGTCGTGCGAGGCGAGGCGGTCAGGCGGCGGGGTCGTCGATGCGGGTGCCCTTGATCAACCAGGTAGGCCCTTGGGCGTAGTCCTCGATGAGGGAGAAGAACCGCTCAAAGTGCGGTCCCTTGGCGTGTACGTCGAAGGCCTCGGCGTCGTCGTACGCCTCGTTGAGGAAGAACCGGTTGGGTCGGTCGGCGTCCTCGATGAGTTCGAAGCGGCGGGTGCCCGGCTCGTCTGCGGCGGAGTTGCGTCCGTCTTCGAGGGCGGCTGCGATGAACTCGTCGCGGTGACGCTGGGGGACGTCGAAGTAGACTGCGATGTGGTACATGCTCGAAACTCCTTGGTCTTGGAAGGAATCGGTGACGGGTTCCAGCGTTCGGCACGGCGACGATCCACAAAAGAGCCGGAAATATCCTGGGAGTAGCGCTACCACCCTTGGCGTGGGGCCGCTTGATCGGCGGCGTGAGCTCGCGGATTTCCTCACCCGGCGTCGCGCCGGGCTCTCTCCGTCCGATGTGGGCTTGCCGGCCACGACGGGCCGACGACGCCGTACGCCGGGTTTGCGTCGCGAGGAGCTCGCGTCACTCGCCGGGGTCAGCGTCGACTGGTACATCCGCCTCGAGCAGGGCCGCGCCGAACGGCCCTCACCGTCGGTGCTCGATGCCCTGTCGGGGGCGCTGCGACTGTCCGACGATGAGCGGCACCACCTGTATGCGCTCGCGCGGGCCGAGCGTCCGCCACTGAACAGCACGCCCGACGAACGCGCCGACGCAACGCTGCTGCGCGTCCTGCACGCACTTCCCGACACCGTGCCGGCGATGCTGCTGGGCCGACGCTGGGACCTCCTGGCCTGGAACGACGCGCTGTGCGACCTGCTCGTGCCCCTCGACACTTACCCCGCCGAGCGGCGCAATCTGATCGAGCTCACGTTCCTCTACTCGAGCTATCAGGAGCGGTACGCCGACTGGCCGGCTGTCGCTGAGGAGACGGTCGCGAACTTCCGCGCCTCCGTCGGGCGATACCTGGACCTACCCGAGGTGCAGGACCTGGTCGCTCACCTCACCCACGCCAGTCCCGAGTTCGCCCGATGGTGGGCGCAACACCACGTGCGTGAGAAGTCCAGCGGTATCAAGCAATTCCGCATGCCCGACGGCGTCGTACCCCTCCGTTACGACACGCTCCTGTCGCCCTCCAGCACCGACCAGCGACTCGTCACCTACACCGGCGAACACCGACACCAGCGTCCTCAAGGTGACGACGTGGTCGGCACTTAGGGAACTCGTAGCCGGGCCTGGCCTGGCGTGGGGTGCGCCAATTCGGGTTCGTCGGATAGGGCTCTAATCCGATTCGACCATGACGCCCCTCGTCGGTGACGCCTGCAGGAGTGCGGCCGTATCCCAGGAAAGGCGCTCGGGCAGGGCAGGCTCACGTCGACGGCGCGGCCGGAGTCGGTGACAACAACGTCATGAGAGATCACAGCTAGCTGTTGCTGGTCATGAGGTTGTTGACGTTCGTTTGATTCTGTACCTGTAGGTAGGTACAGTACTTGTGTGAGTACGCGTGATGATCTGATTGAAGCGACCCGGGGGCTGTTGTGGGAGCGCGGGTACGGGGCGACGAGTCCGCGGGAGATCCTGGATGCCGCCGGCGCCGGGAAGGGCAGCATGTACCACCACTTCCGCGGTAAGGAGGCGCTGGCGCAGGCGGCGATCGAGCGCAACGCGGAAGAGATGCGGGACCAGATCACAGGCGACCTGGCTTCTGGATGTACCGCACTCGGTCAGGTGCGGGCGTACCTGACGCGGGAGCGCGAAGTGCTTAAAGGCTGCCAGTTCGGGCGGCTGGTGCAGGACCCGGATGTGATTGACACTCCCGCGTTGCGGAGCGAGGTGCAGGAGATGTTCGCGTGGATTCGCGGGCAGCTCGCCGAGGTCATCTCGGCCGGCGTCAACGGTGGGGAGTTCCGCGCAGACTTGGACCCGGTCCGGACGGCCGCGGCGGTCGCGGCGGCTTTGCAGGGCGCGTATGTGCTGGCGCGGGCGGCGAAGAATCCCTCGGTCTTCGACGATGCGGTCGAGGGCGTGCTGGCTCTGCTTGAAGCAGCGCGCGCGTGACCGCGCTGCTGGCGCCGGCGCGCACGGCGTGGTCGGCGCGGGCCTGGGCGATCTACCTCGGCTGGATTGTGATCACCCTGGACGGGAGCGCACTAAACCTCGCGCTACCGCGGATCGCGGAGGATCTCAACGCACACGCTAGTGGCATCTCTTGGGTGGTCGACGCGTATACGCTGCCGCTAGCCTCGCTGCTGCTGCTCGGCGGGAGCCTCGGCGACCGGGTCGGCGCGGAGCGGCTGTTCCGTATCGGCGCGATCGGCTTCGCCGCGGCATCCGTCGCGTGCGCGCTGAGCCCGTCGATCGGGCTGCTGATCGCGTGCCGTACCGCGCAGGGGGTCTTCGCCGCGCTGCTGCTGCCGATGGTCCTCGCCCTCGTCGGCAAGAGCTTCAACGATCCCGGGCAGCGCTCGAGCGCGGTGAACCTGATGACGGTCTTCGGCGGGGCGGGCATGGCCGCAGGGCCGTTCCTCGGCGGGCTGCTGACCGATACGGCCGGCTGGCGGGCCGTGTTCTGGCTCACCGCGCCGATCGCGATCGCCGCCGCGGCCCTCGTTGGTGCCGCAGACCGACCGCGCACCAGGCAGAGCCGGCCGCGCTTCGACTGGGCCGGGCAGCTCATCGGGACCGCAGGCCTCGTTGCGGTGGTCGCGGGACTCATCGAGGCCGGCCGCGGCACGAGCCCGGCGCTCACCTGGGCGCTCCTCGTAGCCGGCGTGGTCCTGCTCGTGATCTTCGTCCTGGTCGAGCACCGCTCGCCGGCGCCGATGATGCCGCTGAGCGTCTTCCGCAGCCCAGGATTCACCGGCGCGACCGTCGGAGGCTTCGCCTTCCAATTCGGCGCCTACGGGCTCCAGTTCTTCCTCGCCCTGTATCTTCAAGCCGCCTGGGGCGTCTCCGCGCTTACCGGAGGCCTGCTGCTGGCTCCCTTCGCGGTCGGCATCGTCGCCTCCAGCGTGTTCGCGAACCCGTACCTGCTGCGACGAGGCACCCGACAGATGATCCTCGTCGGCTCCGCCGCCGCGGCCGCCGGGACCCTCCTGCTCCTCGCTACGACGGCAGCCGAATGGTGGTGGGTGCTCGTCATCGCGGAGTTCGTCATCGGTGCCGGCACCGGCATCTACTCCACCGCCCTGAACAAGACCGCCAGCACCTCCCTCGGCGCGGACTCCGCAGGCCTCGCCTCCGGCATCTACAACACCGCCCGCCAGGTCGGCCAGTCCGTCGGCATCGCGATCCTCGGCGCTCTGGCCGCCCTCGCGGACTCACGTGCCGGCTTCATCGCCGCGATCGCCCTGATCACCTGTTGCGCCGCCGCGATCGCCGCCACCGAGCTGCGGCCCCGCACCGCCGCGCTCGCATGACGCACAAGAACGCCCCTCTCACACCGGAGGGCCGCAAGCGCCTGATTGAGCGGTGCCGGACGCGGCCGATCGCGCATGTGGCCGCCGAGATGGGCATCTCGCAGGCGACCGCGTCGAAGTGGGTGAACCGCTATAAGCAGTTCGGCGAGCTCGGGCTGATCGACCGGTCATCCGCTCCGGTCCGGCAGCCGACCGCGACGCCCGGCGAGACGGTGGCGCGAATCGAGTCGATGCGGCGGGAGAAGAAGTGGTCGGCGTCGCGCATCGCGTTCGAGCTGCACGCCGACGGTGTTGCGGTCAGCCGCCGCACGGTCACCCGGCACCTGGCCCAGCTCGGGCTCAACCGCCGCCGGTTCATCGACCCGAACGGCGAGACGAACCGGGGGCCAAGACGATCACCGCCAAGCACCCTGGGCACATGGTGCACCTGGATGTGAAGAAGGTCGGGCGCATCCCCGGCGGCGGCTGGCGGGTGCACGGGAAGAACAGCCCCGAAGCCCGGGCCGCCGCCCGCGCGAAGACCCGCGGGGCTCGCGCCGGCTACGCCTACCTGCACTCCGCCATCGACGGGCACACGCGTCTGGCATACACCGAGTCGCTCGAGAACGAGCAGGGCCCGACCGCCGTCGCATTCCTGAACCGCGCCCGGGAATGGTTCGCCCAGCACGGGATAGTGCAGATCGAGCGGATCATCACCGACAACGGCGCCTGCTACCGCTCCGCTACCTTCGCCGCCGCCATGGGCGGCGCGGAGCACCGGAGGACGAGACCGTACATGCCCAAGCACAACGGGAAAGTCGAGCGGTACAACCGCATCCTCGCCGAAGAGTTCCTCTACGCCAGGACCTGGACCTCAGAACAGCAGCGCGAAAAAGCACTCGAGGCCTGGAACCTGCACTACAACTACCACCGGCCCCATGGTGCCCACGACGGCAAGCCGCCCGCATCCGCTACACCGTCACGCGTCAACAACGTCATGAGAGATCACAGCTAGCAGTCAGGGATCGACCTTGGTTGAATGACGTCAACACCCGAACTGGCGTGCAGTCCGTACCACCCTCGCCACCGAGGTTCCAGGTCGGAGCACCGGTCTGGTGGATTTCCTGCCCGGAGGTGCTGTAGCAGAGTCGCGGTCGATACTGGCTCACCCCCTGACAGTGAACTCGATCCACGTGTCCGGTCGGAGCTCGGGGCGACCTGGCACTGGACGATGCTCTTTCATTGCGGCGGGGTCGATCGAGTTGCACACGCGCTGCCAGAACGCTGCCGCAGGCTCATTGGTGTCCTGGAAAGCGACGGACCAGCGTCCAGGAAACTCCTCCACAATGCACTTGACGGTGAGCGTTCCAATGCCTCGTCGCCGGGCCCCGTGGACGAGGAAGAAGCTGTTGATGACGTGGGGCGAGTTGTCCAGTGCTCGTAGCAGGGCGAAGCCCACAGGTGAACCGCCGAGATGGATCAGTCGGGCGATCCAACCTGTCTCGCTGCCGAGGGCGGCGTCAAGCCTTTCTTGACGGAACCGCCCGTCGTGGTCGGGTAGCGCGCGGTTGTACTGCGAGAGATCGTGACTGAACATAACCCACAGGCGCTCGAGCACATCCCGGTCCGCATCGCTCGCTACCGTGACATGGAAGCGTGTTTGCACATCTGAGTTCATAACTGAGAGTTTCCATGATGCACCTGGACGGAGCGTTGCGGTCTCTGCTATAAGGTTTCGGCGAGCAGCAGCCGTCTTATAGGAGCGTCGAAGCGACGTCCCAAACGATGCTCTCGAATCGCTTGGGACGGTCATGAAGAGCGGTCACATAGGTCGTCGCGGCAAAATCCTGAGCGTCAAGCCGGTCCTGCAACTGACCGACGTGCTGCCAGAACGCCTGATCATCCGCGAGGGCTCCTCTGCTGCTCGGGCACTCCACGCGGGCGGCTAATAGCGACCTTCATGGTCTCGGTGAGAGATGGCGCCTCGTCGTAAGGGGGACGAGTTCTGCCAGCGCCTCGCTCGGACTCTGCGCTCCGCGCACGGATCGACGTCGCGTGCGAGGAAGCGGGCCTCCATCGGCGGAGCATCTTCGAAGCCGACACCATCGCGGACCTGCTGAGCGCCGTCGAACACGGCATCGGGATCGCCCTGGTTCCCCCCGAAACGATGGTTGGCCACCCGCACCTGCGGACGGGGAACACCGAGCCCGAGATCGGTCGCGAACTTGTGATGGTGTACGCCGCCAACCGGCCACCCAGCCCGGCAACGGACCGGTTTCTCAGCACCATCGAGCACTCATTGCCGAGTGACGGAGGGCGACGTTCTGAGCCCTGATCAGGATCCCACCGGGGATCCAACCCCGATGGCCACACTGGGAAGACGAGAGCCAGGTGAGGCCCGCCGCCCTCGTTCAGGATCGCCGGTGCTGGGAATGAGTCGCCCGGTGACCCATCGTGGGTGATGCCTGAGAGTAGCGTCCCCGGCGTCGAAGAGCTCGTAGATCGGGACAGCGCCGTGGACGAGGACGAAGCTGTGGAACCGGGCATGCGATGAGATAGCGGAGTTGACTGGCGATCTACCTTGCCTCGTTCCGAAGGTCGGTCAGAGCCGCGAGCACATTGCTAATCGCATTCGACATCAGCACGCGCCTCGGCACCATGAAACTCCGACGAGCAGACTCATGACCCGACAGTCGCGCAGAGCCGGTGTCCGTCTAGTTGAATCGCCGGGACGTCCGTCCGCCTCGCCGACGACGCGGCGCACCAAGCGAACGTTCTTCACATCATGCAGCGCCCTCCGATACTATGATCGTCGAAAGATTCGTCAGCCGAAGGAGGGCGGCGTGAGCTCGTCGCGAGAAGAGGCTGCGGAGGCGTTCGGCGTCGCTGTTCAGCAGTATCAACGGGTGGTGCAAGCCTTCGATGACGCGGTCGGTCGCACATTGGGTCTTGGGGCGACCGAGCTGCGGTGTCTGGACTGGCTGACGGACGGCGCAATGTCCTCGGGCGAGTTGGCGAAGGCTATTGGGCTGCGGCCAGCGGCGACGACCACGCTGGTCGATCGTCTGTGTCGTCGCGGTTTCGTGCGTCGTGGACCGGCACCGGCGGACCGTCGGAAGGTCTTGGTCGAGTTGACTCCGGAGGGGCAGGAGGTCCTCTGGAGGATGTACGGACCCCTCGTGCAGGATGGGCACCGGCTTCTGGAGGAGTTCGACGCCGAGCAGATCCTCGCCTTCGAACGGCTCCTGTCCGCGATGGCGAACAATGCAGAAGAACACACTCGGCGAGTGGCAGCGGACCCCGGGACGCTAGCCCGTGAGATGACAGCCCCGCCGCATCGAAGACGTCGCGCGGGGCGAGGACAAGTAGAGGAGAAGTAAATGCCGGATATGCAGGCGCTTGTAGCGTTCGCCGTGATGTCGTTCGTGCTGATCGTGGTGCCGGGGCCGAGCGTGCTGTTCGTCATCGGGCGGTCGCTGGCGCTGGGTCGGCGGGGTGGGTTGTTGAGCGTGCTCGGGAACGAGCTCGGCGGTCTACCGCTTGTTCTCCTGGTGTCCGTGGGGCTCGGTGCCGTCGTCGCGCAGTCCGCGATGGTGTTCCTGGTGGTCAAGCTGCTGGGGGCGGGCTATCTCGTGTATCTGGGAGTGCAGGCGATCCGGCATCGGCGCGTGGACACCGGCGCGATGACCGCTTCAAGGCAGGGCGCGTCGTCGTGGAGCGTGCTGCGGGAGGGCTTCATCATCGGTGTGACGAATCCGAAGACAATCGTGTTCTTCGTGGCGGTGCTGCCGCAGTTCGTCAGCCCGGAGAGCGGGCCCGTCGCGGTGCAGATGGCGATCCTGGGGCTCGTGTTCACGGCGATCGCATTCGCCTGCGATGCGTGCTGGGCGCTGGTGGCCTCCGCGGCGCGTCAGTGGTTCGCGACCTCGCCGCGCCGGCTGTCGACGATGCGCGCAACCGGCGGCGGGATGCTCGTCGGCATGGGCGCGACCCTCGCCCTCGCCCCCGCCAAGAGCTGACCGGCATGCACGAAAAGCGTAGAGCGGTGGCGGATCACCAGGGGGAGCATCTGCTGGAGCGGGCGAGGCGGCTCGACCAGGAGGCATGGGCGATGTGTGAGCGCCTTGGCATTTGGCGCCGGCTGGAGAGCGTCGGCGCTCCGGTCGTGGTCGGCGCCGCCGGCCTGGGCGTGATCGATCGGCGGGACATCGACATCACCACCTCGTGCGTGGCGCTGAACGAGGAGACCATCGGGCGCATCACGTCTCTGGGGGCGGAACTCGCCTCGCACGAAGACGTGCGGCAGGTCGTGATCCGGGACGACACCGGCCGATGGAACACCGACCCGCGATACCCGGACGGCTACTACCTGGGGCTGGAGATCATGTCGCCGCGCGAGAAGCTGTGGACGGCCGATCTGTGGTTCGTCGACGAGCCCGAACGCCAACCCGACCTCGAGCACCTCCGCCGCTTCGCACCACTCGTAACCGACGAATCCCGCACAGCCGTCCTGACCTTGAAACGCGTGACCCGAACGCGTGACACAGGCGATGACCCCGTACCCGGATACCTGATCTATGAAGCCGTCATCCAGGACGCCGTCCGCTCGGAGACGGAGCTTCAGGAGTGGTTGAACCGCCGGAGAACCGAACCCGCGACCCGCGAGGAAGGACCCCACGCATCGTGAACGACAGGCTCTCCGCGCTCGGGCGAGTCAACGCGCTGCTCGTCGCGCCGGACGCGACGAGGCCGGAGCTCGCGCTCGGATACAGTGCTGCCCTGATAGGGGCTGCGGCTGCGGCAGCGGGCGGACTCGTCTCCGGATACGGGGCCGCGCACGTGCTCGTCCTCGCCGTGCTCGGATTCGACATCGCAGGCGGTGTCGTCGTCAACGCCACACGGGCAGCGGCACGACGCTTCCATCACGGCCCCCACTGGCGACGGCGCTCCGTGCTGTTCGTCGCCGCGCACGTGCACCCGTTCGTCGTCGCCGTGCTCTTCCCCGCACAGTCCTGGTCGGCAAGCGCCGTCCTCTACCTGGGACTGGTCGTATCTGCGCTGCTGATCACCTCGGCGCCGCTCTCGCTCCGTCGGCCGGTGGCTTTCGCCTGCGCCGCCGCACTGATCACGTGGACCGTCGTCACCGCGCCGACGGAGGACGCGCTGGCCTGGATCGCGCCGCTGCTCGTCATCAAACTGCTGCTCGCGCACCTGCTCACCGACAGCACCCCGACACCAGAAGCCACATGAGCATGGGCGTGTCCATGATGTCTGATATCTCATCCGGATCAGCGGCGGCTGTCTTCTGCGGTGCAGAACCGGCCAGTCAGCATCTCAATTTGGATTGTGAGGGAGATGCGACCAGCTTCGGCGCCGCCGTCGAATCCGAGACTCGGAAAACCCAGGGCCTTCTGGATGATCTTCGCGTGACCATCGAGAGCCTCGATGCGCGAACCGAGGTGCTTCGCACATCGATCAAGACGACTCGTCGAGAAGCCTTGTCGTTACAGAAGCGCATCGAGAATCTGGACGCGAGGATGAACCCAGAGAAGGGGAACCTCCGGGAACTTCTCGCGAAGCGTAGCGAGATCGAGAAACACCTCGGTCTCTATGAGCAAGTCAAAACCTTCGAGGATATGATTCGACGGATCGCTGACGAGACTGAAGCGGAGGTGGCAACAGCGGTTGCGGGATTGAGCCTCACCGCCGTACGGGAGTTCTCGGCGGAGATTTCCAAGCGCCTCGCCGAATGGGACTACCCGTCCGCAGCATCTGTTCGTTATGACCGAAACGAACTCGACATTATCGCGGGCGACCAACGGCGCTCGGCGCACGGCAAGGGAGTACGCGCAGTTCTCCACGCCGCCTTTACGCTCGCCCTCGCCCAGTATTGCTTTGACCGGGAGCTGCCGCACCCTGGATTCGTCGTGCTCGACTCGCCCCTCGTCACCTACCGGCCACCCGATCAATCAATAGACGCCGACGGCGAGCCACCGGAGGGCGTTGTGCGGGCCTTTTACCGTGACATCCAGGCCAACTTTGACGGCCAGATTATCGTCATGGAGAACACTGATCCGCTGGATCCTCTCGGACCCGATGCGCGCGATATCCGCTTTACGAAACACATCGACGTGGGAAGGTACGGCTTCCTGCCTGTCGTCGACGGCGCGGAGACCACTGACACCCTCGTGATCGAAGGCTGACCGGCGGCAACGGCGAGGCCCGTTCCACCTAACGTTCGCGGCCGTGGGGATCGCGGAGCGCCATCCCCGCGCGGAGCAGGTACACCCGAACAGAGCTTGGATTGAAGCCGAGCCTCTCGCCGATCCTCGCCAAGGACTCGCCCTGCTCGTAACGCAGGCACATCTCGCGCACCTGCTCAGATGACGGCTTCTCACGGCGCAACCGCACACCTCGCGCCCGCAACCGCTCAGCGAGACGCTGACGGCTCATCCCCAGATCACCCGCGATCACGCGCAGGATCTCGCCGTCCTTGTAGCGGCGCTCTGCCTCATCCAGCATCGCCGCCGTCAACTGCGGAACTGGTCGCGGCAAGGGCCGCGAGAAGGCCGGGCCTGACCCTGCCGACCTACGGCGACGCCGGATCGCCCGACGCGACGAGACCGCCAACTGTAGAGCCGGGGCACGGTTAGAGCACTGTCGCGCTACCTCCACTTTTTGATTTCGGACGCTGGTTCTCAGCCGTCGCGACTGCCGATCACTCGACCTGCTCATGACGAGTGACGCTGGAGAGCCCCTTGATCGGACCGCAAACGACGTTGGCAGTTTTTCGGAAACCTGTGCCGGGTAGTCTCGGCATTCGTTTCCGAGAAGTCAGGCTCTGGTCGTCGGGGTGTCGTCGCCGTGCAATGCCGTTGCCGCTCCTCGGTTCGGTCGGTAGGGTGAGGCAGGCGCCACTACCGCTGAGCGATGGGAGGATCCATGTCCCGCAGACCTGGCCTGAGCGCTGAACGGATCACCTCGTTGGCCACCGAGTTGTTCGCAGGTGAGCAGGTAGAGATCGCTCCGGTGGGCACACCAGGGATGGAGACGCAGGCGTTCCGGGTGGACGCCGCCGGAGCCACCCGCTGCCTGCGGATCGGGTCCGGGCTGTGCGGGTTCCGCAAGGATGCGTGGGCCGCCTCGACGTTCGGTGACCTCCTGCCGGTCCCCGAGGTTCGGGCCATGGGGGAGTTGCCGGACGGCGACGCCTACTGCCTGACGGACTGGGCGCCGGGGGAGACCGTGCAGGACCTGACGACCGAACAGGTGCAGCGGATCACCCCGCTCGTCTTCGAGGCCTGGACCCGGCTGCAGACCGGCGTGATCGACCGGACCTCCGGCTTCGGGCTGCTGGACCCGGACACCCTGGCCGGACCGTACCGCTCACACCGCGAGCGGCTGCGCGCCGATCTTGCCGGCGTCGAGGGCTGGCCGGATGACTGGACCGACGCGAGGCGGCACGCGATCTCGGCGGTGGTCGACCGCGTCGGGTCGCTGATCGACGCCTGCCCGGTAGAACGCGGCCTCGTGCACGGCGACTGGGGGACCAACAACATCCTCGCCGACGGTGATCGGGTCACCGCGATCCTGGACTGGGAGGCGGCCGGGATCGGTGATCCGCTGCAGGACATCGCCGGCCGGTTCTGGGAGTTCTGGCCGCCGGTGTCGACCTGCGTCCGGGCGCAGGCCGACCACGCCGATCAGCAGCTCGGCCGATTGCCCGACTACCGGGCTCGGGTGCTCTGCTACGACCTGCTGACCGGCATCAGCGAGATCACCGAGAGCCTGGCCGACGGCGAACACGACTTCGCCGAGCGGTGCCTGGACCGGTGCCTGGAGTTGCTGGAGACGTACATCCCCTGAGACCGCTGCAAACGCAGACGCTGCGCTCCGGAAACGGCCCGATCGGCCGACCGGTGATCACGGCGTCGACGTTTGCAGCGGCGCACGACCGACCCGAGGATGCGGCAGCCGGTCAGCCCTTGACCGCGCCGATCATCACGCCCTTGGCGAGCGATGAGCAGGGTGTTGTCGCAGGCTTCCGGATAGTCGCGGAACAGGTCGCGCATCTGGGCGGCCGATTTCAGATAGAACTCGTCCGCGTCGAACTTGAATCGCTTCGGATCGTCGAGGGTGGTACCGGACTGGACATACCCCTACTCGCTCTTATGGCTCAAGGCGAACCCGCATCCTGGCCTTATCGCGCTACGAACCTACCTGGAGGCGACAGTCCAACGCGATGCGGACAGTCAGAACGTCTGGCTTCCCCCGGGGACGAGGTCCTGACACGCCCTAAGAGCTCAGGACCAGTGCAATCCAGTTGTTCCTCGTCGTGACTGCTCGGTTCGCAACCTCGGAGTCTGGCGCGAACACGTCAAACCCGTGGAAGCCCCCCGGCGGCGAGATCGTCCAGCGTCCACCGCCGTGCTGGGCTCTCTCGCAGCAGTGCGGCAGCCCGGCGCGCCTCGACCCGCAGCGGCGCGAACCGGCGATCACGCGGGAGCGTGGGCCGGATATGCGCACGCTGCGAGGGCGAGATGCGCACAGGCGAGACCTTGATGAACGGGGCGATCACGTAAGTGATCTGAAACCACACAGCGCTTGCATCCGGTAGCAGTGGCGCACGAAGTTCCCCTCGATGCTGAGCGCCACCAGTTCGTCCAACCACGGCATGAGCATCCCGGCACGATCCTCCCCGACCCGGAGAATCTGCGCGGGCTCGGAATAGATCGTGTCCGCGAACCCCTGGGCAGCAAGCCGGTCTTCGAGAAACCCGGCGTACTGCCACCGCACCTGATCGAGCACGTAGTCCGTATCGAGGTAGACCGTGGTCACGGTGATGTGGCCCTCAGGCTCGGACCCGCACAGCACGTTTGCACCGAGCAGGATCACGTCACCGGACTTGACCGGCTCCTGCCCGAGCTCGCTGAACAGGATCGCGGAGCCGTCGCGGACGACGATCACTTTCACGCAGTCATAGGCCACCGGCCCCAACGGACGATGCACCGTCCTAGTACGTGCTATCAACGGTTGGAAGTAGCTCCGTTCGGGCGACCACTCCGCTTCCATGTCGAACTCGAGCTCAGCACTTACAGCCCCAACCTATCGGCGAACGCGCCGGCTTGATGCATGCAGGTCGTTCAGATAGGTGCAGAGCAGTTCCAGCGCGCTTGTACTTGTTCTGTACAGCCGACGAGTGCCGTCGCGATGTTCGATGAGAAGTCCCGCATCTTTGAGCACTCCGAGGTGTTGAGAGACTGCCGGGGCGCTCACCTCCGTGAACCGCCTACTGACTTCTCCGGCTGGGAGTTCATCTGCCGACAGCAGTTCGAGAATGGCTCGACGGCGTGGCTCACCGAGCGCCCGGAACGCACGTCCTGTCCTGTATCGAAGCTCATGCGGCACCTTCTTGGCACCCTGGAGCGGGTTTGGTCGCCCCGGTCCACGGGTTCTGCACGCGATCCCGGTTCTCATCCATCGGTCCGCAAGGCCGTACTCGGCTCAGTTCTTGCTTCGTCATTCTTCGGCTCCGCGTTCGCGTATTGCCGAGAGAGGAAGCGGTATTGCGGGGTGAGCAGCGCGGCGACGGCGAGCAGCACAAGCCCGAAACCTGCGAACACGAGGATGAGCGCGATGCCACGCGAATCTCCCGCGCCGAGTAGCCATTCCCATTCCCGTTGCCCTGCCTCGGTGCGCAGATGCGGGATGGTCCAGAGCTCGGCGATGGGCGCGATCAGCAACGCGGTGATCGGCGCCGCCGCAGCCTCGAAGGTGTTCGCGAACCCGAACACACGCCCCTGCTTCTCGTAAGGAACGACCTTCTGAATGACCGTTTGCTCTGCCGCCTCGACGGCGGGCATGAGAGCCATCGTCAGCCAGATGCCAGCGATGAAGAGCCAGCCCCACTCGCGGATCGTGAAGAGCATCCCGATCACACCGATAACAGCGACGACGAGCAACATCGTTCGGATCGGGTTCTTACTGAGGCCCTTTGCAGCGATAAGCCCGCCGCCGACGAACAGGCCCGTGGAGGCGACAGCGAACCAGATGCCCCAGGCCTGCACACCGAACAGGTCGATGCCATAGGGGTCCATCAGGGCCATCGAGACTCCGCCAAACAGGTTGTTGAGCGTGGTGAACAGCACCAGCGCGAGCAGACCGGGCACGGCGAGGACGGCGAGCCATCCGCCTCTGATGTCAACCCACTTCACTTGTTGCTCGGCGTGGATGATGTTTCGTTCCGGGATGCGAAGCCCGAGCAGGTGGAGCAGCGTGAGCGCGAGGGCCACCAGGCCGATGATGAGCGTCCATCCCATGCCGAGGAAGCCGACGGAGAGGCCACTGAGCACGCTGGTCACGAGCATCGCGAGTCCCTGCACGGCACCGACGAGTCCGTTGGCGTTCGCGTGGCGCTCATCCGGGACCAGCAGGGTAACGGTGGTGGAGAGCGCGATGTTGCGCAGTTGCTCGACCACTGCACCGGCGAGCATAACGACCGCGAAGATCCAGAACCACGGCAGGGTCAGGTCCGCCACGCCGTCCTCGCCGATGGCGAAGAAGAACCCGGCGTCGAGGATGAAGACAACGAGCGTGGCGAGGGTGGTCCACACCATCACGGACTTCTTACGGAAACGGTCGACCATAGTGCCGAAGAACATGCTGAACAGCGAGACGAACAGCATGTACGAGGCACCGATCACACCAGTGGCGATCAAGTTGCGGCTCTCGGCGTAAATCCAGAACGTCAGCGCGAACCAGAGAAAGCTCGTCGTCACGTTGGCGACAGCCGTGTTGACGAGAACCTGCACGAAAATGCGGAATCCGTTCGGCGGCACCTGGACACTCTCCGAGGACGCCGGAGGCGCCGACTCTGCGGCGCCTCCGGGTGAAGGGGGAGACTCACTCATGAGGGATGCTCTGCTTCAGCGGGACTCGGCGTACTGCGCCTCTGCCTTGACCCACTCGGCGGCGCGGAGTTTGGCGAGTCGGACTTCCTCGGCTTCATCGAAGACGTACCACTCCATGCTCGGCCGGTCCGGAAGAACGCCGCGCAGGTACTCGCCGAGGAAGTGCAATGGGCCTTCCCAGCTGATCGCAGGACTGATCTTGTCGCCGGACAGGTCGGTGTGGAAGACGTCAGCGATGGAGGCGTGCTCCAGTTCAAGCCACGTTGCGTCGTCCCCGTCTGCGGACAGTCGGACCTCGACCAGATCGGCCTCCGTGCAGTCCGGTGGAATCCACTCCAACCGGAGCAGGTTGGGCGCGTCACAGGCGAGAATCTCCCCGCTGGCCTGGCCCTCGAAGGCGTAGTGTCCACCCTCGCGGAAGTCGCCGCTGATGGGAAGGAAGAAGCGGTCAATTCGATTGGGCGTCGTGACGGCGGCCCATACGTCCTGGATCGATGCGTCGAAACGGCGACGGAGCACGACGGCGTGGGCAGGGCCGTCCACGAATTCACGGTTCGTGACGCTGCGCTCCACGAGAGGGATGCTCGCGTCCTGGGGTGCGAGGTCAGTCATTGTTATTCTCCTTTTCGTGATGGCCTGGTTCGCCGACCGGCTGGTCGACATGGTGGTGAATCTGGATCAGGTTTCCGCAGGTGTCGTCGAACACCGCAGTGGTGGTTTCACCCATGACGGTGGGGGGCTGAGTGAAATGGACACCAATGCCCTGAAGTCTCTGGTACTCGACGTTGACATCGTCGACGGCGAAGGAGTTGAAAGGCGTGCCTTCGGCCGTCAGTGCATCCCGGAACTGCCGCGCCGGAGGACTGGTGGGTTCGAGGACGAGTTCGACGCCGTTCGGGTCTAGGGGTGAGACCACGGTGATCCAGCGGTCCTCACCGACCGGAACGTCGTGCTTGGTGACAAAGCCCAGCACGTCGGTGTAGAACCGCAGCGCATGTTCCTGGTCGTCGACGAACACGCTGACCCACGTGACCCTCATGCCCGCCCGCTTCACTGACCCGGCAGCAGGGGCGGTGGTAGCTCGGGAAGGCGAAGGTTCAGTGCTCTCGGCCAGCCAGCTCTCGACGATCGGGGCCAGCGGCGCTGTGTTGAGGAACAGCATCTTGTACCTACCCTTGCGCTCGGTCGTTACCAGGCCAACGGCCTCCAGCACGTCCAGATGCTGGGAGACGGCCTGACGCGAGGACGTCAGCCCGTGGTTGGTCGCGAGCCGGGCATACAGCTCGAACAGCGACTGCCCATCCCGCTCGCGCAACTCATCGACGATCGCCTGCCGAGTCGGGTCCGAGAGTGCCTTGAATACATCCGTCACACCATCAACGTTAGGCAGGTAGTGGCTTGCATGTCAAGCGCAAGTCGCTACTTGCATAAGCGGACTTGTCTGAGCCCTGTGATCACGCGATCCGATCCCGGTCGTTGACTGCCTTCGCTGCTCTCGACTCACCCTCGCCAGGAGCCTGTCCTTCCCTCCACACGTCTGGCACTGAGAGTGCTCATCGCTGTGCTCGATAGGATCGGGGTGAGATCTGAAGTGCGGTTGTGGCAGCTCCGCCTGCATAGAACCGAGGCTCTGATGGCTGTTCCCGCGACGAAGGCTGACCTGCTGGCAGCGATCGACAAGACCTATGCGCAGCTCGAACGAGACCTCGACAGAGTGCCTCCGGTCGCCGCGCGCGAGCTGGTTCTCGATGGGCACGTCAAGAACACGATGATGAGCCCGGCAGACCTGCTCGCGTACCTCATTGGCTGGAACCAGCAGGTTCTCACGTGGCATCGGCGTCGAGAAGAGGGGCTTCCCGACGAGCTGCCCGCACCCGGTATCAAGTGGAACGAACTCGGCTTGCTCGCACAGCGCTACTACGCCGAACACGAGACGGAAACCTGGGACGAGCTGCGCGCGCAGTTGCGTGACGCGAAGGATGTCATTGTGGATCTGATCCAGGGCTAATCCGATGCCGAACTGTACGGTCAGCGCTGGTACGGAAAGTGGACGATGGGTCGCATGATCTCCTTCAACACCTCATCGCCCTACACTAACGCGCGCGGCGCCTTGAATCGCCCCGGGTTTAGTGGAGGGCGAGTTCTCCCAGCGCCGGCTGACGCTGGGGGTTAATCTCACGGTAGTACTCGTTCTCCTTCTCGATCGGGGTGAGGTATCCGATCGAGGAGTGCAGCCGGTTCTCGTTGAACCAGTGCACCCAGGAGAGGGCGGCGAGCTCGAGTTCGTCGACTGTGCGGAACGGGCCGTCGATCTTGACGCACTCGGTCTTGTAGAGCCCCACGACGGTCTCGGCGAGGGCGTTGTCGTAGCTGTCTCCGACGGTTCCGATCGAGGCGATGGCGCCGACGTCCGCGAGGCGCTCGGAGTAGCGCAGCGCGGTGTATCGCGATCCGGCGTCCGAATGCTGGATGACGCCGGTGACGTCCTCACCGGCTCGGTCGCGGATCCAGAGCGCCATCTCCAGCGCATCCAGCGGCAGGCCGGTCGGCATCCGGTCCATGCTCCGCCACCCGACGATCCGGCGGGAGTAGACGTCGGTGACGAAGGCGGTGAACGCCATCCCCGACCACGTCGGAACATAGGTGAAGTCGACCACCCAGAGCTCGTTCGGCCGGTCCGCGCGGAAGCAGCGCTGCACGTGATCCGGCGCCCGGGTCGACGAGGAGTCAGGACGCGTGGTGACGAACTGCTTGCCGCGGCGGATACCGCGCAGTCCCTGCTGTCGCATGAGACGCACGCCGTGCACCTGGCCACCACGATGCCCTCACGGCGCAGCAGATGCCAGACCTTCCGGGCGCCGCTGATGCCGCGGCCGAGCTTGCGGTCCCAGAACACCCGCTCGATCTGCACGACCAGCTCGGCATCCGCGACCGCTCGCGCGAACGCCGGGCGCTTCTTGAACGCGTAGTAACCGGACGGAGCGATCTTCACCCCGTGCTCTGTGAGCACGCGGCAGATCGGCTCGACCCCGAACCGGTCACGATGATCGTCGATGAACTGAACTACCACGGCAGTCGCGGGTCGAGCTCCCGCGCGAAGAATGAGGAAGCCGCCAACAGGATCTCATTGGCGCGCTTCAGCTCACGCACCTCGGCCTCGAGCTGCTTGATCCGCTGCGCGTCGTTCGTCGTAGTGCCGGGGCGTTCGCCCGCGTCGATCGCGGCCTGCTTGCACCAGCCTCGCAGCGTGTCAGAGTTCACTCCCACACGCTGCCCGATCCGGACCACCGCCGCGTTCAGCGACAGCTCCGGATCTTCCTTCCGGGCCTCGGCAACAAGCCGCATCGCACGCTCACGAAGCTCCGGCGGATACTTCCTCGGTGCTGGCATAGTCATCATCCTCTCGGGGAATCAGACCCTCCACCAGACCCGGGGCGATTCACCCCTCCGAAGACTCTTCACCAGCCGGTGCGCCTCCGGAGATTGACCCCATGAGAACCGCGAAAAATGCGGATTCTCAGCGATCCGCCACTCCATCCGGATCCCGCTCGAACCCGTGACCTTTCCCTTGGCGCGAGTCCGAAGCCCGACCCATCAGCAACCCACCTAAATCACCCGCCACGACTCGCCACCAACCGGCTACACTCGGACTAAGCGAACCGCCCGGTTCCCTGTAAGAACAAGGGAATCCGCGAGTTCCCGAGACGATCAGCGGAGACCGGAGATCGACCGGATCCTCCAAGGGGATGTCGGACCACTCAGCATCGACTCACTTATCAGGGAGGCCAGCAGCCGAGCTCGCACTGCCCTGAAAACCCACCAGGCCCTCTTCCACGACCTCCCGGACGCGATCCTGACCCATCACGTGTTGCAGGCGCCACAGATCCGCGCAATCGCCCATCGACACCTTCCCGGACATACCCGATGGCAGGACCGGCCGGACCTAAGCGTGAATAGCCCGCTCCTAGAAGATTCCTCTCTGCAGCAGTGACCGAGCAGAGATCTCAGGGGACATACCGCCATCAAATTTGCGGTATGTCCCCCATCTTCGCTTGCCAGGGAATATATGTGTCGATATATTTGTCTACGTTAAACACGTTATAGGAGCTACTATGAATCACACCGCACTTCGCATCGACACCGACGGAACCCACCAAGCAGTGACCATTGGCAGCGACGACTGTATCCCTCGTGACCTCGGCTGCGACTACATCGACTGCGTTGTCTTCACGCTCACGGCCACCGCCGAATCCATCGATGTGTGGGTCGACGACGAGGGGGCATTCAACCAGGAAGCCAACGTGCTCGGCACCATCGCCCTCAAGGAGGTCTGTGGAACCAGCGCCACCGAGTACTTCGCCTACCAGCACGTGCTGTACGGTCCGCTCCTGATCACCGGCAGCGGGGAAGAACTCTCATCCATCTCCGAGGCAGCTGCGCGCGCCATCGCCAGCAAGCTCGAGACTTACCTCAACGCCAACCTTTGACCGGGAAGGAAGAGCAATGTGCAGCACTCACAGCATCGTTGCCCTTCCCCTCCACTGCCATGACTCCATCAAAGAATCTCTCCGCCTGTGTCAGACCCCGGCACTCTCCACCGCTTACATGCGTAGGAGAGGAGAACATATGTGTGACACCAATCGCCGCTGCCCGGGGTGCAACAGCCCCTCTGCCCTAAACCGACACAACTGGCGTCGACGCCAGAACCGCGGGGTACAGAAGGCACTGCGGAGCTGGGCCAACGATGAAGAGAACGTCAAGGATCCCGCGGTCCGCGATTTCGTTCAAAAGCTTCCCCCAGGCAGAGCCAAGCAATGGGCCCAGGACGCCGGCGCTCCCACCTGGATCGCCCAACCAGCACACACCAACCCTCAGAAGCCCGATACCCCACCTCAGGGTCCTCGCTGGACGCCGTACAGCCACAACTACCCTCAGACACGAGCGGCCATCGCTACGGCGCTGTCGATACAAGGCAAGTCAGGGAAAGGACCTGAGGAGCGGCGACTACTGACAGCGAAAATCGTCGATTCCACAGACCACAGCCAAGGAGTCAACGAAACCATCCGGGTCGAATTCGCAGACGGAGGCGAAGGATTCTTCAAACCTCTCGCCGGACAGGAAATCGACAACGAGATTTCACTCGGCCACGAGTACTCCATGCAAGCACAGCACGAAGTCGCCACGTGGAAAGTAGCACAGCAACTGGGGACCAGGTACACCGACATGGTTCCGCCCACGGTACTCAGGGAAGTCAACGGCGAGCTGGGGACTCTGTCGAAGAAGTACCCTGGGGAAGACTTCAGCCCATTCACCGATCGCAACCAACTCGACCCTCATCAGGTTCACGACGCAGCTGTATTCGACGCAATCACCGGCCAGCGGGACAGGCATCCCGGTAACACACTCGTCTACCGGCGAACCCCCGAGCACCTCGGAATCACGCTCATCGATCACGGCTACGGCTTCACCAGGATCGGCGAATATGCCCACAACTTTTCAGTCTGGAGGATCTACCAACAAGGCGAGAAGTTCACCAACGACAGCTCGCTCACTGAAGCTCACATCGAGGACCTCAAACGCCTCCGATCCACCAACCTCGACTTCCTCCGCGGAATCGTCCACCCAGACCGAATACTCGACCGGCTCACACACATCGACTGCATGATCGAGCTGAAAAAGCTTCCCCCCATTCCCACCAACGGTAGATTCTGAACAGAACAGGAGAACCAGCCATGAACAAGATCGTCACCATCGAACGCAAGCTGCAGGCCACCGGAGAGTGGGAAACCATGGGCGCCTTCTCCTTCGCCGAGGACGGAGCCATCGGCGAAATCCAGGGAGATCCCGAGTGGCTCATGGATCTCAAGTTCGTTGACCGGGAGGCCGGCGGACCCGTCACCCACGACTCTCACCCCGAGGCCTGGCTCCGTCAGCTGTCTCGTGAATACAACGGCCCGACACGGCGCCTCACGATCGAGCCGAATCCTGAGGAGGTGTGATGGACACCGAACATGTCACTGAGCACCCTCTCGCCTCTGCCAAACGAGTAGTCGACTTTGCTCAGCACGTGAAGCAACGCTTGGCAGCTCGATACGTTCAAGAGCGTGCGGCCGAGGGAGGGCTCCAAAGACAACTCGCGGCAGAGCTCGGCACCAGCACGTCGACGATCAATAGACTCGTCCACTCCGAGATCACCTATCGGCCTCAGAGCCAGGCCGAAGCAGGTGTCTGCGACGCAATCGAAGCTGCGGCCTGGGGAACTCCTCAGGCGATGAGAGAGAACTACATCGCGATTAGCGGCTCGATCATGTCCTGTCCCCGCTGCGGAGACCATAGTGAGGCTACCGGTCGGTTCTGCTCACAGTGCAGGTTTCCTTTCGAGAGCACCTATCGCCCGCCTGCGGTAGCAACTCAGAAATGACATGATGGCTGCACCAAGGAGCCTCATGAATCGGTAGGGACCGCACCATGTCTGTCGAGATTCTCCCACCACGCATCCTCTTTGACGGTGTCACCGGCATCGCCCACTACGAGACGATGCGATCGACACGTGTGGGCTCTTTCGAAGACCGTGCCGAGGAGATCATCCGGGAGCTCCTCGATGCCAATTACTCAGCGTGGTGCGATGCAACTGGAACGATGGGAGGACTCCCCGATCTCTGGATCTGGGAGTCCGACCCATTTCTTCGTCAGACACCCATCCACTCTGAGGCCGCTCTGCGGATGCACACAGCGCTGCAGACGATCGTCGCCAACTGCTCGCCGGCCTACGACTGGAAGACACGGCCGGTGCACGAATCTGCCGAAGCAGCTCTCCCCTGGCTCGCCACCCTCATCGACAACTAATCTATGTTTCACCGGCTCATGACACACTAGTCTGAACCGGCCGAGTTCACGTCCGGTATGCAGAATCTCTGCCGACCACGCGACATGGAGTTGCCGAATTGACCCACCGGATGCTCACCACGCTCGAGGCCTGTGATCTCCTGCGGATCTCTCGATCGACTTTTCTCCGGCTCCAAGCAGTGTGGACTCGCCACTCCCCTGTCCCCTTCCCCAATCCCATGCGCGTCACCTCGCAGCAGTTCTACTGGGACGAGGACGACCTCGTGAAATGGAGGAGGGCCCACCGCAAGTGGCGCTACGCCGGGATCTTCTCCGGAGCAGGCTCCGATCTGATGACCGGCGGGCAAATCGCCGAAGCTCTCAGCATCCCCACTGAGCGCCTGCGCACACACCGGCAACGAGATCAGTTCCCAGATCCTGTCGACCAGGTCGGGCGCAGCCCTTTGTGGACTCGCCAGAGCATCAAAGAGTGGATCCTCAATGCTGAGGTCGTTTTCCGGACGGATCTGCTGCCGAAGAGAACTGACTGGCAATGAACCAGTGCAGGCCCCCATCGAACTGACCGTCGATGATCTCGGCGATCTCTACGACGTGGACGGAATTTCAATGCCTTGATCTGTCAACCACTGCGCAGCTCGCTCAAGGCTCGTCCCCTCGAGATAGCGATCGTAGCGTTCACACGCCATCACGGGTCCGGTGCCGAATGTACATGAGAATCTTGTCGAGCCGGTGCCCGGACCAGCGGTCATCGTCTGTGACGACAACCGGCAGTTCTCCAAACCCCATCGCTTTCAACGCTGGCACGGCACCTGGCGTCTCCTTGACATTGATCTCGGTGATGGCCACTCCTCGCCGCTCGAACTCGCCTTTAGTTCGAGTGCACTTGTTGCATTCATCGCTGGTGTACACGGTCGGATGACTTGTCATGGTATGTCCCCCTTGTTTGATTGCTGATTCGGATTCGGTGGGCGGCCCGCTCACAAGGCATCCGTGATACGCATCAGCCGGCGCCGGCGGCGCAGCCTCACCACCGCATTGAGAATGAGCAACCCGATGACGAGGAGAACAACTGCCCCTCCGATGATGATTCGTGCCCAGTCAAGGCCGATGTCATCTCCGAACAAGGGCACAATGACGCCCTCTGCCGCGAGAATGTGGAAGTCGACGAGTGCCTGACGAAACGCCGGCACGGCGACGCCAAGCACGATAGACCCGATGCCACCGCAGGCGAGCAACAGAATGGTGATGATCTGCTCTTCTTCTTTGCTCCGGTTCATGATTGGTCCATTCCTGTGTTGACAGAGACTTCGATCCCGACCTCCGGCCCAAACCGCGGGAGGGATTCCAGGTAGTACGCCAATGGGTGTTGGGCTATCTCGGCAGCGCAGGACTCGGAGATCTCAATCGATATCGTGTCGTCGACGTCGACCTGGCCTTCGTGCCTGAGCTCCATGAGAAGCCAGGCATCGATGATCCGCTCCAACTCAGCGCTGATGGTATGTCCCCCTGTGTTCATCAGACGGTCCTCACTGTTCGTCCAGGAGGCCAGTAGCCTCAGTTTCGGAGTTGTCTGGCTTCCTCACGGGCAGCACTTCGCTCGCGTCGATTGCGAGCATCTCTGATTCGTCATCGTCGGTGCGGTAGTCGATACACCACAGATCCTCTTCTCCTGGATCTTCGATCGAGCCCTCGACAGCAACCCACTGTCCGTCCACCCTGACGAGATCACCGGCTTCGACTTCACAAGCCTGGAGGTCCTCTGTTGGCATATATCCGTCCTCGGACTCCGCGGCTCGCTTGTCCTCGATCACAGCGTTGACGACCGTCTTGGTCGACACCGCGCGAGGCTTCATCGCTTCTTCCACGGAGATCTCGACGAGCTCTGCAGCCAGAACTTCCTGCCATTCGCTGTAGTCATCTCCATCGAATGGCTCTTCGGCGATGTCGATCCTCAATGGCGGGTGCACAGCCTCCGGCGGTCGCAGACTCTTCAGGATTGCCATATCGGCCTCGTTGCCCGATTTCTTAGCTCTCCGAGGGTCCGGGGTCCAATACACCTGGACCTCCCCCGGTGCACCGTCGACGGTCACCGCGGTGGCTCGGCCCTTGACTCCCTTCGGCAGCGCGATCCCGGTCGATGGAGAGTTCCACATCATCTGTGCACCTTGTGGCGAGAGGCTGCCCAATGCTGCTCTGGCCGGGAAGTTGTCTCTCATCTCGCCGCCGAGGAAGTCCGCATCAGGGCGCTGGGTGCCCATGAGTAGATGAATGCGCGCGGTACGTCCCTTACGGGCAAGGCTGCCGATCCACTCGAACACGGGGCATTTGGTCGGCATCCCCTTTTCCTTGACTGACTGGTACCAGCCGGTCACCATGGCGACGAAGTCACGGTACTCGTCGAGGCACACGATGAGAGGTTCGAAGTCGTCCTCGTCAGCTTCGCCGGCTTCGATGAGGGAGTAGCGATACTCCATCAGCTCCCACGCCTTATAGATCATCGCGACCTGCTCCGAAACTTGCGTGGCCACGATCTGAATATTGGGCCAGCCGCGCAGACCCAGGAACTCGACTCGCTTAGGGTCAGAGACCCAGATCTTCCAACCGCGCGCTGCCGCTTCGATGAGGATCCCGATGATGAGCACGGTCTTGCCTGTGCCCGTTCGGCCGACCACGATCATGTGCGGTCCTGCTGCTTTGAGATCCCACGCCACGATGCGGCCGTCTTCGTCTTCGGCGTAGGGCAGGATCGTATCTTCAACCTGGCCAAATGTGTCTGGGCGAGGGTGCGGGATCGACAGCGGCATTGTCGGGCGGAGCTCGAACTGGACGGTGTCATCGGTGAGGTTCCAATCCGGGCGCCACCGTCCAGGCAGGAGAGCGTTCACTGTCATTTCGATATCACGCCGGACTGAAGCCTTTGCCCACTTTCGGTCGGTGTCATATTCGACAGAGAGCTGTGTCGGCAACGGCTCATCATCCTCGTTGAGGGCCACCGATACTGCTGCCGAATCTCCGAAGACCTGTTTGGCCAATGCAGTGGTTTTGGTTTTGAAGACCGGGTCTGGTTCGGGTTCCTCGACCGGGGCCGCGAACCCGAGAGCGAGCACGCATGCTCGAGAGTCATACCGTGTGATGTCGTAGTCCATTCCGGAGCGTTGAGACACCTTGTCTGCCACCGCCATACGCCAGTCGATGCTCTCTTCATCCAAGCGAGCTTCGAAACGAATCCGGATGTCGGCGGGCGCCCCGATGAATCGATCGAGCGGTCGTTTGAAGTCTCCGGGCACCCAAGAACGGAATTGGTAGTCCCGGCGTGATGGCCTCTTAGTGTCGGAGATCAGCACGGCCAGTGATTCGATGATGCGATCACCGAGCTCGTCTCTGCGTTGCTTGCGCCACCCGAAGATCGACACGAGTCCGGCAGCCACAAACCCCAGAATCAGGATGGCTACCAAACTCCAGAGCGGCCACCCTCGGATCATGGCGGCGATCGCGCAAGCGACTGCCGCTCCTCCGGCGAAGACCATACCGTATGGCCACATCACCGTTCGCGGCGTCAGACCGACCGAAGATCCTTCGCTGAATCCGAGATCCTCCAATCCGCGTCTCTTCCATGGCTCGAATGGGTCCAGTTTCATGCCATCTCCTCGAGTTGCTCTTTACCGATATAGGCCACTTCGAGGAACCGGATCTGACATCTGCCAACACGATTTTTTGGTATGTCCCCTTGCGTGGTGACGTCTGGTGAACTCTTGTGATGTCAGGGCGATATCTGTAGGATCTCGTGGAATTTGTCAGCCGTGTACCGAGCTGACCTGAGATTGGGCACAATCATGAGACGCCATCTGTCTCACTAACTTGTCCGATTCCTCAAGCTTTTATGAGAATCGCGGCCGAGAAGTCCCGCACGGGCGTCGTCGCGATTAGGCCAGCGACACCGCTATCCCCCTGCCTTACCGTGCTTATGGATCCAGAGGTAACCGCGACTACCTGCGTCCCCGCAGCATACGAGCGGTGATCCCGGAGAAAAGGACCAAACGCGACTCGTAAGAAACACGGCAGCAGATAGGTGGGCGGCCGCCGGCATTCGACGCTGCTGCGTTTCGGAGGCGCAGCGTCGTCGAACGTTCGTTCGCCGGTGTGGAGCATTGGCGAGGACTGGCGACGCGCTATGACAAACCCGCCATCGTCTACAGGGCAGCTATCGTGATCAGCGCGATCCTGACATGGCTGCGCCAATAAAGGAGACATAACCTAGCGGCCAGCGGTTTCGGCTCTGAGCCAGACCGCAACCAACACCCAGACGGCCGGCCCCTTCGCCGCCCTAGTCTGTCCACTCGCCCTCGAGAAGTGCTTGGTATCTCTAATACAATGAAGAGCGTCCTCCGGGGTATCACCGTTCGTTTCGCTCTTGCTTCCGATTAACTACTACTCAATAGAGTTTGCGCCCAGAAGTGCCTTAACGTCCGCATAGAGGTCATTCGTCACCGAAACCGGGTGGTTAGGAAGGTCGAAGTGGACGATGCTCTGCGTCTTGCGCATCTTCAGATGGGTCGCCGTCTCGCCCGGATGCCTTGACAGAATCTCGCCGAGCTCGGTGACTCGCGGTTCCGTCGCCGCGTCTTCGGCGATGAGGATGGTGAACGGTCGATCGTGCCGGTCGATCATGGCATCGAGGACTTCAATGCCATCGGCATGGAGGCTGAGTCCCTCGTCGCGGACGCTCACTCGCCCGGTCACGGCGACGACTACGTCCTGCTCGAGGGCAGATGAATACAACTGGTGAGTCTTGCCCATCACCATGACGGTGACGTCAGCGCTGAGGTCTTCAACACGCACGATCGCATACGGGTTCCCGGAAGACTTGGCGACACGCTGCTGAACCTGGGTGATCAGACCAGCGACAGTGATCCGCTGACCGTCCTTTGGTGGCCTCTCGCCCAAGAGCTGCTCGATCGAATGGGTCGACCGTTTCGAAAGCTGCTGCTCGAGCCCGGTGAGCGGATGGTCGGAAACGTACAGCCCGAGCATATCGCGCTCGTAGCCGAGCTTCTCGAGCCTCCCCCACTCTGGGAGTGCAGGTATTTTGGTTGCAACATTATCGAACCCACTATCTCCGATCCCAGCGAACAGGTCGTACTGCCCGCGCGCTTCTTCCCGTTTGACTGATGCCGCAGCGTCGACAGCATCTTTGTGGATCCTGACGAGAGCGCGCCGGGAATGGCCGTACTCGTCGAATGCACCTGCCTTGATCAACGATTCGACCGTCCGTTTGTTGGACGCCTCCTGCGGCACTCTCCGGAGGAAGTCGTGGAACCCTTCGAATGGACGACCCTTCCGTGTGTGCACGATCTGTTCGACCACATTGCCACCGACATTGCGGATCGCCTCCAGCCCGAACCGGATGTCCTCGCCGACTGCGGCGAAGTACCGGATCGACTCGTTGACGTCGGGCGGGAGGACGCGGATGCCCATCCTGCGGGTCTCCCCGAGATAGAGCGCCATCTTGTCGCGGTTCTCCCCGACGCTCGTCAGCAGAGCAGCCATGTACTCGGCCGGATAGTGCGCCTTGAGGTAGGCCGTCCAATAGCTGAGGAGTCCATAGGCGGCAGAGTGGGCCTTGTTGAAAGCATAGTCGGAGAACGGCAGGAGGATATCCCACAAGGTCGTGATCGCGTCCTCGCTGTAGCCGTTAGACCGCATCCCGGATGAGAACCCCTCGAACTGCTTGTCCAGCTCAGCTTTCTTCTTCTTGCCCATCGCACGACGGAGCAGGTCTGCTTGACCCAGCGTGAAGCCGGCCAGAACCTGGGCGATCGTCATCACCTGCTCCTGGTAGACAATGAGGCCGTACGTCTTGCCCAGAACCTCATCCAGCGGCTCCGCCAGCTCGGGGTGAATGGGGACGATGTCCTGCTGCCCGGTCTTGCGTAGCGCGTAATTGATGTGCGAGTTTGCCCCCATCGGGCCAGGGCGGTACAAGGCACCCACAGCAGTGATGTCCTCAAAATGATCAGGCTGGGCAAGCCGCAGCAGGGAACGCATGGCGTCGCCATCGAACTGGATCACTCCCAACGTGTCGCCGCGGCGCATCAGCTCGAACACGCCGGGATCGTCGAGCGGCAGCTCCTCGAGGTCGATCTCCTCGTCACGGTTGGTGCGGATGTTGTCGAGCGCGTCGCTGATGATAGTGAGGTTCCGCAGACCGAGGAAGTCCATCTTGATCAGGCCGAGGCCTTCACACGTCGGATAGTCGAACTGGGTGATGATCTGCCCATCCTGCTCCCGCTTCATCAGCGGGATCACGTCTATGAGAGGATCGCTGGACATGATCACCCCCGCCGCGTGCACACCCCACTGCCGCTTCAGGTTCTCCAACCCTGTCGCTGTGTCGTAGACGGTCCGGACCTCGGGATCGGATTCAATGAGAGCCCGCACGTCCTGAGCTTCGGCGTAACGCGGATGCTCGGAATCGAAGATGCCACCGAGGGGGATGTCCTTGCCGGAGACAGTTGGGGGCATGGCTTTGGTGATCTTCTCCCCCATGCTGAAGGGGTGTCCGAGGACGCGAGCGGAGTCTTTCAGTGCTTGCTTTGCCTTGATCGTGCCGTAGGTGACGATCTGTGCGACTCGGTCGGCGCCGTACTTGTCGGTGACGTATTGGATGACCTCGCCCCGGCGGCGATCGTCGAAGTCCACGTCGAAGTCGGGCATCGACACGCGATCGGGGTTCAGGAATCGCTCGAAGATCAGATCGTGGACGAGCGGGTCGAGCCCCGTGATCGTCAGCGCGTAGGCGACCATCGACCCGGCTCCGGAGCCGCGTCCAGGTCCGACGCGGATGCCCTGGCTTTTGGCCCACTGGATGAAGTCCGCCACGACAAGGAAATAGCCGGCGAAGCCCATCTGGAGGATGATCCTGGTCTCGTACTCCGCGCGCTCACGCACCTCTTGGCTGATGCCACCCGGGTAGCGCATGTTCAGTCCGCGCTCGATCTCCTTGACCAGCCAGGTCTCCTCGGTCTCTCCGGCGGGCACGGGGAATCGCGGCATGTAGTTCGCCGAGGTATCGAACTCGACGTTGCACCGTTCGGCGATCAGTAATGTGTTGTCGCAGGCGCCCGGGAAGTCTCGGAACAGGTGCCGCATCTGGGCAGCGGATTTCAGATAGAACTCGTCGGCGTCGAACTTGAAGCGGTTCGGGTCATCCATGGTCGTTCCGGACTGCACACACAGCAGAGCGGCGTGGCTCTTCGCGTCGTCGGCGGCGACGTAGTGCAGGTCGTTCGTGGCCACGAGCGGCAGGCCGAGGTCTTTCGCGATTTTGATGAGGTCGCCCATCACACGCTTCTCGATTCCCAGGCCGTGGTCCATGAGCTCGCAGAAGTAGTTCTCCGCCCCGAAGATGTCACGGAAGTCCGCTGCCGCCTGACGGGCCTCGTCGTACTGGCCGAGACGGAGGCGAGTCTGGACCTCGCTGCTCGGGCAGCCGGTCGTTGCGATGAGGCCCTTTCCGTAGGTGCTCAGGAGTTCGCGGTCCATCCTCGGCTTGAAGTACTGTCCTTCCATCGAGGCCAGCGATGAGAGCCGGAAGAGGTTGTGCATGCCCTCGGTGGTCTCCGCGAGCATCGTCAGGTGTGTATAAGCACCAGCGCCGGAGACGTCGTCTCTCGATCCGTCACCCCAGCGCACACGGGTGCGCTCCGATCGGTGAGTACCTGGGGTCAGGTACGCCTCGGTCCCGATGATCGGTTTGATGCCGGCGTCCTTCGCGGTCCGCCAGAACTCGAACGCCCCGAAGACGTTCCCGTGGTCTGTAACGGCGACCGCGGGCATGCCCTGACGGGCGGCTTCGTCCACGAGCGGACCGATGTGGGCGGCCCCATCGAGCATGGAGTACTCGCTGTGGACGTGGAGATGGACAAACTCGTCTGCAGACATTCGACTTCTTCCGAACAACGCATGGTTGACCGGATCAGTTCAGCAGTGCGAACGGACATGAATCCAACAACATGAGTATCGATGTGCCACAACCAAAAGTTGTACCCCGTAGAGTGGCGGCATGGATGTGGAATCAGTAAAGACGTTCCTCGCCGTCGCAGAGCTCGGGCAGTTCCAGGAGGCGGCGGCCGAGCTGGGGGTCACTCAGCAGGCGATCTCGAAGCGCGTCTCCCGGCTAGAGTCGGAGCTCGGAGTTCGCGTGTTCGCCCGCACGCCGCGAGGAGCGCAGCTCAGCGTCGACGGACAGGCCCTCCTTCCGCACGCCCGCGAATTCGTACAGGTCGCCAAACGCGCCCTGGACTCCGTCCATCCTGGACACCGAGCATTGCGAGTCGATGTCCTCCACCGTCGCATCGCACCCTCAGTTCTGCTTCATGAGTACCATCGAGCTCACCCCGACGCACTTCTCGACATCGTGACGCTGGAGTCTGCAAGTGCACCACGTGCTGTTGAAGCGATCCGCGCCGGAACCATCGATGCCTCGTTCCGAGCGATCCTTGATAGCGCACAGGCCTATGGTCCCGACATCACAGCAACTCGCGTCTTCGAGTCCCAGATGGAGGTACTAGTCGGCCCCGGTCACCCATTAGCCAACGCCAAATCTGTCACGCTTCGCGATTTGAGAGGCCATCGGATATGGATTCCCGGGATCGCCCCCGGGACCGAATGGGCCCACTATTACGACAGGCTGATGGAAAACTTCGACCTCAGCATCGACGGCATCGGACCGCACTTCGGCGACGAAGCTCTCCTCGAAGAAATCGCGGACTCTCGATCACTGGGGACCTTTGTGGGTCATCGCGATCGGTACTTGTGGCCGTCTCATTTCGATCTTCGGCGTATACCAGTTCGGGATCCAATTCCCATCTACCCCTACTCGCTCGTACACCGCCAGGACAATAGCCACCCCGGGCTAGCGGCAATCCTCGACTACTTCCGAGCGGTGCCCACTCCGGGTAATGAGAAGGTCTGGTTGCCGTAGTACGTGATCGCGACCGCCGCCTGCCTGACACAACCTTCCAGAGAAGGTCCGATGGCCATCCCTATCGTCCGCTCGCGAATCTCCCTGTCATTAAGCTACCAACCAGTCATGAGACACAACCGTGCCATTGGGGAGAGAATCAGCTGGGACTGATGCAGGGTTAGGTGACATCTAATCTGGCTTGTTCATAGGCAAGCCTGAAATGATAGACACCATGCCACAGCCCTACCCGAAAGAATTCCGCGACGACGTCATCCGCGTCGTCCAGACCAGGGATTCCAAGACGACGATCGGACAGATCGCCAAGGACTTCGGAGTCCACGAAGGCACCATCAACAAATGGCTCCGCCAAGCAGAAATCGATGCCGGCAACAAACCCGGCAACACCAGCGACGAGTCCGCCGAACTACGAGAGATGCGTCGGCGCAATCGTCTGCTTGAGCAGGAGAACGAGGTCCTGCGCCGCGCGGCCGCGTATCTGTCACAGGCGAATCTGCCGTCAAAAGGCTCTACCCGCTCGTGAGAGAGCTCGCCGCCGACGGGATCCCCGTGGCGGTGTCGTGCCAGGTCTTGAAGCTCTCCCGCCAGCCCTACTACCGGTGGCTGGCAGCACCCATCCCTGAAGCAGTCGTCATTGAGGCATATCGGGCCGATGCGCTCTTCGATGCCCACCGCGATGATCCCGAGTTCGGGTACCGATACCTCGCCGACGAAGCCGAAGCGGCCGGCCAACCCATGGCGGCACGCACTGCGTGGCGGTTGTGTTCGGCCAATGACTGGTTTTCCGCCTTCGGTAAGGGCCGGGCGAAGAACGGGAAGAAACCCGGCCCACCCGTTCACGACGATCTGTGCGCGGTTGTCGATGCCGACGGGCGGACCAGGCACGAGTTTCGAGCTGATGGCCCGAACCAGCTGTGGTTGACCGACATTTCGGAGCACCATACGAATGAGGGCAAGCTGTACCTCTGTGCGGTCAAGGACGCCTACTCGTCGAGGATCGTTGGCTATTCGATCAGCTCGAGGATGAAGGCCCGGTTGGCTGTCGATGCCCTCGAGATGGCTGTGACCAGGCGGGGTGACGTGGCCGGATGCGTGACCCACAGCGACCGCGGCAGCCAATTCAGATCGAAGAAATTCACTCGGGCTTTGGCCTGTCACGGCATCATCGGGTCGATGGGACGAGTAGGCGCAGCGGGCGATAACGCGGCCATGGAATCGTTCTTCGCCCTGTTGCAGAAGAACGTTCTCGACCGTCGCCGGTGGACCACTCGCGACCAGTTGAGAATCGCGATCGTGACCTGGATCGAGCGGACATATCACCGACGTCGCCGACAAGCCCGGTTGGGTCGATTGACACCAGTAGAGTACGAAGCAATCATAGAGCCAGCTGCTCTCGCAGCTTGACACTCAAACTGTCACCTTTCTTTGCATCAGTCCCCCAGCGGTGCGCTCGCGGTGGAGTTGTACGACATCATCGAAGCGCTCGCATCACGCGCTTCGCCTCGAGGATGCCTCACTGGTCCACACTGCCGCAAGCCGTGGAAATCTAACACAACAGTGTCGAGGGCTCTTTCGTGAAAACAAAGCGATGACCTCTACTGTAGGCATCCAGGAATATGACAGTTTCGGTAAAACGTGTTACTTTAATTTGGATCGGACGAAGGAGCCAAGCATCAATGGGTAGTAGTACCGCCGTAGAGTCAGACCGTCAGAACTCTCAAATCACGCTCCATGGCATCACGTGGGATCATCCTCGCGCAGTTGACTCGATCCACCAAGCGAGCGAGGCGTATTCTTCCCTTCACCCAGGCATTGAGATCGACTGGACTGCCCGTCCGTTACATGCATTCGAAGAGATGCCGATAGAGCTTCTAGCAGAGAAGTTCGACATCATGGCCATCGATCATCCCTTCGTGGGCGATGGGGTGGAAAAGAGTGCTCTTGCACCACTGACGTCACTCGTCCCCTCATCGCGCCTCGTTGAGTGCAAAAATTCTTTCATGGGGAGAAGTTTCGAAAGCTACGTGTGGAATGAGGAGCTCTACGCGATGCCCGTGGACGCTGCATGCATGGTCAGTGCGGCGAGTTCGAATGAAATATTCTCAACCGACGATCCCCCCATTACTTGGCAACAAGCCCTCGAAACAATGTATGAGCTCGGTCGTGAGAGGGTTCTCCTGACCGCAAATCCGACGCACCTCTGGGGCACCTTCCTGTCGCTATGCGAGGCTCACTCGCCGGGACCGCAGTCCGATTTTGTCAGTGGACCTACGTGGTGGCATGAAGACGGCATCGCCTCAAACGTGGGTCTTCCCGCGTTAGAGGCCCTGCGAGAACTGGCCGCACTCAGCTCTCCACGGTCATTGCAGATGGATCCTGTGCAAGTACTCGACGAGCTGTCTGGTGGCGGTCCGGGCGTCTACTGTCCCTCGGTGTTTATTTATTCCACCTACTCGCTCAAACGCTCTGACCGTCGCTTGGTGACCTTCCACGACGCTCCTCGTCTAGGTGATTCCCCCGTAGGGACGCTTACCGGTGGCGTTGGGCTCGGGGTCTCTTCACAGTCGCAACACGGGGATAAGGCAGCTGATTTCGTCCTTTTCGCTACCAGCCACAATGTGCAACGTGGACTGTACACAGAGGCCGGCGGTCAGCCTGCCACAATCGATGCGTGGTCGGACGATGCTGTGAACGCGCGGGTTGCCGACCTCTACCGAAACACGGCAGCAACGATGTCAAGATCATTCATCCGTCCACGACGTGTGGGATACCCGCAGTATCAACGCACAGCAAGTCGCGCACTGCATAATATGTTTACTGAAGGCACCCGGTCGGAAACAGTGCTACGTACTTTGAATAGGATGTGGCTTGATGTCGTCACACTTTGACGAAACAACGGTGGCCAGCGTCCTTTCCTCCACATATGAGAAATTCGGCGACAAGCCCGCTTTATTAAGCGAAGACCACTGGTTCACCTTCGCCGAGGTCGCAGAGTTAGCTCGTGGTCTTGCCGTGGAGCTTACGTTAAAGGGAGTCCATCCCGGTGACCGAGTTGTAGGCTACCTCCATAACGGTGTTCCGGCGCGCCTCCTCGATCATGCAATTTTAGGGTTTCAATTCGTACGCGTGGCACTGAGTGCCAGGCTGCACCCGAGTGAGGTTGCAGCAATCGCGGTCGACGCGGGCGCCTCAGTCGTAGTCTGCTCGCCGTCTGTCGAGGATCAGGTCCGGGAGGCTTTGGCCGTTGTGGGTTCATCAGCGGAAGTTAGTGTCTTGACAGGCAGCCTGACGGAACTAGCTCGCCTTCGCGCCGCGGCGCAGTTGAATATCGTACCGGCACCTGGGCCTGTTAAGCAGAACGAAATTGTGATGCTCATGTATAGCTCTGGAACTACTGGTCAGCCGAAGGGCGTGGTGGTAACAAATGAGACATGGCTTGCCCAAATGAGCAACGCATTGGACAATTTGCCCACGATATCTCCACGCGATGTAGTCGTGCTTGGCGCGCCTATGGCGCATTTCGGTGGGTCCATCGCCCTGGATTGCATGATGCAAGGCGCCTCCACGGTAATCGTGGATCCTTTCGAACCCGGAGGCCTCCTCAATGCCATCGAGCTTCACGGAGGAACCATCGTCCCCCTGGTGCCTACCCTATTGTCACGTCTTCTCTCGTCGATGGAGGCACGTCCTGAAGCTGTGTCGACTGTTCGGGCAATGCCGTACGGAGGATCCCCCACACAGGCTGACGTTCTTATGCGGGCAACTCGGCTCCTCCCCGACGCACTTGTGCAGTTCTACGGGCTGGCAGAGGCACTCGCTCCGCTCGCAGTTCTTTCCTCTGAAGATCACCGAGAAGCCGTCATCGAGCTTGAGGCCAATCCGGCCGACTCGGCGAGATGGCTTGCCCACCTACAATCTGCTGGCCGCTGGGTAGACGGGGTCGAATACCGGGAGTCAGAAGATGGCGAACTGCAGGTTCGCAGTTCTACTGTTATGCCGCAGTATTGGAATTGCCCCGTGCGCGCGGATGGATGGTTCGCGACAGGCGACTTCGGTTACACGGACGATGAAGGTTACCTTCAGCTGCTTGGTCGGCGCACAGACACAATCATCTCCGGCGGGTTCAATGTGCAACCGCGCGAAGTCGAGCAAGTGATCGAGCAAATGGATCAAATTGCCGAGGTGGCAGTAGTGGGACTGCCTGATGAACGGTGGGGTGAAGGCGTTCACGCGTTCGTTGTCATCGACCCCCATGCCTCCGCCCGCACTCGCGAGACGTTGACGCAGGCCATACGCGAGGAATGTTTGGACCACATTGCTTCATATAAAAAGCCTGTTGGCGTGCATATCCTCGAAGTTCTGCCGCGCAACTCCTTCGGGAAAGTCGACCGCGCAACCATACGCGCTCTGTTTCAGACGCCAGCTACCAGTGATAATCGCACCACCGCCGAAGGACGGAGATAGACCCTTGCAAGCACTCGACGGAATCCGCATCTTAGACTTCACGCAGATGATGCTCGGCCCCTTCGGCACGCAAGTCCTTGCTGACTTGGGCGCCGACGTCATCAAAGTGGAACGACCGGAAGGAGAATGGGAGCGTTCGCTCGAAATGATGGGCGAACTCGTGGAGGGCGAATCTGCCGCCTACCTCGCGATGAATCGGAACAAACGTTCGCTAGCGGTTGATTTGAAGAATCCAGCAGCGAAAAACGCGTTGCTGGAACTCGCCAAGACCTGCGATGTTGTCGTGGAGAATTTCCGACCCGGAGTCCTTGCCCGCCTGGGTCTCGGCTATGAGGACTTCAAGGCGGTGAAATCAGACATCATCTACGCTTCCGGATCTGGGTGGGGTCAAGACACGACTTTCGCTCGCGAAAATCGCCCCGGACAAGATCTCCTCATCCAGGCGATGTCTGGCCTTGCGTCTTCGACCGGTCGCCGCAACGATCCTCCTACTCCCGCAGGCACCGCTATCGTCGATCACGCCACGGCGCTCACGCTCGCCAACGGCATCCTTGCCGCTATCGTCGCCCGCAACACGCACGGGATCGGACAGAGAGTTGAAGTCGATCTGTACTCGACGGCAATAGCGATGCAGTGTCAGGAAATTTCCACCTTCGTCAATCAGCGCGCGGACTACGACCGTTCTGAGGAAGGCATCGGTCAATCCTGGCTTTCGGCGCCGTTCGGCGTGTACGAAGCAAAAGACGGCTGGATAGCTATTGCCATGGCGTCACTACCGGCGATTTCCGAGGGCGTTCAGGGCGCGGATCTCATCGGGCTCGACCCCTGGGAGGACCGCGATGAGGTAAAACGGAGACTGGAGACCATCACCCGTACTCAAACAGTCAAGCACTGGCTTGACGAACTGAGCCGTCGCGGACTGTGGGCTTCTCGCGTGCGAACTACGCGAGAAGCTGTCGACGAGCTGCGCGATGACGATTCGGACTTGCTTGTGGAGGTTAAGGGTCCGGGCGACAAACCTATTGAACTTATTGGATCCGCTATTCGTCTAAGTGAAACACCCTGGCAACAGCGTCTCGCCCCGCCGCGCGTCGGCGAACACTCGGCGGACATCCTGCGCGAAGTCCTGACTGATGCCGAGGTTCACGAGCTCATCGGAGAAGCGAGATGACCAATGACCTGTCCGCGGGAACGGCGGTGCACCCGAATTTGAAGGTGCGGGACATCGGCCACGTTCGCATCCTCCAGATCGACCGCGAAGACAAGCTCGGAGCGTTCTCAAGCTCGCTGGTTTCTGCAATCGGTCGCGAGATCAGCCGTATCCGGCAGACAACCAGTATTCGAGTCGTTATTCTCACTGGCACGGGACGTGGGTTCGTGGCTGGAGCGGACATCGAGGAGTACGCGACGGCGAGTATAGAGGAGTTCGCGGAGTATCAACGTCGTTCGCGAGCTGTTTTCGATGATTTGGCGCGCTTGCCGCAAGTGACAATTGCTGCCGTCAATGGCTATGCCTTCGGCGGAGGTTTCGAAATCGCCTTATGCTGTGACTTCATATTTGCTGCACACACGGCTAAGTTCGGGCTCCCTGAGATCAAGCTCGGTCTCATTCCCGGCGGAGGAGGCCCTCAACGACTTGTGCGCGAAGTGGGAGCTCGGTGGACCAAAGAGCTGGTTATGACGGGTCGAACAGTGACTGCTAACGAGGCTAACGCTAGAGGAATAGTGACGCAGGTTGTGGAGCGCGAAGAATTAGATGCTGTGGTGATCGAGTTCGCATCGACACTCGCTGCTCGACCGCGCGATGCGTTGCGTGAGGCGAAACATGTCATCGATTCTGGGCGTTCGCAAGATCTGGAGACCGCTCTCACAGCAGACCAGTTGGCGTTGGCTCGGCTTTTCGGATCCGAAGACGGTATTGAAGGCATCCGTGCATTCGTGGAGAAGCGATCCGCGGAGTTCGACCAAAATTGAGTTTCATGTCGGCGGGCGTGAGTCGCAACTCTGCCCGGTAACGTACAGAGGCAGACTGTCGACCTATCGCCGGTAGGACTTGCCCAGCAGAAGAACAGACGCAAACATGGGGTGCTTGGTCGTGCTTATCGCTTCAGGCTTTTAAGGGCCGTCTCGCTGGTGATCCATGAGCCCAGGAGAGCAAGAGTCTCGGCATCTCGAGTATCGGGCCGTGCGGTGTAGACCATGAAGCGCAGCGACCGATTCGCGTCAACAGTCATCGCGTCAAAGTCCAGGGCGATTTCCCCGACGACAGGGTGATTGATGCGTTTGGCGCCTCTGTCGTGAGTGCGGACATTGTGCGCGGCCCACCGGGTACGGAACTCGTCGCTGCGGGTAGAAAGCTCCCCGACGAGGTTACTCAGTGCGGTGTCGCGGGGATACTGCCCGGCTTGATAGCGGAGGATCGCGACCGGCGCGTCCGCAGACTCCGCCCAGTCCGGGTAGAAATCGCGGCTGGCCGGGTCGAGGGACCGGAACCGGGCGAGGTTCGCCGGTGATTTCGGCGCTCGAGTAGGGCTATCGAACACCGGTGCGTACAGGCCGCGGGCGAGTGGGTTCGCAGCGAGAATGTCGAGGCGGCCGTTGCTGATCAAAGCTGGAGTGCCGATCATGCCGTCTAGAATGGGTCGCAGACTATCGGTGACGTGCGAGCTGGTCACTCGTGGATCGTCCATTACCGGTGCCGTGCGACTGCGGGCGGAGCGGGCGAGGTCGAACAAGTGGGAGCGTTCGGCCGGGTCTAGTCGTAGGGCCTCGGCAATCGCGTCAAGCACTTGGTCGGAGGCCGTGCGCAGATTCCCCTTCTCCAAGCGGGTGTAGTAATCTACGCTGACGCCCGCGAGCATCGCGACCTCCTCGCGGCGCAGACCCGGTACCCGCCGGGCACCCCCGAACGTGGTGACGCCCGCGACCTCGGGGGGTTATCCGAGCACGACGCGAGCGCAAGAACTCTCTGGCTTCGTCTCGCGCACTGTCCATACCTGTGAGATTCAACGATGAATGGCGGTGTTCTTGCATCGCTATGTGGCGGTCACTCGCTTTCCTCCGACAAATGTCCGAGATGCCCCCGGTCAGTACGTGACGATGCGCATCCCCGAGCTCGGACTCGAGCGCTGCTATTCGATCTCCTCGGCGCCCTTCGGCACGAATATCTTCACCATCACGGTCAAGCGCGTGCCCGGGGGAGCGGTGTCGAATCATCTGCACGATACCGTGCAGGTCGGCGATCAGCTGCACGCGGACGGGCCCTACGGACTGTTCAGCACGAGCTTCCACCAGGCCGAACGACACCTCTTCCTCTCCGCCGGCTCCGGAATCACCCCGATCATGTCGATGGTGCGCAGCCTGCTCGCCCGACAGGGAGGGTCCGGCGCCGACATCGCCTTCGTCCACAGCGCCTCGACGCCGCTCGACATCATCTTCCGCGCCGAGCTCGAACAGCTCGCCGAGGTCGCCGGAGTCAGCGTCACCATCCTGTGCTCCAGGGATTCCGAGGTGGAGACCTGGGCTGGTCGGCGCGGCCGGATCGATGAGAATACCCTCGCCGAGGTGGTCCCCGACGCGGCCGACCGCGAAACCTTCGTGTGTGGGCCGGGACCGTGTATGGAGGCCGTGCGACCCCTGCTCGCCGAGGCGGGGGGTGCCGTCTGCGCGGACGCATGAGGAATCCTTTGTCTTCGCCACCTCACCCGCCGACCGTTTGGCCAAGGCCGGTGCGAGGGCCAAGGCTGCGGGAAGTGGCTCAGTCGGAATCACCGGTGGGAGCCATTCCGTCGAGTTCACGGTCTCCGGGCGCGTGGTCGACTGCGATGAGTCCGCGACCGTGCTCGACTCCGCTCTGGATGCCGGACTGTCGGTGCCCTCATCCTGCTCGGAGGGCGCGTGCGGAACCTGCAAGTCCGTGCTCGTCAGCGGCGAAGTCGAGATGAAGCATGCGGGCGGAATCCGGCCGAAGGAGATCGCCGCAGGAAAGTTCCTGCCCTGCTGCTCGACTCCGCTGACCGACATCGTCGTCGACAGGTGAGCTGGGGCGTCGAGAGCTGAGCGGAGCGGCTCCCGATCCGTGAAGCTCAGCTCCTCTTGGGGCCTCCAAGCCGCCGTGCCCCCGGTCCATCTGTGCCGAGGATGTCATCGGGATTCGAGTAGGGGCATGACTTCAGGGACAGGCAGCCGCAGCCGATGCAATTCGAGAAGGTATCACGCAGCGCGGTGAGATGTTCGATCCTCTCGGTGAGATCATCATGCCAACGACGAGAGATCCGCGCCCAATCACGCTTCGTCGGAATGCCGTCCTCTGGCAGCTCGTCGAGAGCCTCCTTGATTCTGTCCAGCCCGATTCCGACACGTTGGGACGCGCGGATGAAGGCGATGACACGGAGCGTGTCTCGGCGATACTCACGCCGATTCCCCGCTGTGCGCCGGCTCCGGATCAGGCCCAGGCTCTCGTAGTAATGCAGGGCCGAGACCGCAATGCCCGCTCGTTCGGCGACCTGTCCCGGCTTCAGCCAGACCACGTCCTCATGGATCTGCGGCATCGTCGAAGATCTCCTTGACGTCAAGTTCACTTCATGTAGTCGACTGTACATGAACACCGAACGATGAGGAGACGAAACGATGATCGACATACGACTGTGGGCAGATGTGCGATGCCCCTGGTGCTGGATCGGGTACCACAGGCTGAGAAAGGCAACTGCACTGCTCGGCGAGGAGCTGACCGTCCACCATCGAAGCTTCCTGCTCGAACCGGATGGACCGCCAACCGCCGGACAGATGCTGCCGGACGTGGCGACATCCGAATGGGGGATGATGGAGCAGCAGTGGGAGCGACTGTCGAGCACGATTCGCGAAGCCGGCAGAGAGGTCGGCCTCGACATCGCGATCGACACTGCGCTGCGGGTCGATTCGCGAGCCGCGCACCGTCTGCTCCGCTCCGTGAAGGAACGCGCCCTCGACGTCGATGCCGCTTGGGAAATCGTCTTCGCCGCACATCTGTCCGAGAACCTCGACATCTCGTCCCCGCAGGTGCTCGCAGAACTCGGCAGGCGGATGGGACTTAGCGATTCTGAGGTGGAAACCGCCGTCGACAGCCCACGACTGGACACTGCGGTGAGAGACGACCACGACGAAGCGGTCCGCCGAGGATTCCCCTCGGTTCCGACGTACCTCCTCGGCGATCATTCAATCTCCGGGGCGCGGTCTGCCGCAGACATCGCATCATTCCTGCACAGCGAGGCGGTGTCACGATGAGCGCGATGCTGATGACGGCGGCGGCGTTCGACGAATTCGGACCCGCCGAAGTCCTGCGCACTCGGCGGATGGAGCGACCCTCTGCAGAATCGGGCGAGGTGCTCGTTCGCGTGATGTCCGCCGGAGTGCAGCTGACCGATGCGGCAATCCGTGCAGGCTGGACTCCGCCGGGGGCCCATATCGTCTTCCCCCAGATCCCGGGAAACGACTTCTCCGGAATCATTGTCGGACTCGGACCTGATGTCGAGGACTTTGCCCTCGGTGATGAGGTGCTCGGCTATTCGATGCTCGGTTCCTATGCGGAGTACGCTGCGGTCCCTGCCGCTCAGGTCGTCCTCAAGCCGAAAGAGCTGTCCTGGGACCAGGCGGGGGCACTCTCGGCTTCCGGACAGACAGCTCTGACCGCTTTCGAGGATCTCGGTATTGCACAGGGTGACCGCGTGCTCGTCCACGGAGCCGCGGGCGGTGTGGGGACGATCTTCACCCAGCTGGCGGTTCTCGCCGGCGCCGAGGTCGTCGGGACCGCAGGCGAGGCCAACCACGACTACCTGCGCTCTCTCGGAGCGCACCCGGTCAGATATGGCTCCGGCGAGATGGATCGACTCAGAGGAGTCGGACGCGGATTCGACGCCGCGTTCGACGCCGCCGGGCACGAGAACCTGCGCCTGGCGGTGGGCTTCGTCGACGACAGAGCCCGCATCGCGACGATCGTGGATATGGCGCTGGCCGACGAACTGGGGTGTCGGATCGTCCGCAGTCGGCGGACGGCCGAGCGCCTCGGCGATCTCGCCCGACTCGTTGCCGACGGCCGACTGAGAGTCCACATTCGGCGCACCTTCCGATTGGACGAAGCCGCTGAGGCGCATCGGAACGTCGAGACCGGGCACGGGCGAGGCAAGATCGCCCTGCGAATCGGCGGACCATGAGATCAGCCTCAGCCGGGTCGGGGAAGCGGCGCGGTGCGGTGAGTCGAGGAGGCGGACTGTGGACGGCGAAGCGGGCGCCGTTCATCTCAAGTGCCCTGACTCTCATGGCGCTCATCGCATTCGAGTCCTTCGCAGTCACGACCGTGCTGCCGGTTGCAATGGCTGATCTGGACGGGCGGACGTGGTATTCGGCTGCCTATGCGGGCACGATCACCACCGGACTGGTCGGCTACGTGCTCGCCGGAACGTGGATCGATGCCCACGGAGTGCGGAAGCCGCTTGCCCTCGGTGGGACTCTGTTCGTCCTGGGCATCGCCGCCTGCGCGGTGGCGACCGATCCGCAGATGTTCGTGTTCGGCCGTCTCGTTCAGGGCCTCGGCGGCGGCATCGACTCCGTGGTCATCTATGTGCTCATCGCCCGTGTGCTGCCTGAGGACCTGCGTCCGCGGATGTTCGGTCTGCTCAGCGCCGCTTGGCTTGTGCCTTCGCTCGCCGGGCCCCTGGCCGCCGGCTATCTCACCGAGGCGACGTCGTGGCGCGTGGTCTTCTGGTTCGTGGTCGTCGGGTCGGCGGCTGCGATCATCGCGCTCTTCACTTCGACTGCCGTCTCGCCGACGGCCGGCGTTGACGCTCCGTCTATTGACACTGCAGAGTCTGGTCCGGCCCAGTCCGGT
Source organism: Brevibacterium renqingii (assembly GCF_017808095.1). Classification (NCBI taxonomy): domain Bacteria; kingdom Bacillati; phylum Actinomycetota; class Actinomycetes; order Micrococcales; family Brevibacteriaceae; genus Brevibacterium; species Brevibacterium renqingii. The sequence continues at coordinate 15,181 of NZ_JADBHG010000011.1, read as the reverse complement.
GCGTCGTCGCAGCGGGGTCACCGCCGAATTCTGTCGGCGGCCGTGGCCGCGGCGGCGCTCCTAGCTCTGCATTCTGCGAGTCAACTCCCTCTCGGAGCCTCCGTAGCTGCGCTTGTGCTGGCCAGCGTGATCCTTGTGGGCGCTGCCAGGGCCATTCTGCCGGCCGGAACCCTGCGGCTCAGGGGCCCCGCTTCTCGACTCATAGGGCTGCGAGGGGCCCTCGGTGCCACGGTGACTGCCTGCGATGTCCACCTCACGCTGTTCCTGCAGAGTCACAACGGTCACTCTGCGACGACGGCTGGTCTCGTCGTCGCCAGCGGTGCCGGCGGGTGGGCGGTCGGCTCATGGGCACAGGGCAGATTCGACTCCCGAGGAGCGACGGACGGACTGCTGCTCGCGGCCGGCGCGCCCTTGGTCGCATGCGGTCCGCTGGCCGTTCTCGGTCATGTCACTGAACTGCTCCCCCTCGCCGGCGTGGTCATCGGCTGCGTCCTCATGGGACTGGGAATGGGGATTGTCTACCCGCGCATCGCGTCGGCGACTCTAAGGATCACGGATCCGAGGCGGCACGGGGAATTCAGCTCATCATTGCAGGTCTCCGAGAGCATGATCACGACCACGCTGCTCGCCGTGGTCGGAATCGTACTGTCATCATCGGCGAGTAGCTCGGGCTTCGTCATCAGCTACCTCGTGATGTCCGGACTTGCGCTGGTCGGGGTCGCGGTCGCATGGTCCTACCGCCTCAGTGCTTGAGCTTCGTCTCCTTCAGCCCATAGGTGCCCAGCACATAGGGTTCGAAACCGACGACATCCCGGCTCATTCCGTACAGCGCCCGCTGGTAGGCGATCGGTACGATCGGGGCCTCGTCGGCGACCTGCTGCTGGATCTGGGCGTAGAGCTCGTTCTGCTTCTCCGGGTCCTCTTCGGCCACGGCCTCCTCCGCCCATTTCTCCACCTTGGGATTCGCGTAGCCGGAGCGGATTCCCGAGTCGTCGGTGACGGCGAGGAAGTTGATCATCTGCGAAGTGTCGGAGACATCGGACGTCGCATAGCTGACCTGAACTTGGAAGTCACCGTTCGTGCGGTTCGTCGTCAGAGTCGCATCGTCGAGCTTTTGGACGTGAACGGTCAGGCCGATGTCCTGCCACGCCTGCTGGGCGATCTGCGCCAGCAGCTCACGGTTGGCGACACCCGAGGGAATCTGAATAGTGATGTCGATACCGTCTGGATGATCAGACTCCTTGACCAGCTGCTTGGCCTTCTCCATGTCGAACTGGCTGCTGTCGACCTTGTCCGCATGACCGGCAAGTCCCGGTGAGATGAACGAAGTCGCGGGCTCAGCGTAACCGGCGTAGACCACCTCGACGATGGACTTGCGGTCGACCGCATACGACATAGCACGGCGCAGCTTGGGATCGTCGAGTCCCTTCTCCTTGTTGTTGATGTTGAAATAGAGGATCTTCGTCGAGGTGAACGCCTGGGCATTGATGTCCTGAGAGCGCGAAAGCTGACTCATGCTCAATGGAGCAGGCTCCTGATTGATATCGGCCTGGCCGCCCTGCAGCTGCAGGCGACGAGTGTTGTCATCGGCGACGACGTTGAAGGTCACGGAATCCAGAGAGGGGACGCCGTCCTCCCAGTAGTCCGGATTCTTCACCAGTTCCAGGCTCTGTCCCTTATTCCAACTGCCGACCTCGAACGGCCCGGTGCCGTCTGCGTGCGCTGCCATGTACTCGGCGTCGTGTCCGCCGAAGTCATCGGGGTAGATCGATGCGGCGAACAGCGCCATATAGCTCGGCAGGGGACCCCACGGCTGCTTCAGGTCAATGCGCACCGTGTGGTCATCGACTTTCTTCACGTCTTTGATCGGGTCGAATTCGGCTGCCCAGAGATTGTTCTCATCCTCCTGATCCCGCGCATAGTTGAGGGAGAAGACGACATCGTCGGCGTCGAGGGTCTTGCCGCTGTGGAATTTCACTCCCTCGCGCAGGTGGAAGGTCCAGGACATCTTGTCCTTCGATTCTTCCCAATCGGTTGCCAGCCCCGGTTCGACCCCGGACCCGTCGGGTTTGTTGAGCGTGAGAGTCTCGTAGACCTGCTGCAGTGTCCAGATGTCTTCATTCTGGGTCGTCGTCGGTGGCAGCAGAGTTGTGGCATCGGCGGCGCGAGCGAAGACGAGGTCGCCTCCGGGCCGGGCAGTCTTCTCTCCTGATGAACCGCACCCTGCGAGGACCACGAGGCAGGCGCAGAGCGCGGCAGTCACCGCTGCGAATCCCTTGGCCATCACCCTTCCCCTCTTCGGATCCGATCGAGGTAAGCGCTGTCGAAGGTGGGTATCGCCTTCAGCAGTGTCTTCGTGTAGTCGTCGCGCGGTGACGTGAAGATCTCCTCGGTGGTGTTCTCTTCGACGAGACGTCCGTTGTGGATGACGTAGATCCGCTCGCACAGCTTCTTGACGACCGCCAGGTCATGGGAGATGAAGAGGATTGACAGGTCGAGTTCCTCGCGCAGTCGGGCGAAGAGTGCGACGATCTCAGCTTGAACACTGACGTCGAGGGCGGAGACGGCCTCATCGGCGACGATGATCCTGGGCTCGACGGCAAGCGCTCGGGCGATCGCCACCCTCTGCCTCTGCCCTCCCGACATAGCGGTCGGGGTGCGGTCGAGGAACTCCTCGGGCAGCCGCACCATCGCCATGAGCTCCGCACACCTGGCCCGCAGAGCGGCACCGGAGGCGAGACGATGATGGCGGATCACCTCGGCGAGGGTCGCCCGCACCGTATAACGGGGGTCGAGAGAGGCGAAGGGGTCCTGGAAGACCATCTGCACGATCCGCCACTGAGCGCTCGTGCGCTTCTGTGCGAACTCCCGACCGTCGACGCTCACCGTGCCGTCGTAGTCACGCTGGAGTCCGCAGATGACTCGGGACAGCGTCGACTTCCCCGAACCCGATTCGCCGACGAGTCCGACGATCTCGCCCGGGAGGACCTGCAGGTCGGCGGAATCGACCGCGGTGAAGGCGCGGTCACCACGTCCGAAGGTGACGGTGACGTTCTCGGCGCGCAGACCGCGAGCCGGTGCCGGCTGAGTCTCAGTCATCGTGTCTCCTCGGCAAGGCCCACATCGTCAACGCCCTCATCGATTCGCGGAGTCGCTGTCAGCAGTCGACGCGTGTACTCCTCCTGAGGATCGTCGAAGACCTCCTGCAGCACACCGTGTTCGACGATCTGCCCGTCCTTCATCACGCTGATCGACGAGCACAGCTGAGCGACGACCGCGAGGTCATGGGTGACATAGAGCAGACCGAGACCCTCGTCCTGCTGCATGGTGCGGAAGAGATCGAGCACCTGCGCCTGAATCGTCACGTCGAGCGCCGTCGTCGGTTCGTCACAGAGCAGCACCTGCGGTGTGAGCTTCAGCGATAAGTGGCGGTGATTGTGAAACGGAGAATGGCGTCAACGCGTTCACCGCAACCAGATCTGGCCTGGGACCATGGGCAGTGACCACGATTGAAATCGAACCTGCTTGTGGTCTTTGGTGGAATCCAGCGGCTACTCCCCATCAATCGAAAGTGACGACCTCGACGAGGTGGTCCCGTGTTCGCTTTAGGGAGACTCACGTTGCTCTTGACGCGCAGTCAATCTCCGCCCGCTGTAGCTGCACTTTCAGCGACCTTCCGTGCCGCTTCCGCGAGGGCTTCGTAGAGCTTTTTGTCATCAATAACCTCGCGGAGAAGCCGCGCGTGCTCAGATAGCTCTTCCGCGAACGCGCTTTCGGTTACGCGCGCTCCTTGCTCAGTGAGTGTGATCGCCGATGATCTTTTGTCTCCGGGCATTTGGTCGCGGCTTAAAAGCCCCCTTGCTTCCAGACGCTTCAAATGCTTTGCAACTCCCGCGCGCGTCATTCCTAGCCGGTACGCCAGCATGGCACCAGTCATCGCAATGCTACTGCGGTGAAGCGGTACCAGCACTTCCAATTCTGCAGGCGACACCGGGTGATGCTGGCATGCCTTCTCTGAGCTTCGAGCTAACGCCTCGTGAATCGACTTCAAACTTCCAACAACGCGCATCGTTCGGTCATTAAGCGCAGGGGCGTAGGTTTGCCACGCATCGACTACTTGACCTCGGTACTCAGGCGGAAAGCTCACCATCACTCCGTTAACTAGTATACAATCATCTGGTCCAGGATACCTGATGAAAGGGCAAACACGTGAAGCCTTTGAACGTCGATGTTGCGGTTGTCGGGGCTGGTGTCGCCGGGCTCAGTGCGGCACTCACCCTTGCAAGGGCCCGTCGCAAGGTGCAGGTAGTCGACGCCGGGTCGCCTCGAAACCGGTTCGCCTCTCACGCGCACGGACTATTGACCCGCGAGGGCATAGGGCCCCAGGAATTACTCGAGCTTGGGCGCTCGGAGGTCGAGGCCTTCGGCGGGGAGATCGTGCGCGCGAAAGCTAACTCGATCACCGAAAATCGATCCGGCAAGAGTCTGACAATTCTTACAGACTCCCAATCGATCCGTGCAGATGCAGTAATCATCGCCACTGGCATCACGGACGTTCTTCCCTCAATTCCGGGCGTCGAGGACCACTGGGGAGAGACTGTGCATCATTGCAGCTATTGCCACGGGGCTGAGCTGGACCCGGAGAAAGCCGTGGCGGTTTTGGGCGGCGAGAACAAGCCATTCATCTTGAAGCAAGCGAAGTTACTGACGCAGTGGAATCCAAAGGTCTCGTTGATTACTTGCGGGATGTCGCTCTCAAAGGACGAGCGAGACGACCTGTTGGCGCGCGGCATTTCAGTAGATGATCGCATGGTGACCTCCGTATCCACCAGCTCCACTAACGATTCTGTTCTAGCCATTAACCCTGGAGACACGATGACGGTCGGGGCCGTGTTTGTCGGACCAAGCTTTCAGCCGAATGACGACCTTTTACGTAAGGCAGGTTGCGCGCGCGACGGGCAAGGCTGGACCACTCGTGATCAGTTCGGCCGTACGAGCATAGAGGGGATCTGGGCAGCAGGAAATGTAGTCACCTCGTCCGCTCAACTAGTCAATGCCGCGGCAGAAGGAGCGACTGCAGCTATTAACATCAATGACACTCTCCTTGGATTGGCTTAGGGCGTGTTGCTAAAGTGGTCCCCGAAGTTCGGTCACGCGCCAACCCGATTGGCCTGTCATGATGGAGATATGAGCGAGCAACCACACGGCGGCGAGACTGAACTCAGTATCCGGCCCTCCAACGGGCAAACAGACTATCCGCTACTCAAAGCGATCTGGCGAAGCGCAGTCAACGCCACTCACGACTTCTTATCCGAAGCGGACCGAAGAGAGATCGAATCCAAGCTGGAGACTGACTATTTCCCTGCCGTCTCGCTATTTGTCGCAGAACTCGATGGTCGCCCAGCAGGATTCTCCGGCGTCTTGGATGGAAAGCTGGAAATGCTGTTTATCGACGCTGGACGACGTGGCGGAGGGATTGGTACGAGACTTCTGAGACACGCGGTCAAGGAACACGGCATCAGAAGCGTTGACGTTAACGAGCAGAATGTCCAAGCTGTAGAGTTCTATACCCATCGAGGATTCTGCGTCGTTGGCCGCAGCGAAATCGACGATGCCGGACGCCCCTACCCACTGTTGCATCTACAAGTGAGCTAACGCGTGGGGTCTGGTCCTTCTCGAGAACTATAGCCATTGGAGTGAAGCGGCGAGGCAGACTGCAGCGTGATAGTTGCGGGCAGTCTTGTCTGATCTCATCGCGATCCCACGCCACTGCTTGAGTTTCCCGAAACACCGTTCGACGACGTTGCGTCCCCGGTAGCGTTCGCGTTGGTCGTCACCGAAATCGATCGGGCGTCCACGTCGTTTGCGCCGGTGGGCGATCTGATCGTCACGTTCGGGGATAGTCGCGGGTATGCCCCGATCTCGCAGCCAGGCTCGGTTTGCTCTGGACGGGTAGCCCTTGTCGGCCATCAATCGATCTGGTCGTGTGCGCGGGCGGCCTTTGGCACCCACGACACGGATCTGCTCCATCGTGGCCGTCAGCATTGATGTATCCGCCGTCTGTCCTGGTGTGAGGATGAACGCCAGCGCTCGTCCTCGACCATCAGCGACGAGGTGGTTCTTGGTCGTCATGCCTCCGCGAGATCGGCCAATTGCGTGATCGGGAGGTTCCTCGCCGAATTTTTTGTAGTTCGACTGTGCCCCCTGTGTGGCGCGAGAGCGTCGCGCCATGTTGGTGGACGCGCACGATTGTTGAGTCGATCGAGGCTACCCAATCGAGGGATTTGCTGTGGGCGGCAAGGGATTGGACGTGTTCAAGTAGTTTTGCCCAGACCCCGGCCTGGGCCCATCGGTTGAAGTTCTTGTAGATCGTGTTCCAATTCCCGAACCGTTCAGGGAGGTCTCGCCATGGTGCGCCGGTACGGTATCGCCACGCAGTGGCTTCGACGACTATACGTCTATCGATCGGCGGGCGACCCGTCGATTTCATGGGAGGGAGCAAGTGGCCAATGACGGCCCATATCTCATCAGAAATCACATCACGCGACACGTGGTTAAGTCTCTCTGAAGAGAGGATGAGAAACGTTTAGCAACACGCCCTAGCAAACTGACGCAATAGCTGTCTCGCCTAAGTTCTTCCCTCGACGCCAAGAGGGATGGTGCCTTCTTCTTCACTTGTGCGTCTCTTAAACGTTTAGATTTATAAGACAGGCATCTCGTTCGGTCTTGGAAGCTCTCGCCGCCCGACTTCACAGGTCAGAGAATGTCTCGAAAACTTGTCTCACCGTGAACTGTCTTACGGTCGTGACTTTTTGGCCTTTGTGAGTCATTCTTGAAGCATGAGACTTCTGGGATACACGCGAGTCAGTACTGCCGGACAAGATGCGCAGCTCCAACTCGACGCACTCGTCGGTGCGGGAGTCCAGAAACGAGATGTTTTCTCAGACGTAACCTCTGGGAGTAGGACAGCAAAACAGCGACCTGGAATGAGGCGGCTGCTGGACTATGCTGAGGACGGCGACACCGTCGTCGTGTGGCGAATTGACCGCCTCGGCCGATCGCTCCTCGATGTTCTGGCAACCGTGAACCACCTCCGGGACCGAGGCGTAAAGGTTCGATCCGTCTCAGACAACATCGACCCCGAGACATCATCGGGTCGGATGATGCTGGGAATGCTAGCCACGCTGGCCGAGTACGAACGTGAACTCATCACCGAACGCGTCAACGCCGGCATTGCCGCAGCCAAGCAAAACGGCACCAAGTTTGGGCGGCCACCGGTGAACCCGGACGAGATCGCCCAGAAGCTCTCTATCGCTGAAGACGCCCGAGCCAAGGGACGCACCGCTGAAGATGCGGCACGCTTGGTGGGCTGGTCGAGAGCCACCTTGTATCGACACCGTCAGGCCGCCGGCACTCACGACACACTAAGAGCTCGCGCGGATAGGAAAACAGGCCCGGAGTCACAGGGTCCCTCTGCTAGCGTTGGTAGCATGTCTGCCTCTTCATGCTCGGCCGCTTGTGCGGCAGTGACCAGGACGTCCCGCTAGCGGCGGGACGTCCTGCTCTCAGCAACATCTCACCTGGAACGTCCAGTCGCTTCGTGATCTATCCGGAGCGGCCGTTTGTGCTGCTCGTAACTCTTTAGGGCGACGGAGCAACAGATGCAATCAAGTTTTTCATCTTCTACCCGCGTGCACAGTTTCGACCGTGTGCGCGCATGGCTCGTGCTGTGCGCGATGTCCATGCTGCAATTCTTCATCGCGATCGATGTGACCGTAGTCAACATTGCGCTACCCTCGATCGGCGCGGACTTCGGCGTCGAGGGCCACTCCTTGACCTGGGTCGTGGTCGGCTACACCATCACCGGCGGCGGGCTGCTGATGCTCGGCGGCCGGCTCGGTGACCTTCTCGGCCGTCGCCGCACTCTCCTGGTCGGCACTACTCTCTTCGGCGCGGCTTCTCTGCTCGCGGGTCTGGCCTCATCCTTCCCGGTCCTGGTCGCCGCACGCCTGCTCCAGGGAGCCGGCGAGGCCGTAGCGCTACCCGCGGCGATGGCGACCATCGTGCTGCTCTTCCCCGAAGGCCCGCGCCGGTCACGCGCCCTGAGCGTGTGGGCCGCCGTGGCCAGCTGCGGCCTCGTTCTTGGGTTCGCTCTGTCGGGGATCATCACTGCCCACCTGGGCTGGCGCTGGGTCTTCCTGGTCTCGGTGCCGTTCATCCTGGTGGTGATCGTGGCCGCGCTCGTCCTGGTCCCTGCGGACCGATCCGCGTCTCGTGAGAGGGTCCGCCTGGACCTCCCGGGCTCGCTCCTGTTGACCGCATGCCCGTTGCTTTTCGTCTACGCGGCGGTGGAGGCCGGTGAGCCTGCCACCAGCCTCTGGGTGAGCGTGGCCGCGTTGGTCGGTGCGGTGCTGGCCGCTGTCGGGTTCGTGCGCGTCGAGTCGAGGTCGCCGAACCCGCTGGTCCCACTGACCTTCTTCGCCGACCGCGCTCGACTGCGGGCGAACCTAACGACGATGCTGCTCAGCGGTGCGCTGTCGACGTCGTTCCTGCTATTCACCTTCTACCTGCAGGACAGGCTCGGGATCGGGCCTCTGGGGGCAGGCCTCACGATGCTGCCCCTGGCCGCGGCGCTGATTGGGGCATCGGTGCTCGTTCCCCGGCTGCTGGGGAAGTGGGGTGCACGCGCGTGCGTGCTGGTCGGGCTCGCGGCCGCTGCGGGCGCGATGGGCCTGGTCGCACTCGTGGCCGTCCTGGGCGGCGGGGCGGCATGGCTGCTCCCGGCGATGCTGTTGATCGCAGCGGGCATGGGCTTCGGACTCGTGGGTCTGCAGTACATCGCGGTCAGCGGGACCACCGACGCGGACGCAGGGATCGCCTCCGGCGTCCAGCGAGCAGCAGACCAGCTCGGCGGGGCAACCGGTGTGGCTATCTACGTAGGGCTCGGGTTCGCCCCCGCCCTGCACGCCGGAGACCCGTTCGTGATCGCGGCGGTACTCGCCGTCATTGGGCTGATCGTCGGAGCCGTGGTCGTTTCCCGCTCGCCGGCCACCGCCGTGGAGCAGCCGCAGGCCGGGTAGCAGAGTAGGCTGCCGCGCCGCGCCCAGAAGGATGCGGCGCGGCAACCCCTCCGCTCCAACACGACGAGAATTAGAAGGCCACGTGCCCGTCCTGCCCACCTTCATCACCGACCCTCTGTGGGAGCAGTTCCAAACGCTGCTTCCCGAACGGAACATCAACCACCCCCTGGGTTGCCACCGGCCACGCATACCTGACCGGGTCGTCTTCGACAAACTTCTGGTGCGCCTCGTCCTGGGTGGCACCTATCAGCAGCACGCCGACGAGTCCTGCTCGGCGACCACGATGCGCGACCGTCGCGACGAGTGGATACACGCCGGCGTCTTCGAACAACTCCACCGCCTGGCCCTCGAGGCCTACGACCAGGCCGTCGGCCTCGACCTGCACAACCTCGTGGTCGACGGATGCATCGTCAAAGCACCGTGCGGAGGAGAAAACACCGGACGCAGCCCTGTCGACCGCGGCAAATCTGGTCTCAAGAGATCTATGCTCGTGGACGGCGGCGGAATTCCGGTCGGATGGGTGCTGACCGGGGCCAACAGGAACGACTCCGCGCTCCTGCGTCCCACGCTTGAGACTCTCGCCGGGCTCGGGTTCTGGCTTCCAGAGGTCATCACAGTCCACCTGGACGCAGGCTACGACTCGGCTCGGACCCGGGATTTGCTCGCTGAGATGGGCTGCACGCCGAACATCACTCCCAAAGGCACCTTCCTACCTATCAGCCACACTCATCGATGGGTCGTTGAGCGGACCAACTCATGGCACAACCGAGGGTTCTCGGCGCTGGCAAAGGTGACCGACCGGCAGGGGTGTGTGCAGAACGCTTGGGTCGCGCTGGCCAGCGCGGTCATCCTCATCCGCCGCCTGGTCCGCCAGTCTTGGAAGCGCTACAGGTGGGATGCTCGCCCTGCCCGGTGCCCTTGATCCAAACGCCCTATCCGCGCGACCTCTAACTAAACCGATGTGAAATGGACGGGTCAGAGAAGTGGCGAATCCTTCGGCTCCACGTCGAAGACGACATTCCTCTGACAACTCTGGCCCGAGACACTGGCATTGGTTTGCGCACCCTGCAACGCTGGCACCAGCAATACAAAACCGGTGGCGTCGCTGCTCTTGAACCGCAGACCCGACACGACTCTGGTTCCAGGCGCACACACCCTAAGCTTCAAGCGTTCATCGAACGACTCGGGCTCACACGGCCACGCCCGAGCATTGCTAATCTCCACCGTCTCACGGTGAAGGAGGCGCATCGAATAGGCGAGGCGGCACCCAGCTATGGGACGGTCCGTTCCATCCTGGAAAGCTTGGATCCGGCGATGGTGACTCTCGCCCTCGACGGTCCTGCCGCGTACAGGGACCAGTACGAACTCATCTACCGGCACACCGCCGAGCATCCCAATGACACATGGCAAGCCGATCACACCGAACTCGACATCCTCATCACCGATGCCAGTGGACGCCCGGAACGCCCGTGGCTGACGACAATCATCGACGACTGCTCCCGAGCAATCTGCGGATACATGGTCTTCACCGGAGCACCCTCAGCAATGAATACCGCGTTAGCACTCCGGCAAGCGATCTGGCGCAAAGACGACCCCGCCTGGGCCATGTGCGGCATCCCCAACGTCCTCCACGTCGACCACGGCAGCGACTTCACCAGCCACCACCTCGAATACACCGCAACCGCGCTGAAAATCCGGATCATCTACTCAACCATCGCCCGCCCACAAGGCCGCGGAAAGATTGAGCGCTTCTTCGGTACCCTCAACACCGAACTCCTCACCACCCTGCCCGGATACACCAAAGGCTCCGAGAAGAAGCCGACGCCTTCAATGGACCTGCCCACCCGGGATCAGAAGATCGGTGACTTCATCACGGCATACAACGAACGCCCGCACCGAGAAATCAACACCAGCCCCAAGGCAGCTTGGATCGGACAGGGATGGCTCCCGCGAATGCCCGAGACGCTGGCCGAGCTCGACGGACTGTTGCTGACCGTTCCCAAACACCGCACTGTCCGCCGCGATGGCATCCATTTCCAAGGTCAACGCTATCTCTCACCAACGCTCGCTCCGCTCGTCGGAAAGCCAGTGACGATCCGCTATGACCCCCGCGACATTTCGGAGATCCGAGTCTACGAGCGCGACACCCTCATCTGCGTGGCCGTCGATCAGACCAACCCGAACCAGAGGCTCAGCCTCCGAGAAGTCGAATCAGCCCGCCGCGCCCGCCGCCGACAGTTACGCAAAGACATCAACGAACGCATCCCCAGAGTTGCGAATCGCGAAGAACCCCAGAGAAGTAGCCAGACTGCGCGCCGACGGTCGAAGCTACGCACCTATGAAGAGGACGACTAATGGCACGGGACTTCATCATCACCAAGGAACACCGTCGGTTCAAAGAGTTCGCCACGGCAGTGCGCAAAGAGAAAACGATCGGTATCTGTCACGGCGAGGCTGGCGTCGGTAAGACACTTTCGGCGCGCCGTTACGCCCATTGGGATGAAGTCGGCACCTTCGTCGACGAATGGGGGCCGCGGTCTACAGCTGATGCGAAAGTCCATGCCACCGCGCATCGGTCCCGAACAGTCTTTTATACCCCGGAAGTCTTGCCTCGTCATAAGCAGATCATGAATGACATCGGGCATCTTCAAACCCGAGTCGGGTTCTGCATCGATGAGCATTTACGCACGATTGGGAAAGTCACTGGCGTCCACGTCGGAAACGCGGCGAACCTGGTCGAGTTGGTCATCATCGACGAGGCTGAACGACTGACACCAACGGCGCTGGAACTCCTGCGCGACGAACACGACCGGCACGGGCTGGCGATCATCTTCATCGGGATGCCCGGAATCGATCAACGTTTCCGACATTACCCACAGCTGTACTCGCGTCTCGGGTTCTCCCACAACTACCGTTCACTCGGCCGCGACGAACTCCTCTTCGTCCTCGAACGACAATGGAAGCGTCTGGGATCGACACTCGACATGGACGACTTCACCGATGCCCAAGCGGTCGCAGCGATCGAGCGAATCACTCGTGGCAACTTCCGTTTGCTTGAACGACTCTTTCCCCAGATCAGACGAGTCATGAGAATCAATCAACTTGAGACCATCACCGACGATGTCGTTGAGGCAGCCGCGAGTATCCTCGTCATCGGTAACTAGAGGCATCACGAGACTCGGTGAGCGGACACTCTCGAATACTCTGTAGCGGTGTTGCATCATCCAAAAGGTTTCCAATACATGCGAATGCTTTCGACTCGGATCTGTTCACGATCATGCTTCGTGCCGCCCACCTCAGAGCCTGTACACCGACCTCCGGTGTTTTGCCGAGCCTAGCGGTTACGTGTGGACGGTATAGATTGTCCCGGCTGGAGGGTGTCTTGAACCGGTAGCCTGGAAAAATGCCAGATAGCATCTTCTCCAATCCCAGGCTCGCTCGTGTCTACGATCCGCTTGACCCTGACCGAAGCGATCTTGACATGTATCTTCGGTACATCAAGGAGTTCAAAGCGACAACGGTACTCGACGTCGGTTGCGGTACTGGAACCTTGATTTCAAAGCTCACGACCCTGGGAATTTTCACGTTGGGAGTTGACCCAGCGGCGGCGTCCATCGACGTTGCGCGAGAAAAGGTGGACTCTGACCTCGCAGAATTCGTGGTTGGCACAACAGTCGACGTTTCTGCTGATCCACGCCGACAAGGGCAATTCGATCTCGCTACGATGACTGCCAACGTCGCGCAAGTGTTTTTGAGCGACGACGCCTGGATGGCCACCTTGGAGGCAATCAAGACCTGCCTTCGGCCAGGAGGGCACCTCATCTTCGAGGCACGACGTCCCGCCGACCGCGGTTGGGAGCGTTGGACTAAAGAACAGACTCATCGGCTCGTCGAGCTCGACAGCGAAGGGCCAGTTGAGGAATGGATACAGGTGACCAAAATAGACGGGGAGCTCGTGAGCTTCGAATCACCGACGATCTTTCACCGCGATGGTGAACGAATCGACTCCACTTCGACCCTACGGTTTCGCAACAAAGAAGCGTTCGAACAATCGCTCTCGGCGGCTGGCTTCATAGACATCGAGGTGCGCGACCTGTCGTACGCTCCGGGACGTGGGTGGTTGATCCTCGCACGAGGATGACTGCCTGCTATGGATGCACTGCTAAGCGGAGCTGATGATTCGGAGTTGCCTGCCGGTCGAGAAAGACCAACGCTGGGGCTTACGGATCTGCGGTGCCCTCGCGGTAAATTCTCGCTCGGGTGATCTTTCCCGCGTCTAGATCGAAAACTGCTATCAGCTCAGCTGATTTTGCGGTGGAGTCGTGGGTCCAGGCCTCTGTCATTTCGATGGCAACTGCATTTCCTCCGTCGATAGCGCGTCGGAGAGTGAGCTGGGGTGTGAGCGATTCCATCGCGGAGGTGAAGAAATCGCGCAGTTGCCCTTTGGGTACCGTGTAGTCACCAGTGATCCACTCGGCCGAAGGCGCAAAGTCTTTGAGCAGCGCGTCGACGTCGCGATTGTTGAAAGCATTTATATGTCGCTGCACGAGATTCGGTGTCTGACTCATGATTGCTCCTTCGAAATATGGTCAGCACAAGCATAGTGGCCGCGGGGGCATCTCGGACATTTGTCGGAGGAAAGCGAGTGACCGCCACATAGCGATGCAAGAACACCGCCATTCATCGTTGAATCTCACAGTCCATACCCCTGATTTTACGTCCCCGCTGCGCACGGAAGGGGGCCACATGGGACTGCTGAAGGTTTGGTTGACTCCTGGGTTTATGCCGCCAGGGCGACGGCCTTTTGGTGAACAAGCTCGTATTCAACCGGGGTCAGTTTACCCAAACGTCGCTGTCGACGCTTCCGGTGCTAGGTCCGCTCGACCAAGTGGACGATCGCTGTGCGCAACCTCGCTCGCGTGTCCCAACGGCCCCGATCGAGGACGTTCTTCTGCAACACGGCGAAGAACGATTCCATCGCCGCATTATCACCAGCAGCACCGACCCGACCCATCGATCCCACGAGCCCGTAACGCCGTAGAACCTGCTGGAACTTCCGAGAACGAAATTGCGACCCGCGATCCGAATGCACCACGCAACCGGCCACGGCTCGCTGTCCGCCACGACGGGCCACAGCATCATCAATCGCCGCCACAGCCAGGCGAGATTTCATCCTCGAATCGATGGCATAGCCGACGATTCTGTTGCTGAACACATCCTTGACCGCGCACATATACAGCTTGCCCTCACTGGTGTGATGCTCGGTGATATAGGTCAGCCACAACTCGTTGACTGCCTTGGCAGTGAAGTCGCGTTCGACGAGGTCATCACACACTGGCGGGCCGGGCTTCTTACCGTGCTTCCGGGCCCGTTTGATCGTGTGCGAGAACAGCTCCTGCTGCGAGCACAATCGCCACACACGACGCTCTGACGTCTGCAGACCCGCGGCGTGGAGTTCATCGGCGATGAACCGGTGCCCGAACTCAGGATCGTCCGTATGAACGTCGTAGGCGGCATTGATCAGATGTGCCTCGTCCCAGTCCCGAGCTGAGACCGGATGAGCGCACCACTTGTAGAACCCCTGCTTGGTAAAGCCGAGCACCCGACAGGTCACTGCCACCGGCACCCCGGTGGCAGCAAGTTCAAGGACCAGCGGGTACATCATTTTGGGTGATGGCCACCGAGCTTCAAGTTCGCTTGCGAAAGGTACGCTGCGGCCTCGCGGAGGATCTTGTTCTCACGCTCGAGCTCGCGAATGCGTTTCAGCGCTGCCGCCTGGGCGCGTGACTCCTCGACATCACGGGAGGGCTCGAGTCCGTGCTCGCGTAGCCGCGAGTCACGCACCCAGGCCTGGAGAGCTGACTTCGAGATACCGAGGTCGGCACACACCTGCTTTTGGGTCATTCCATCGTCCAAGAGCTCGAGCGCTGATTGCTTGAACTCATCGGTGTAGATCTTTGGCATGACTTCTATCCTTCCTGGAATTTATCCAGTCGTGAAGTCAACCAAACCTTCAGCAGTCCCATGCATATCGTCCTCAACCGCGAACCCGACCAGTTAGGGCGCGGGCATGTGGCCCGATGCACGATCGAGCGCCTGAT
>NZ_JADBHG010000010.1:0-76842 GCF_017808095.1 Brevibacterium renqingii | reverse complement strand
GTATCCAGGGGTGATGGCCATGGTGCTCCGGTTCCTCTCTCATCCGGAGTGGCTCACAACCAGCCTGACACAGAGGGAGAACGGCTATTCGCCTCGGCTCTGTGACCACAAACGTCCCTCGCCGCCGCAGACGTGCGCCGAAGTGTCAGACAGACGTGCCGACGCCCCGGCGAGTAGAATGCGCACAACGCACTCAATGGGCAGAACGCGCACAGAGAGCACAAGAGCACCGT
The DNA here is from genome assembly GCF_017808095.1 of Brevibacterium renqingii. Taxonomy (NCBI): domain Bacteria; kingdom Bacillati; phylum Actinomycetota; class Actinomycetes; order Micrococcales; family Brevibacteriaceae; genus Brevibacterium; species Brevibacterium renqingii. Next base: position 76,609 of record NZ_JADBHG010000010.1, on the reverse strand, counting down.
TCGCAGCCGCGCCCCCTTAGGGTGAGTCTCACATCACATCTGTCTTCGAAGGAGAAGTCCGTGCCAAAGGCGCCACCTGACGAGGACTCCACCGTGGAATCCTCCCATCCCTCCCGACGCATGTTCGGCCGCATCGCCTACGGGGCCATCGCCGTGGCGGCGATCGGAACCGCGACGACCTATTCGGTCAAGGCCGCCTCGGCGAAGGGCGACCTGTCCTCGAACCTCACCCTCATCGCTCCTGCCGGTGCCGGCGGTGGTTGGGACGGCTTCGCCCGCGAGACGCAGCAGGCCATGCGCGTGAACGCTCTGGCGAACAACGCGCAGGTCGTCAACATCCCCGGTGCCGGCGGGACCATCGGGCTCGGCAAGTTCTCGACCATGCACGGCCAGGCCGACACCATTCTGGCGACCGGCACCGCCATGGTCGGCGGCATCGCGCTCAACGAGTCCCCGGTCGGCTTCGATGACACTGCGCTGCTGGCCCGCGTGGCCGAGGACTACGATGTGCTCATCGCCGCTGCGGACGCCCCGTACGACACAGTCGACGATGTCGTCTCCGCCTGGAAGAAGGACCCGAAGAAGTTCGTCTGGACGGGCGGTTCGGCCGGATCTGTCGATCACCTGACCATCGCCCAGCTGGCCCTCCTCGGCGGGATCTCCGCCTCGGACATCACCTACATCCCGAAGTCAGGCGGCGGCGAGGCGATCCAGACCCTGCTGTCGGGGACGACGGATTTCGCCTCCTGCGGCTTCAATGAGGTCTCCGACCAGATCGAAGCCGGCCGGGTCAAGGCCATCGGCGTGGCCGCACCGCAGCGCATCAAGGGATTCGGCGATGTGCCGACCATGTCCGAACAGGGCTATGAGGTGACACTGACGAACTGGCGCGGCTGGCTCGGAGCCCCTGACATCACCGGCGACGAATCCGCGCAGCTGCTCGAGATCCTGCAGAAGACCCGCGACAGCGCGGCGTGGAAGGACGCGCTCGAGCGCAACAAATGGACCGATGTGTGGCTGACCGGTCAGGAGTTCGCCGAGTTCGTCAAGGAAGACACCTCACGAGTGGAGAAGCTGTTGAAGGAGTTGGGACTGTGAGCGCGCAGACGCAGGCGAACACGCACACCCGGACGGGCCACCTCGGCGCCGGCACCTGGTGGCAGGGCCGCTCAGGGCTCGTCGTGCCGCTCATCATGGGTGCGTTCTCGACCTATCTGCTCGTCGGGATCCTCACGATGGAGGTCGCCGAGGATGCCGACAAACCGGGTCCGCAGTTCTTCCCGATGCTCATCATGCTCGTCGGCTACGCGCTGACGATCCTGCTGACGATCGCCTATATCCGCAATCCGGAACCGGTCGACGCCGACGCGGAGCTGCCCGCCGAGGCCGAAGAGGACAAGGCGTTCTCGACTCCGGTCACCTCGGCGGTCGCGGCTTCGCGCCTGTCCCCGCACGAGGAGGACGAACCGGCCGAGGACCGCAGAGCCCTCGCCGAGGCCCGGGCCGCCGATTCGAAGCACCGCACGCACAGCGACTTCGTGTCCCTGGCCTGGGGCGCCGGCGGTTTCGCCGCCTTCGCGCTCATCCTCGAATTCGCCGGCTGGATCATCGCCGCGGCGCTCCTGTTCTGGTGCGTCGCCCGGTCGATGGGCTCGAAGAAGCCGCTGTTCGACCTCACCTTGGCACTGACGTTCTCGTCCCTGGTCTACATCGCCTTCGCAGTGCTGCTGGGGCTCAACCTTCCTTCGGGAATCCTGGGAGGTGGCTTCTGAGATGGATGCTCTTCAGTCCCTCTTCGAGGGCTTCACACATGCTCTGACGCCGATGAACCTGCTCTGGGTCCTCGTCGGCTGCTTCCTCGGCACCGCCGTCGGCGTGCTGCCGGGCCTGGGTTCGTCGATGGCGGTGGCGCTGCTGCTGCCGATGACCTTCGCACTCGATCCGACCGGGGCCTTCATCATGTTCGCCGGCGTCTACTTCGGCGGGCTCTTCGGCGATTCGACGATGGCGATTCTCATGAATACGCCCGGGCAGGCCTCGGCGATCGCCTCGACCTTCGAGGGCCACAAGATGGCCAAGGACGGTCGCGCCCCGCAAGCCCTGGCCACGGCCGCGATCGGCGCGTTCATCGGCGGTTTCATCTCCTGCTTCCTCGTCGTCTTCGTCGCCCCGGCGCTGGCGGATCTGTCGACGAGCTTCGGACCTGCCGAATTCTTCGCCCTCGCGCTCTTCGCCTTCGTCGCCACCTCCTCGGTGGTCGCCGATTCCGTGCTCAAGGGGCTCATGGCCCTCGTGCTCGGCATCGGGTTCTCCGTCATCGGCATCGACTCGGTCTCGGGCACGGAGCGCTTCACCTTCGGCGTGCCCGAGCTCTTCGACGGAGTCTCCCTGGTCACCGTGACCGTAGGCATCCTCGCCCTCGGCGAAGTGTTCTTCATCGCCTCGCGGATCCGGCGGCAGGCCAAGGACAATACGGTCAACTCCTCCGGCAGGCCGTTCCTCTCCCGCAGGGAGGTCGGGGAAGCGCTGCCCGCGTGGCTGCGCGGAACCGCGATCGGCCTGCCCTTCGGAGTCATTCCCGTCGGCGGCGCCGATGTGCCGACTTTCATGGCCTACGGGCTCGAGCGCAAGCTCGACTCACGGCGCAAGGAGCCGCAGTTCGGCAAGGGCGCGATCCGCGGCCTCGCCGCTCCCGAGGCGGCCGGTTCGGCGACGACCGGCATCGCCATGGGTGCGCTGCTGGCGCTTGGCCTGCCGATCTCCGCGACTGCGGCGATCATGCTCGCTGCGTTCCGCCAGTACGGCATCCAGCCCGGTCCGCTGCTCTTCGACCGCTCCCCCGAACTCGTCTGGGGACTTTTGGCGAGCTTCTTCGTCGCCATGGTCGTCCTGCTCATCATCAACCTGCCGTTCGCTCCCCTGTGGGCGAAGCTGCTGAAGATCCCGGACCCGTACCTCTACGGCGGCATCGCGGTCTTCTGCGGTCTGGGCATCTACGCGACCTCGGCGTCGACGTTCGAGCTGCTCGTGCTGCTGGGCATCGCCGTCATCAGCTTCGTGCTCAAACGCTACGGTGTGCCTCTGGCACCGCTGATGATCGGCATGGTGCTCGGTCCCCTGGCGGAGTCGAACCTGCGCGATGCGCTGTTGGCCGCGGGCGGAGACGCCTCGGTACTGGTGTCCTCGCCGATCACGATCGTCCTCTACATCATCCTCATCGGCGCGCTCGTCTACACCGGCGTCGGACGGGTTCTGGCACGCAGGCGGCAGAAGGCGGTCACCGGTTCCGAGCAGGAGACAGCCATGCGCTGAGAGGTCGGGCGGCGCCGGGGTGGGCGGAAGACTCGGAAGACTCCGCCGCGGCATCGCCTCTCAAGCGAGAGCGATGCCCGTCGCGGCGCCTTCGAGTGTGCTGAGCACTCGCGAGGTTCCGCGGCGGAGGTCGACCTCGTGGATGTCGCCCGAGAGATCCGAGACATAGGCACGACCTCGGGCGAGGTCGAGGGCCAGCCCGATCGCTTCGCGGAAATCGGCTGCGAGGACGGTCGGCGCTCCCGCACTCCTTCCGGGGGCCGGCATCAGGGCACGATTGAGCGAATTGCCCTGTGGGCCCGCCCCGCGGTCGGTCCAGTAGAGGACGCCCTCGTCGGAATCGAGTTCGAGGTCGATCGGTTCAGGCAGGCCGCTGAAGATCGTTTCGACATCGGTTCGGCTGGCCGCAGACTCTCCCTCGGGGATCTCGAGCCCCGCGCGCAGGATGCGACCCTTCCCTGCCTTCGAGGGTCCTTTCTGCGTCCAGTAGAGGTGCCCTCCGAGTGGGTCGACGGCGACGCCGACGCACTGTTCCTCCGCCTCAGTCGGGCCCTGCCCCGCAGTGAGGATCAGCGGCGTCACGTTGCTGCCATCGTGCTCACACCGATAGATCGCGCAGCCCTCACGATCGGCCCAGAACAGCTGTCCGTCCGCCGGTTTCCGAATCAGCTGCTTGCCGGTGACGAAGGCACCGCCGCCGACGATTTCCTTCGTCTCACCCGTGATGAGGTCGACGCTGACGAGCGAGCCGTTCGCCTGCTCGAAGGGCGGCTCCTGTCCTGAGCGCGCGGCGCGGTCAGGCTGACCCATCTGAGTGACGAACGCACGGGCGGTCTCGATGTCGACGGCCACTCCGTCGGGAGCATCGGTCAGACCGTTGCTGATCACCGCGAGCTCGCCCGAGCCGCGGTCGATGGCGACCAGCTGCCCGGCCATGACGTCGAGTGCGAAGAGTCGACGGTCGTCACCATCGGGTCCCCGATCTGCGGCCCCGGTCTCGTTCACGACCTGGTGACCCGTCGCTTGGGTGCCGATCTCGGCCATTGTCCCGCCTCTTTCCTCTGATTGACGGTGGAGTGTGTGTGCTCGAGCTGTGCCGGCTGCTGCACTTGTGTCGGCTGCTGCACTTGTGTCGGGTGCTGCACTTGTGTCGGGTGACCGCCGGGTCACTCGCCAGAGGCAGCCGGATCGATCGGATCAGTGAGACCGCGGATGACGGCGATGAGTGTCTCTCGTCGCAACCTCTCTTTGTCCTCGACGAGCGGAGCCTGGAGCACCGCGCCGACGTGGGCGGCGATGACCATCCGAACCCCCTCGGCCTCATCACCTCGAAACCTGCGTCCCGCAGAAGAGAACGCAGCACGCAGGTACGGCGTGATGCCCTTCCGAAACTGCTCGCCATGCTCGTGGAGGGCCGCCACGTTCTCCGGCGAACCGGCGGACCTGATGACGAAGGAGGCGCGCAGCGCGTACCACTCGAATTCGGCTGGGATCACCTTCATGAGTTCGTCCACGACTTCGTCCAGGCTGCCGCCCGTCCGTGCGATCGCAGCTGTTCCGTCTTCGGCGAGCGCTTCGAGGAGTCGCGCGGTATGGCGTTCGTAGACGGCGAAGAAGAGCTCGTCGACGGACGAGAAGTTCGAGTAGTACGCGCCACGGCTGAAGCCTGCCTCGGCGCAGATCTCATCGATTCCGACGGCCAATGTCAGACGCTCCAGGAACAGCCGGTCGGCGGCGTCGATCAGCCGTGTCCGCGTGTTCGAACGCCTGCGTTTGGATCGCTCGACTGTCGCCTTGGTCTCATCCGCAGTCATCGGTCTTCCGTTCCGAGCAAGTTGAGTACATAATGTTTTCAGTACAGATTGTACCGAACTTCGTTTCGGCGGTAAACGCCGAGAAGGTGGAGGAAACCCCATGAGCTATCTCGCCCCTAAGAACATCGCGGAGCGCCCGGTCGTCATCATCGGAGCCGGGACTCTGGGCCGCCGGATCGCGGCCGTGTTCACCAGTGGAGGAGCACAGGTGCGCGTTGTCGACACCAAAGAGGAGCAGCGCCGACAGGCCGTGGACTATGTCAACGAGACCGCCGACGAGCTGCGGACCAAGACACCGCATCCCGACGCCGTCACGATCCGCGAGCTCGAGACCTACGCAGAAGCCGACTCCGAGTCCCTCACCGATGCCTGGCTCGTCATCGAGGCGGTCCCTGAGCGCCTCGACATCAAGCGCCCGCTCTTCGGCACCCTCGACGAACTCGCCCCAGCCGACGCCATCCTTGCCACGAATTCCTCTTCGTACGCTTCCCGCGAAGTGATCGACGAAGTCGAGCACACCGAGCGCGTCCTCAACATGCACTTTGCGATGCCGCCGACTTCGATGGCAGTGGAACTCATGTCGGACGGGGCCACCGATGAGACCATCATCGAGCTGCTCGTCGAGGAACTGCCTCGCTTCGGCATCATGCCTTTCGTTGCGCACAAGGAGAGCACCGGGTTCATCTTCAACCGGATCTGGGCCGCCATCAAGCGCGAGAGTCTCGCTGTGGTCGCCGATGGAGTGAGCACTCCTGAGGATGTCGATGCCATCCTGAAGGTCAACACCGGCGGCGCACTCGAACCGTTCAGGCTCATGGATCAGGTCGGCCTCGACGTCGTGCTCGATATCGAGGAGCACTACGCCGAGGAGAACCCGAACCTGCCGACCGGGCCACGGGAATTGCTCCACAGCTATGTCGATGCCGGCCGCCTCGGCCGCAAATCCGGCCAGGGCTTCTACGACTATTCGGAGTCCAGCGGGTCCTGAGCACGAGACAGCGCCGATGGCTCTGTGCCCCTCGGCCGACCCACCAACGCCGCCCCGGTCTCATCGACTGGGGCGGCTGTCGTCTCCACCCTGCGCCTCGTCACCACTCGCGCCAGGCAGCAGCCGGCCGGCCCCCTTGAGGCCGATGCTCGTGAGCACGGCAGCGATGACGACGAGGACGACAGCGGCACCGGCAGCCCACTGCACGCCGGTTTCGAAGGACGCGACGGCCGCCTCGGCGGTGCGGTGTGCAGCCTGCCCGCCGAGTCCCGCGGTGTGCTCGAGGGCCGAGCCCAAGGTGTCGAACTGGGCCCGGTTCGCATCATCGCCGATCGCGGAGTGCAGCGCGGAACCGAAGACGAAGGTCGAGAGCCCGCCGAGGACGGTGGTGCCCATGACGGAGCCGAATTCGTAGGCGGTCTCCGATATCGCCGACGCGGCTCCGGCCCTGTTCGCGGGAACCGCGGCGAGGATGAGGTCATTCGTCACCACCTCCGCGCCTCCGAGGCCGATGCCGAGGATGAGGAAGGCCACGAGCATTCCGGTCACAGTGTGCTCGGGGGTGAACGCCACGATGCCCATGCCGAGGGCGTTGAGCAGCAGGGCCGCGGGGACGACGACGCGCGGGGCGAATCGGGCGACGATCGGCACAACGAGGTAGCCGGCGACGATCGATGTGACCAGGCCGGGGATGAGCACGAGTGCGGCCTCGACCGGGGAGAGCCCGAGGACGAGCTGGAGCAGCTGGGTGCCGAAGTAGAGGAAACCGGCCAGGCCCATGATGCTCAGCAGGTTCGAGGCCACGGCCGAGGTGAACACCTTGTTGGTGAAGAGCCGGACGTCGAGCATCGGGATCGGCAGGGCCAGCTGGCGCAGCACGAAGCTCGCGCCCGCCCCGAGCGCCACCGACAGGGTCACCCAGAAGAGCATGTCCGGGCCCGCTGCCATCGCGTGCTTGATCGCGAACACCAGGGGCGCCAGTGCCAGCATCGACAGCACGATCGAGGCGGGATCCACACGGCCAGGGCTCGGGTCCCGCGACTCGGGCAGCAGCCAGATGGCCAGCGGGATGAAGGCCGCGATCAGCGGCAGGTTGATGAAGAAGATCGAACCCCAGTGGAAGTGCTCGATGAGGACGCCGCCGAGGATGGGGCCGAGCGCGGCGCCGCCGGAGAACATCGCGGCCCAGGTGGCGATCGCGATCCGTCTGTCCTTGTCGTCGGCGAAGATGTTGCGGATCAGCGAGAGGGTCGAGGGCATGAGCGTAGCGCCGAAGATGCCGAGCAGCGCACGCGCGATGATGAGCATCTCCGGCGAGACGGAGAACGCCGCCAGCAGAGAGGCCGCCCCGAAACCGCACGAGCCGATGACGAGCAGGAGACGACGGCCGAGGCGGTCGCCGAGGCTGCCCATCACCACGAGCAGGCCGGCGAGCATGAGCGCATAGATGTCGACGATCCACAGCAGCTGCGTTCCCGTGGGGTGGAGACCGACGCTGATGGCCGGGATGGCGAACCCCAGGACCGTGTTGTCGACCGAGATCAGCAGCACAGGGATCATGAGCACAGCCAGGCCGGCCCACTCGCGCCGGCCGGCGCGCAGCTGAGGAGCGATTGTCGTCGTCATAACCGCTACTGTACCGTCCGGACGGTACAGTTGAAAAGTGGGAGCGTCGTCCCGAATGCGGTGCTCAGGCAGCGTGCGGGCAGGAGCTGCCGTGCCGTCACGTCGCTTCAGCCGCAAGCGCATCGACTAGGCTCGGGGCCATGGCACGCAATCCGACCGAGACCAAAGAGAAGCTGCTCGACGCGTTCGACGTTCTGCTCGATGAGCATGGAACGGCTGGGGCGACGCTCGACGCCGTGGCGGCGAAGGCCGGAGTCTCCAAGGGCGGCCTCCTCTACCATTTCGGTTCGAAGGCCGAGCTGATCAACGGCAGCCTCAAGCGCCTCGACCAGCTGGTCGCCGAGGACATCGAGGACATGAAAGCCGCAGGAGAGCGTCTCCACTACTACTATCTGGAGACCTCGGCCGAGGTCGGCACGGCGCTCGATCGCAGTCTCATCGCGGCCGGATGCCTCGCCCTGGAGAACGACGATGCCAAGGCCGCGCTGCGTAAGACCCGCGAAGCCTGGTTCGACGTCCTCAACGCCCACCTCGGCGATCCGGATCTCGCGATGACGATCCAGCTCATCGGCGACGGTATGTATTTCAACCAGAACTTCGGCCTCTCCCAGGGCGAAGCGCTCGAACACGTGAAACGAGTGCTCGCGCGCCTGGGGCTGTAGAACCGCAAACGACATCTGGCCCGACACCGAGCATCTGCCCCGATAACAGGCCGCGGCTCACGCGAACCGGACTCAAGGTGGACGAAATGGCTGCTTCTGCTTCACCAGAATCAGCCCATTTCGTCCACCCAGCGTCCCGCTGAAGCTCTGAACTGCCCAGAGCATCAGCTCAGCTCAGCTCAGCTCAGGTGATGGACCTCCTGCAGTCCGTACACCGGAGTCTCGATCCCTTCGTAGCGGGCCTTGAGCTGGAGGGCCAGGTAGAGCGAGTAGTGCCGCGACTGGTGGAGATTGCCGCCCATGAACCACAGGTTCTCCTGCTGGGTGGGCTTCCACATATTGCGCTGCTCGCCCTCCCACGGGCCTGGGTCCTTCGTCGTCTCCGAGCCCAGGCCCCAGCACTTGCCGACCTTGTCCGCAGTCTCCTGGTCGACGAGGTCGGCGACCCAGCCGTTCATCGACCCGTACCCGGTGGCGTAGACGATGAGGTCGGCCGGCAGCTCGGTCCCGTCGTCGAGCACCACGGCGTCCTCGGTCAGGTGGTCTACCTGTCCCTTCGCCAGCTTGACCTTCCCATCTGCGACGAGTTCGGCCGATCCGACGTCGATGTAGTAGCCCGAGCCGCGACGCAGGTACTTGAGGAACAGACCGGACTCGTCGTCTCCGAAGTCGAGGTCGAAACCGGCATCCTCCATCCGCTGGTAGAAGTCCTTGTCGCGTTCCTTCATCTGGTCATAGAGCGGTATCTGGAACTCGTGCATGATCCGATAGGGCAGGGAAGCGAAGATGAGGTCCGCTTTCTCCGTCGTCACTCCGTTCGCCAGAGCCCGCTCCGAGTAGAGGTCGCCGAGGCCGATCTCCATGAGCGAATCGCTCTTGACGATGTGCGTGCTCGATCGCTGCACCATCGTGACATCGGCATCGTTCTCGTACAGTGCTCCGCAGATGTCGAAGGCCGAATTGTTGCTGCCGATGACGACGACCTTCTTCCCCGCGTAGGCGTCGGGGCCGGGATGCTGAGATGAATGCTGCTGCTCACCTTTGAACACGTCCGCGCCCGGGAATGTCGGAATGTTCGGTTTGCCCGACATCCCCGTGGCCATCACCAGATGAGTCGGCCGCAGCGTAACCGCCTCGCCGTCACGGTCGACGTCCACGGTCCACTGGCCCGTCTCGTCGTCGTAGGTCGCCGAGGTGGCCGTCGTCGACGACCAGTAGGGAATCTCCATCACCTTCGTGTAGAACTCCAACCAGTCCGCGATCTTGTCCTTGGGTGCGAACACCGGCCAGTTGTCGGGGAACTTGAGATAGGGCAGGTGATCGTACCAGACAGGGTCGTGCAGGCACAGCGACTTGTACCGCGAGCGCCACTGATCCCCGGGCCTCTCCCACCGATCGACGACGAGGGCGGGCACCCCGAGCTGACGCAGGCGAGCGCCGAGGGCGATCCCGCCCTGTCCCCCACCGACGACGAGGATGTAGGGATCGGCGGTCCTGCCCCAGGCCGCGTCCTCCTCGGCGAGTCGCTCCGACCAGCTCTTCCGCTCGGGATCGACGCCGTGCACCGCACCCTTGGGACGCCGCGTCCCCCGTGGCTCCTCATGGCCGGTGAGCTCCTGCAGCGCGGTGAGCACGGTCCAGGCCTTGGTGCCGTCCTCGTCGATGAGCCGGACGAGCCCCTTCCCCCGCCCCACCGAGGTGGTGAAGGTGAACCATGCTTCGGTCACTCCGTCCGCGGTGGCGGCGGGTTCGCTGAGTTCGAATTCGGCAGGAGAGACCCGATCGAGGTTGTGGGTCAGCAGATCGGCGACGCCGTCGGGATTCTCGACCGTCTTGAGGTTCCAGGTGAAGGACACCAGGTCCCGCCAATAGCTGGCGGCGGCGAACATCCCGGCCGCGGCCGGGATATCACGGCGGCTGAGCGCGGACTCGAAATCCTGCAGCCACCTCGTGGCGATGTCGTCGGCGGTCAGCTGCGGTCGTTCGATCGTCGTGGTCATCTCATTCCTCCTCATTGAGTTCGGTGAGTCCAAGCTATGCCGAGAGCACGTGCGCGGGAAGAGTTGCATCGAGTTGCATGAGGCGGATGAGCACTGTGAGGTGCGGCCGCATCGTCTGAGCCGATTCCATGGTCAGGGACTGCGTCTCTGCCTATACTCGTCTCATGCCTCAGCCGGACCTGGCGCATCTCGCCAGAGATCTGACACGCATTCACGATGCTGTGATCACCGGGGCCCCGCCGCCGGTGCAACCGCGCGCGCTCGTCAGGCGCTCGTGGGAGAGAATGCTGCGCTTGGGCCTCGACCCCGCCGGGGCCAACCGCCGAGTCGTTGATGATGATGCGAAGATCGAGTCCCGCCGACAGCGTTCGAAGCTGCGGCTGGTCGTCGAAGAGATGAAGTCCGTTCTGCTGAGAGCCCCCGACGCCGCGCCCTACATCCTCGTCGTCACCGATGCCGAGGGCGTCATCCTGTGGCGTGACGGTGCCGCCTCTGCTCGCCGTCAGGCCGATGATCTCGGCTTCGTCGAGGGGGCGCACTGGTCCGAGTCGGTGGTCGGCACGAACGCCATCGGCACTGCCCTGACCGAGGAATCTTCCGTCCAGCTGTTCTCCGCCGAGCACTTCGAGTCCACCCAGCACCCGTGGTACTGCAGCGCCGTGCCGGTGCATGATCCGCACGACGGAACCCTCTTGGGCGTCGTCGATATCAGCGGGCCGGCGCTCACCCTCCACCCGGCGGTGCGGTCACTGGTCACGACTGCGGTGCGGCTGGCCGAGGCGCGGTTGATGATCGTCCAGCAGGAGCAGCTGAACAGCCTGCGCGACCGCATGTCCGCCATGCTCGCCGGCACACCGGGTCCCGCGTTGGTCGTCGACGAAGAGGGCTGGGTCGCCTATCAGCAGGGGGTCCGCAGCCGCGACCGCATCGAAGCGCCCGCGGCCGACCGCTCGATCCTCATCCCCGGTGCGGGGCTGTGCCTGCCGGAGAAGATCACCGGCGGCTGGCTGCTGCGCCCCTCGGGCACCGAGGCTGATCGGCCGGTCCTGGTCACGCTCAGGCTCTCGGCTCACCCAGCCGTACTCGAGATCGACTCGGACACCGAGCCGCTGACGATCCCGCTCACTCCTCGCAGGGCGCAGGTCCTCGCCGCGATCACCGAGGCCGGGGCGGCGGGCATCAGCACCTCCCAGCTCAGCCGCAAGCTCTACGGCGACGCCGATCATCTGGTGACCGTACGTGCCGAGATCTCGCGTCTGCGCCGTTCGGTCGGCGCCCTCCTCGCCACTCAGCCGTATCGTTGGGCCGAAGGAGTGCTCGCGCGGTTCGACGGTCCCGACTCCGCCTCGAGCGGGTCCTGCTGATCAGGGCTGATCGGTTCGATCAGGACTGGGAGTTCGCACCCCACACGAGAGCGGCGAACTCGCCCCGGACTCTCAGTTCGAAATCCTCGGTGAGCACTCGAGCGAAATCCGCGGCATCTGTGATCGTCCGTTCCCGACGCTCGGGCACCGCACCGCTGCGGACGTACCGCAGCTGTTGCCCCTCCACGGTCAGCTTTCCGCTATCGGGCAGAGACCGAGCGAGAACCGGTGGACCTGTGAAACGGGTTCCCGGTTTCGTCGAGGTGTACCAGTTCGAGACCTCGATGTCGGAACGCTGTCGCGCGACGTCGGCGAAGGCGTAGTCGTTGCGGAACTCCTGCTCGCCAGTGGTCCGCGACTGGAGAACCCATTCGCTTTCGGCGCGCATCGCGGGCTCGAGCGCCGATTCTGCCGGGACGATGCGATACTCTCCGCGCACGGTCGCCCGTACACCCCCGGACAACGGGAGCGCGCATTCGGGCGTCCCACCGCCGAAGCCCGGATCGACGAGGTACCGCTGAGAGCCGAGGGCGACGATCGTCGCTTGGTGGGTCAACCCTGCGGGCTCGACGCGTCCGGCCCCGAGGTGGACGCGTGCCAGCACCGGATAGACGGCAAGCCCCAGCTCCGCGAGGATCCCCCGGAAGAGGACCGCATGTTCGTGGCAGTACCCGCCGCGACGATTCCTGAGGAGTTTGTCAGCGACCTCGTCGAGTGAGACGGAGACGGCTCGGACTTCGCCGCGAGCACGCGCAGCCAAGACATCGAGATTCTCGAAGCAGATCGCGTGGATGTGCGCGCGGAGCAGATCGTCGAGGAGTTCGACGACCTGTCCCGAGGCACCTCCGGCCCGCTGGCGCAGCTCGGGCACGGAGGCCTCAAGACCGAGCCGTTCGATATATCGTTCCAGCAGCGAGGACGCCATGGTCGTCGTCATCGAGTGGTCTCCTCTCGTGCTCCGCAGAGTCGGCACATCAGTTTCCGGCTCTCAGCCTAGTCCGCGAAAACCGTGTGGGCCCCGGTCACTCCTCGCCCGCGCCCCGGTACGTTCCGATGCACCAGAGCACTCCCTCGGGGTCCTGCACACAGAAGTCGAGTGAGCCGTAGTCCTGCTCGGTCAGGCCCATGACTTCGGTGGCCCCGGCACTGATCGCACGATGGTAGAGCTCCTCGACGTTGCTTGCCGCAACGTAGACCGAGCCGGAGGCGACACCGGTCTTCGTCATCACACCCCCGTCGTCGCGGGCCGAGCCGAGCATGATGCCTCCGCCTTCGGGCCAGGCCAGTTCGGCATGGTCGACCCGCTGCGGGTCGTCGGCGTTCGCGTACTCGACCACGACCTCGAATCCGAAGGCCTCCCGCAGGAAGGCGATTGCACCCTTCGCATCCCGATAGCGGAAGGTCGGCCAGATGTTCGCTGCGGTTCCATTCGACATGTCAGCTCCTAGAATTCGCTCGTCATCGGACAGCCGTCTGCTGTCCCGTGCTTCCATCATGGATCGACCGCCTCGGCGAGGTCTTGGACAAATGGGAACTGCGGAAAATCATGCCCGGCAGCCGATCTATCGGTTCGTCCCCGGAACGTCACTGCGGAACTTGCGCACGACAGGGTCCTCTTTCAGCCACTGTCGCGGGCTCGTGCCGGTCAGTGACTTGAAATCACGGTTGAGATGGGACTGGTCGGCATAGCCGCACACTGCCGCGATCTCGGCCAGCGAAGCTCCGCCGGTGTCGATCATTCTCCTGGCTCGGTCGAAGCGCATGACCCGCGCCGTATCCTTGACCCCGATGCCGAATTCCGCGCGGAACCGGCCGTTGAGATGTCGCCGGCTCCACCCGATCCGGTCGGCGAGGAGTGCGACCGGAACCTGTCCGTGACAGTCCGCGATGTGCTTCCAGGACTCAACCATTTCCGCGCGCGGTCGTGCTTCCTCGTCGACGGCGCGCAGGAGCACCTCGTCGATGACGTCGAAACGGGCCGCCCAAGTCATTGCGGAGTTGACTCGCTCGTGGAGCTCGGCGGCGATGGGCGCTGAGATGTCGCCGAGCTCGGCGCTGCGGTGGGCGAACTCGACCGCCGGGGCATCGAAGAGGATCCGCGGGGCGAAAGGGGTGAAGTTGATCTGGATGCCGGTCATTGCCCCGTTGTGCCGGATGTGCGTCGCTCGGAGGTGAAGCCCGGCCAGCAGGACATCGAAGTCCTCGACCGCCCCGGTCTCCGGGTCCCACTGCCGCAGCGGCTCTTCGATCGAGACGATGAACGTCATCGCGCCCGATGGCAGACCCAGGTGCGTCCCTGCGGGGACGCCCGAGATGTCGTAGCCGACGTAGTCACCGACATAGGGCCGCAGACGCGGGTGCGGGCTGCGGATGAGTTCGTCGACAGGTGCCGCAGTCATGCACACAGTGTAATCCCACAGCTGAGCGGCCGGCCGGACGGTTCTCAGCCGCGCACCAGCACCTCGCGGGTGTGGGCACTCCGGGCACGGACGTGGCGGTCCTGGCTGGCGAATGCGCCGCTGACCAGCTGGAGGACGAGCAGGGCGAGGAGTGCGATCAACGGTGCGGTCCATGAACCGGTGACCGTGTGCAGCCATCCCAGGCCGAGGGGTCCGAGACCGGCGAAGAGATAGCCGAAGCCCTGCGCCATGGTCGAGACATGACCGGTGTGGTGAGCGTCCGGGGACCGCCACACGATGTAGGACAGCGACAGGCTGATCGCCGCGCCCTGCCCCATCCCGAGCAGTGTCATCCACACATAGGCTCCCGCCACGGGCGCGACCAGCAGACCGGCGAACCCGGCACCGACGAGAACTGAGGCGGCGGCCACGCCGATCCATCGAGGCCGCAGCCGCTGAGCGATCGATGGGGTGAAGAGGCAGGTGAGGATCGCTGGGAAGGCGGAGAAGGAGAGCATCCACCCGGCCCGGTCGGCGGCCATGCCGCTGTCCTGGAAGATCGCAGGCACCCAGGTCAACGCCGCGTAGTAGCTCATCGACTGCAGCCCCATGAAGCCGGTGACCGCCCAGGCGATGGGTTCGGTGAGGATCGAGCGGAAGGACGGTTCCCCGATCTCGCTGGGCGAGTCCGCCCTCGCGCCCGAGCCCGCGACTGCGCCCGCGCCCGAGAAGCTCGCCGGGCGCCGCAGCATCTGCGGAATCCACAGCAGTGCGGCCAGAACAGCCGGGACCGCCCAGATGCCGAGCGCCCAACGCCAGGATCCGCCGACGGCCGACATGATCGGCACCGTCAGTCCGGAGGCGAGCGCCGCGCCGAGGAACAGCGCCGTCGAGTACAGCCCCATCATCAGACCGGCACGATGCGAGAAGTCGCTCTTGATCGCCGTCGGCAGCAGCACATTGCCGACAGCGATGGCCGCGCCGACGAGCACCGTGCCGGAGAAGAGCGCGAGCAGACTCGGCTGCAGTCGCAGGGCGATGCCGGCGGCGAGGACGATCATGAGGATCCCGAGCACCCGGTGCATGCCGAACCGACGCGTGAGACCCGGAGTGAGGAACGCGAACGCACCGAACGCGAAGACCGGGATCGTCGTCAGCAGACTGCCGACCGTGGCGCTGAGACGGAGATCGTCGAGGATGTCCCCGAGGACCGGTCCCACCGAGGCGACCCCGATGCGCAGGTTGAGCCCGATGAGGATGAGCCCGGCCCCGAGGACCAGCAGACCGAGCCGACTCCTATCGCCGCCAGGTGCCGTCCGCCGAGGCGGTGCGACGAGGACGCTGCCCTCCTCGGTGCGGGAGGGTTCCGGGTCGGTGTTCGGGTCGAGTCTCTTCATTGCATCCTTTTCGTTCTGTCCGGTCCTTCGGTACTCCCCCATTCAAACGGGCCCCGCCTCGGCGGGGAACCATTAAACTGACTGCAAATGGACAAATTCAGCCACGAATCCCTCAGTCCGGAACTCATCCACCTACTCGGCCACGATGAGCGGACGCCGGCGCACACCCACGACCTCGGGCATCTGGTGTATCCGGCGACGGGGGTGCTGTCCCTGGTGACCAGTGACGGCTCGTGGATCGCGCCGTCGAATCGCGTCGTCTGGGTGCCTGCGGAGTTCGAGCATCAGCACCGGGCGCATGGGGCTGCGGACATGCGCGTGGTCTTCCTCCCCGAACAGATGGCCGAGGCCCTCGTCGCTCGGCCCGCCGTGTTGGCGACGACCCCGCTGGCCACGGAGGCCATGTTGGCTCTGACGGGCCCGCGGCGCCGGTCGAAGGCGAGCACGGACCGGCTGCGTCTCGTCATCATCGACGAGCTGACGGCCACCGGCGAGCAGCCGCTGCATCTGCCCGAGCCCCATGATGATCGGCTGCTGGCCGTGACGAAGCTCGTCGAGGAGGACCTGGCGAATCCGGTGTCTCTGGCCGAGCTCGGCCATCAGGTCGGAGCGAGCGAGCGGACCCTGTCGCGTCTGTTCCAACGGGAGACCGGAATGACGTTCCGCCAGTGGCGATCGGAGCTGCGAGTCCATCGGGCGCTGCTGCTCCTGGCCGATGGGCTGAGCGTCTACGACACCGCCGCCGAATGCGGTTGGGCCAACCCTGGCTCGTTCATCACCGCCTTCACCTCTCTGGTCGGGATGAGCCCGGGTCGGTACCAGCACTCCCTGCGCGACTGAACCCGGCCCGATATGTAGGCCGACCTCCCACCCTTCGGTTGCCCGACGGGTCTATGCTGGCAGCAGATCCCTCGCATTCATCGAGTTACGGGAGGCTGGCAATGGCCGAAGAAGAGATCGAGATCGAACTGCAGGACACCGGCGAGTTCCTCGCCCTCATCCACACGGCCACCGGCACCGATGAGCTCGTCCTCATGCTTGCCGACGTCGACGACGCCTCCGAGGGGGTCCTGCACAACGATGAGGAGACCGCCCGCGCCGTGGTCGAGTTCATGCTCAGCCATCAGGCGTCGGGCGATCTGCCGGACCGCATCGACATCGTCGACATCACCGCAGCCTACGACGGAGCCGTCGAGTCCATCCGCAAGCTGCGCGACTGAGCCGCGGCCCTGGCCCCACGTCCAGCAGCGGCGTATCGTGCGAGACAGACACGGCTGACGAGCACACGTCAGACGAATCGCACGATGTGAAGAAGATGATGCACATGTCCGACACCCAGCGCCTGAACATCCTGGCAGTCGACGAGGCGGCCTACCAGCCGCTCTACTCACTGGAGAAGTACATCCACCGAGGCAGCCTCGGCGAGGGGCTGCTGTCCCTGATCAAATTGCGTGCTTCCCAGCTCAACGGCTGCGCCTACTGCCTGAATATGCACGCCGGTGAGGCCCGGAAGGCCGAGGTCGATCAGGTCAAGGTCGACGTCCTCGCCGGATGGAAGGAAGCGTCCTCTGTCTACAGCGACCGTGAGCAGGCGGCGCTGCGCATGACCGAGGAGGTCACGCACATCGCCGACGGCGTCTCGGACGAGACCTGGAAGGCCGCCGCTGCCGTCTTCTCCGAACAGGAGATGGTCGAGCTGCTCATGGCGATCTCAGCGATCAACGTCTGGAACCGCCTGGCGGTGAGCACCCACCAGCACCTGGACTGACCTGTCCGGCCCGGCGGTGCCGTCTGTCGGAACGAACCAGGCCGTGGCACCACTGGCCGAGCTTCAGTCCAGCAGGTCGTGGCAGACGATCGACTGTTCGCGGTCGGGACCGACCCCGATGACCGACATGCGACAGCCCGAGAGCTCCTCGAGTGCGGTCACGTACTTCTGCGCGTTGCTCGGCAGGTCCTCGAAGGTCCGAGCGCCGGTGATGTCCTCGCTCCACCCGTCGAAGTACTCGAAGATCGGCTTCGCATGATGGAACTCGGTCTGGGACACCGGCATCTCGTCGACCCTCTGCCCGTCGACCTCGTAGGCGACGCAGACGGGGATCCGGTCGATCCCGGTGAGCACGTCGAGCTTGGTCAGCACATAGTCGGTGAAGCCGTTGACACGTGCGGCGTAGCGGGCGATGACCGCGTCGTACCAGCCGCAGCGGCGCGGACGTCCGGTGTTGACGCCGTACTCGCCGCCGGCTTTCTGCAGGTACTCGCCCATCTCGTCGAAGAGCTCGGTCGGGAACGGTCCGGCGCCGACACGAGTGGTGTAGGCCTTGACGATGCCGACGACGCGGTTGATGCGAGTCGGTCCGATGCCCGAACCCACGCAGGATCCGCCGGCGGTCGGGTTCGAGGAGGTGACGAAGGGGTAGGTGCCGTGGTCGACGTCGAGCATCGTCGCCTGGCCGCCTTCCATGACGACGACCTCGTCGCGGTCGAGGGCCTCGTTGAGCATGAGCTCGGTCTCGGCGACATAGGGCCGCAGCCGTTCGATGAAGGGCTCGAAGTACTCGACGATCTCCTCGACCGACACGGCACGACGGTTGTAGACCTTGACGAGCAGTTCGTTCTTCTGCCGCAGCGAGCCTTCGATCTTCTGCCGCAGGATCGACTCGTCGAAGACGTCCTGGACGCGGATTCCCAACCGTCCGATCTTGTCCATATACGCCGGTCCGATGCCGCGGCCGGTGGTGCCGATGGCCCGCTTGCCGAGGAAGCGCTCGGTCACTTTGTCCAGGGTCTGGTGGTAGGGAGCCACGAGGTGGGCGTTGGCCGAGATGCGCAGCTTCGAGGTGTCGGCCCCACGGGATTCGAGGGCGTCGATCTCCTCGAACAGAGCCTCGAGGTTGACGACGACGCCGTTGCCGATGACCGGGGTGACGTTCGGTGAGAGGATGCCCGCGGGCAGGAGCTTGAGTTCGTACTTCTCTCCGCCGACGACGACCGTGTGGCCTGCGTTGTTCCCACCATTGGGCTTGACCACGTAGTCGACGCTGGTGCCGAGGATGTCGGTGGTCTTACCTTTACCTTCGTCGCCCCACTGAGCGCCGACGACAACGATTGCTGGCATGAGAGTACTTCACCTCGAAGTGAGAGGGGGATGTCATTACGCGCCAAGTCTACTGGGTCACACCGACACGGCCGTCAGCGGGCGAACGGTTTCGCCTCTCCCCGTCCACCGCGGCAATCGACCCTGCCCGCGTCCGCCGAGGCCGTGCGCGCTGCCCTTGTTCGCCGAGGTGGTCGGCCCTATGCTGAGGTCACCCACGTATTCCGTCGTTCGGGCAGGAGCCTTCTGAACGTCGCCGGAGCAGTCGACTTCAGGGCATCACCGCTCGTAGGAGGTTGCTCATGTCCACCACCTCAATGAATGCGACCACGAGTTCTTCGCAGAACCCCTCGCTGCCATTCGCCAGCCGCGCCGATCAGCTCGTCGGATCCGTCATCGACGCCTCCACCACGCTGCTGGCCTCCTATGACCATGACATCGTGAAGTTCGGCATGGGCGCTCCCGCCCCGGACATGCTGCCGGCCAAGGACTTCGCGCGCATCGCGGGGGAAGTCTTCGATCCGGCGAACTTCACCTACGGGGAGACGAAGGGCGAGCCGGTCCTCCTCGATGCGCTGCACGATTACCTCTCCTCAACGAACCAGATCCCCGTCGAGCAGCAGGGGGACCCCGACCGCCTCCTCATCACCTCCGGCGGCATGCAGGGCCTCGACCTCGGGTTCAAGCTCTTCGTCAGTCCCGGCGACCTCGTCGCCTGCGAATCCCCCACCTACACCAACGGTTCGGCCACCGCGATGAGCTACGAGGCGGAGATCCTCGAGATCCCCGTCGACGAGGACGGCATGCAGGTCGAGGCGCTCGAGGACCACGTCGCCCGCACCGGCCGGGCCCCGAAGGTCATCTACACGGTCCCCACCTTCCAGAACCCGGCAGGCGTGACGATGTCCCTGCCGCGACGCGAACGGCTGCTGTCCTTCGCCCACCGCCACCGCTCGGTCATCATCGAGGACAATCCGTACGGCATGCTGCGCTTCTCGGGCGAGTCCCTGCCGGCGCTGAGCGATCTCAGCCCGAACGATCCCCTCATCTTCGGTGTCCGCACGTTCTCGAAGTTCGTCGCTCCCGGGCTGCGACTGGGCTGGATCGACGTCGACCCTGAAGTCCGCGACCTCGCGGTCAACGCGAAACAGACGATGGACACCTGCGCGCCTGTGCCGAACCAGCACCTCGTCGCTCGCTGGCTGTCCGAGGGCGGCGCCGCTTCTCACGTCGAGGGCCTGCGCGCGGCCTACCGCGAGCGCAAGCTGACGATGGCGGCCGGACTCGAACGCCATTTCCCGGGCGAAGTCAGCGCCACCGACCCCGACGGCGGGTTCTTCCTGTGGGTGACCTTCGACGACGAGACGATCAACACCGAGGAGCTCTTGCCCACCGCCCTGGAGGACGGCGTCGCCTACATTCCCGGCCCCGCCTTCTCCCCCGCGGGGAAGTTCTCGAATGCGCTGCGTCTGTGCTTCGCCTCGAACACCCCCGAACGCATCGACGAGGGATTGGAGCGCCTGCGCGGAGCCGTCGGCCGTCACCGGGCATAAGGTGGCTTCCCACCTGGTGAGCGCGCAGATAGGCTGATCGCCTGACCGATTTCCATCAGGAGGAGACGCCCGTGCCGGATCAGCCGTTCACACGAGTGCTCGCATGGCTGCGCGAACCCGAGGTCTCCACCGATCTGCTGCAGATCGGCAAGAGCGTCATCGCCGCCACAGCCGCCTGGTGGCTCTCGGGATACGTACTCGACTCGCAGATGCCGTTCCTCGCTCCGTGGACGGCGCTGCTGACAGTCCACGCCACGGTCCACCGCTCTTTCTCACGCGGAATCCAGACGACGGTGGCCTCGACCATCGGGGTCGGGATCTCCTTCCTCATCGGCAACTTCCTCGGTGTCAGCCTCTGGACCTTCGCCCTGGCGCTGCTCGTGGGACTGGCCGGTGCCCGTCTGAGTTGGATCCGCGACGAGGGCGTCGCCATCGCCACGACCTCGATCTTCATCCTCGGCAGCGGATTCAGCAGTCAGCAGCCCCTCCTCGGCGAGCGCATCGGCGAGCTCGCTCTCGGAGTGGCGATCGGCTTGGCCGTCAACCTCATCGTCATCCCACCGCTGCGGGATCAGCAGGCGGCCCGGTACGTCGACAGCATCAACCGCAGGATGGGCGACGTCCTGTGCAGCATGGGCCGGGAGTTCCGCGAGTCCTGGGACACCGACCAGTCGGACAGCTGGCTGCAGGAGACCCTGTCGATGAGCGAGGAGCTCAACTCCGCCTGGGCGTCCGTGCGCTTCGCGCGGGAGAGCCGGCGGGTCAATCCCCGCGACTACCTCCGAGCACGCCGTTCCGCCTCGCATGGGAGCAGCGGCTCCTCCTCGGCGAAGGTCGGCTATGAGGACATCCTCGAGCGGGTCGACGAGGGCGTGTCCCACCTGCGCAATCTCACGCGCACCCTGTCCGAGGCCTCCTACGGCGAGGGGAAGTGGGATGACCGGTTCCGGGTCGAGTGGGCCGATATCGTCACCGACGCCGGGAAGTCCGTCGCCGATCCCGATGCGGACGTGGCACCGATCCACGATCGACTCAACGAACTCTCGAGCCGGCTCGTGCAGGGCGAGCTGCCCTCGCAGACCTGGCCGCTCTACGGCGCGCTCATCACCAGCGTGCGCCACATCGCTGTCATCGTCGACGACGTCGCCTCCGATCGCGAAGCGCGTGAGGGGGAGAAGCGCTCTCGCCAGAAATGACTCTGAGTCCCAGATGTGCACAATCGCACGTACTCCGGACCCGGGTTTCGGGGGACGCAGCCTGATTTCTCGGCGATAATGGACCTATGCGTATCAGATCGATTTCAACTGTTGCCCTCGCCGGTCTCCTCGCTCTCAGCGGATGCTCCGGCTCCGCCTCGGACGACTCCGAGCAGCCCCAGAGCGAAGACACGCAGTCCCAGAGCCCGGAGGCCGCCGAGGAGACCCCCAGCGAGCAGGCCCCGCCCGAGGACTCGGACGAGAACGAGGACTCGGACGATTCGTCCGATCAGGAGAAGGACTCCGAGTCCGCCGACGACTCCGCGGACTCGAAGCTGACTCTCGACACCGGTGAGAAGACCGTCACGATCGAACCCACCGATGTCTACTGCTCCGGGGAACCGGGCAGCCTCCAGCACATCATCGGCAAGACGGACAACGAACTGCCGCTGGTCAAGGCCGAGGGCACAGACTTCGTCATGGCCAAGATCGGTCAGGGCCGCCCCTTTAAGGCCAACAACCCCAAGGGCGTCGACGTCGGCGACGAGAGCGTGACCTTCGACGGGACCAAGCTCGGCTCGGCCACGCTCGACGGAACCATGACCTGCACCGACTGGGAGGACTGAGACAGCTCCCACACACTGCGCGCCGCGACCTCGAACTCCTCGAGGTCGCGGCGCGCAGTGCATTCGGCGCTCATTCCATGCTCATGCCCTTGGCCGGGGCGATCCGCGACATGGTCCGAGCCGGAATCGCCGAGGCGAGCACGGCGGCCAGCACCGCGGCCACTCCGATCAGCCCGAGCTGCAGCGGCGGCACCGACAGCACCGGGTCGGTCGCGTCCGGGGTGATCGAGGCGGTGCCCACCCAGCCGAAGAACGTTCCCACCGCGGTTCCGACGACCAGGGCGATGACCGTCATCAGCAGCGATTCGACCGTGATCATCCGCGACATCGACCGTCGTGTGAACCCGAGTGCGCGCAGCAGCGCTCCCTCTCGCCGCCGGTCGATGACCGAGAGCGTCAGCGTGTTGCTCACGCCGATCACCGCGATGATCACCGCCGCCGCCAGGAGACCGAGCACCACCGTGAGCGCGACCTGGAACATCGAGGCGTACTCCGCCCGGTTGAGTGCCGGTTCCGCATCGGAGTCGACGCCGATCCCGTCGAGTTCCGAGGTCAGCGCCTCGATCTGAGAGCTCGAGGCGTCATCGGCGATCTTCACCCAGGTCTGCTCCGCCACGGCGTCGCCTGCGGCCTGTTCGACGGTCTTCGCATCAGCACCGCTGACGAGCGCCGTGCCGGCCGGGACGTCCCGTGAGCCGACGGCCTCGAGCTTAAGCGTCTCACCGCCGACCGCCACGGTCACGGGCTTGCCGTCGATGTCGGAGGTGAGACCGTCGACACCGAGCTCGTCCGGGGAGATGAGCACCGTCCCCTGCTCGGCCTCGTAGCCGCCGCTGCGCACGACGGGGGAATCCCCCGCCTCGGCGGCGCTGGCGATCGTGAGGTCGTGCGAGCCCTCGGAGCCCTCAATGCTCACCGAGGCGGCCGTGGCAGGAACTTCCACTCGGTCCTCGACCACGGTCGAGTCGTCGAGGACCGTATCGACGTCGTGTCCGCTGTCGGCGACGACGAGGTCGACGGGAGTGTCCTCGGCGGTGGCGAGTTCGAGGGTGCGCTGCAGGCTCGCCGAACCGACGACCACGGCTGTGACCAGGGTGATCCCGATGAGCAGGGCACCCGTCGTCGAGGCGGTCCGTCCGCCGGCGGTGCTCGCCGAGCGTCCGGCCAGTTTGACCGTGGGCGAGCGCCTGGTGACCAGGGCGATCATCCGGGCGAGCAGGGCCACGAGCGGCGGCACGAAGACCCTGGCTCCGATGAGGAGTGCGACGAAGAGGCCGAAGCAGCCGAGGATGCCGAAGAGCACGGACTGCGAGCTCGCCCCGAGCAGGCACAGGGCGATTCCGGCGATGCCGAGGACGAGCGCGATGCTCGTGCGGATCCACCGGAAGCGGGGAGCCGCGGCGGGCACGTCGACGGGACGCAGCGCCTCGATGGGCGAGACGCGGGAGGACCGCAGCGCGGGGATGAGTCCGGCGGCGACCGTGACGAGGATGCCGACGGCCGGCCCGGCCACGAGGGCCAGAGGTGTCAGGGACATCTGTGCGAACTCGGGCATCCAGAACGCGCGGGCGGCGGCCGCGAGTCCCCAGCCGAGCAGGAGTCCGAGCCCGACGCCGATCACGGAGCCGATCACCCCGAGGCTGAGGCTCTCGATCACCGCGGCACCGCGCACCTGCCGTTTGGAGGCGCCGACGGCGCGGACGAGCGCGAGCACTCGGGTGCGGGAGGCGACGAGGACGTTGAACGTGTTCGAGATGACGAGCGCGGCGACTCCGGCGGCCAGCAGCCCGAAGGCCAGGCCGACCGTGTTGAGGACGTTCGTGGAATCCGACATCGCTTCGAGCTGTGCGTCGACGACCTGGTCGACGGTCTGGACGGTGAGCGCGTCCTTCTCCCCCGCCTCGGCGACGACTGCGCGGACCTCCTCGGCGAGTTCGGCTCGATCGGTTCCGTTCGCGGCGACGACGCGCACGGAATCGGCTGTGAGTTCGCTCGGCACCGTCTGCAGGCCCGAATCGGTGAGGTAGAGGGCCAGCGCCGAGGCGGACGAGCCCGGCATGATGCCGGAGACCGTGTACGTCCGCTCCTTCGAACCGCTGCCGCCGGCGCCGTTGAACGCCTTCATGGTCAGCTCATCGCCGACGCCGACGTCGAGGGTCGTCGCATCGGCTTCGTGGAGCATGAGCTCGTCGTCCGAGCCCGGCGCCGAGCCCGCGATCGTCTCGTCCTGGTTCTGCGGGACGTTCGTGGGCATGGCCGAGACGGTGGCACCGCCCGCGGCCACCGAGACGAAGCCGGTTTCGGTCAGCTGCGCGCTCTCGGCGCCGTCGACACCGGCCACGGACTTAGCCAGGGACTCGGTCAGGGGCGAGTCGCCGGAGGCGCTCGGATCGGATTGGGAGGCGGTGACCGCGACGTCGGCGCCCGCCCATTGGGCGCGCACCTGATCGCGGAGGGTGTCGCCGAAGGCCTGCGAGAACAGGAGCGCGGCGACGATGAAGGCCACGGACACGGCGATCGCGATCGTCGCTGCGAAGAGCCGACCGGAGGCGCTGCGGAGATTGGACCAGGCGATGCGGATCATCGTCCACCCCCTGCGTGTGAGACGCCGGAGTGCGAAGCTCCTGCGCGCGAAGTTCCGGCGGCCGCGGCACCGGTGGTCGCGGTGACGTTCATCAGTGCGGTGGCCACGGATTCGGGATCCGGGTCGATCAGCTCTCCGGCGAGGCGGCCGTCGGCGAGGAGCACGACCCGATCGGCGCGAGCGGCGGCACGCGGGTCGTGGGTGACCATGACGACGGTCTGTCCGAGTTCGTCGACGGAGGAGCGCAGGATGCTCAGCACCTCTTCGCCGGAGTTCGAATCTAGGTTGCCGGTGGGTTCGTCGGCGACGATGACGTCCGGCTGCGAGACGAGGGCACGGGCGACGGCGACGCGCTGCTGCTGGCCTCCGGAGAGCTCGTGCGGGCGATGGTGGAGCCGTTCGCTCAGCCCGAGGAGGTCGACCATGCGGCGGAAGACGCGCCGATCCGTCTTCTTCCCCGCCAGCTGCGAGGGCAGGAGGATGTTCTCCTCCGCATCCATCGCGGGCACGAGGTTGAAGGACTGGAAGACGAAGCCGATGCGGTCGCGGCGCAGCGCGGTGAGCTTGCGGTCGCTGAGTCCCGACAGCGCGGTCCCACCGATGATGACCTCGCCCGAATCAGGGGTGTCGAGGCCGGCGAGCATATTCAGCAGCGTCGACTTGCCCGAACCGGAGGGCCCCATGATGGCGGTGAAGCGTCCGGCCTCGATGTCGAGGCTGAGGTCATCGAGGGGGCGGACCATGGCGTCGCCGTCTCCGTAGGTCTTGCGCAGTCCGATGGCGCGGATTGCCGGGGCCGGCGCGGTGGCCGGACCGGAGGACGGATGGGAGTCTGCATGTGATGAGTTCATGCCTCCAGTCTCGTCGCTGCGGGCGGAGGAGGCATCGGACCGGAGGATGGTCTTCGCGGGCGGCCGCGGTCGCCTCGGCGGCCTCGAGTCATACCAGGGGATGACAGCGGGCCGACAGGCTCAGACGCTGAGGGTGCCTGCCCTCGGGATCTGGGCCCCTGCCTCAGTGCCCGCCGACGAGTCCGGCTTCGTAGGCGAGCACGACGGCTTGGACGCGGTCGCGGGCCTGGAGCTTCATGAGGATGCGTCCGACGTGGGTCTTGACCGTCGGCTGGGCGAGGAAGAGGCGCTGCCCGATCTCCGTGTTGCTCAGTCCCTGCGCGATGAGCACGAGCACTTCCCGCTCGCGCGGGGTCAGCGAGTCGAGGCGACGGGCCGCGGCATCGTCGAGCAGGCTCGGCTGCGTTGGCGCCGCTTCGGCTTTCGGTGCCGCTTCGCCCGGCCCGCCGCCTGCCGCGTGATCGGTGCCCCGTCCGCCGGCGCCGAGGCGGGGCAGCAGTTCGTTGTCGAGCAGGCGCCTGGTGGTCGTGGGGGCGATGACGGCTCCCCCGTCGATGACGGTGCGGATCGAGTCGAGGAGCATCTCGGGGAGGGTGTCCTTGAGGAGGAAGCCGGAGGCTCCGGCCCGCAGGGCGTGCAGAGCGTACTCGTCATCGTCGAAGGTCGTGAGCACGATGATCTTCGGGGTGCGGATCCGACCGCTGTCGGCGAGCGCGAGGATCCGCTCGGTCGCCTCGATCCCGTCGACGCGGGGCATGCGCACGTCCATGAGCACGACATCGGGCTGTTCGCGGCCGACGATGTCGATGCCGGCCGCCCCGTCGCCGGCCTGACCGGCCACGTGCATATCGGGTTGGGAGTCGATGACCATGGCGAAGCCGGCCCGCACGAGGGCCTGGTCGTCGACGAGGACGACGCGCAGGGTGTCGGGATCCGCTGCCTGCTCGGTCATCGCCTGCCCCCGTTCTCGTCGCCCGGCGTCGTCGT
The DNA here is from genome assembly GCF_017808095.1 of Brevibacterium renqingii. Lineage (NCBI taxonomy): Bacteria > Bacillati > Actinomycetota > Actinomycetes > Micrococcales > Brevibacteriaceae > Brevibacterium > Brevibacterium renqingii. The sequence goes on along the minus strand of NZ_JADBHG010000010.1, from coordinate 50,153 downwards.
GCCCGGCAGCGCCGTGCCCGGCAACGTCGTGCCGGACGTCGTGCCGAGCGCGGTCGCGCCTGTGGCGTTCGCCCCCGCTTCCCCGGCATTATCCGTGCCTGCCGCGCCGACGTCGTTCGCACCTTCGTCGTCGGGGTCCTTCCCATTCGCCTCGGCACCGCGTTTGAGAGGGAACCGGGCCTCGACGAGGAACCCGGTCGCGGTCCCGAAGGCACTGCCTGGCATATTGCCCGAGGTGAACGCGGGCTCGGCCCCCGAGACACAGGAGGCGCCGGACGTTCCGGCCGAACCGGGAGCATCGGGGGAATCGGAGATCCCCGTCGAGTGGATCGTCCGCGCGCTCAACGTGCCTCCGTAGAGGGCTGCCCGCTCCTTCATGCCGATGATCCCGTGGCCGTGGGCGCGTTCGTTTCCGGCGCGGTCCTTCTCCGGCGCCTCCCCGGCCCCGTCGTCGCTGATGCGGATCACGAGCTCACGGCCTTCGACCTGCAGGCTGACATGTCCGCGCGCGCTGCTGCCGGCGTGCTTGAGCACATTCGTCAGCGCCTCCTGCACGATCCGGTACACCGCGAGCGCCGCCCCGTCGGGCAGCTGCTCCTCGTCGAAGCCGGAGATCCCCGAAGTCGAGACCGGCAGACCTGCCGAACGGACATCGGCGATGAGCGATTCGATGTCGCCGATGCCCGGCAGCGGAGCCTTGGACCGGCTGTCGTCCTCGTCCGAGCGGAGGAAGCCGAGCAGTGAGCGGGTCTGGGCGAGGGCTTCGCGTCCCGTCTGGGAGATCGTCTCGAGGACGCCGACGGCCGCGCTCGGATCGGTCTTGGCGACATAGCGGCCGCCGTCGGCCTGGGCGATGACGACGGAGAGCGAATGGGCGATGACATCGTGCATCTCCCGGGCGATGCGCATGCGCTCGGCATCGGCGGCCAGGCGGGTCTCGGATTCGCGTTCGCGTTCGAGGAGGCGGTTGCGCTCCCGGACGCCTTCGATCTCACGCCGCCTGCGAAAGACGACCCCGCCGAGCAGCCAGGCGATGAGGACGATCGCCGCACACAGGGCGACCATCGTGGCGAGCAGCAGGTACTCGCCGGCCTGCAATGGCCGCGAATCGGGCCCGATCGTGGCCTGCAGCGATACGAGATACAGCCACCCGCCGAGCAGCAGCGCTCCGACGAGGCCGAACACGAGCACGATGCGGCCGTGGGCCCGGGTGCCGAAGGCCGTCGTCGAATAGATGGTCAGCGGCACGGCCACGATCCCGAGGTTCGGGCCGATCATCGTGATCACGCTGAGCAGGCAGCCGACTGCGATGACGGTCGAACTCATCAGCGGTCTTATGCGGCGCAGGGCCAAGGGGACCGTTTGGAGCAGGGCGATGAGGACGTGGATGGGCACCGGCAGGGAGGACAGGTCGCTGGCCTCGGCGGTAGCGAGTTCGGTGCTCACACCGATGAAGGTGACCGGCAGCGCCCAGACGATGGAGTCGAAGATCCAGGGACGGGAGGCGAGGAAGATGCGCAGGCGCTCCAGCCGGTCGGGTTCGGCTCGTGCGGGATCTGGCAGGCTCCTCGGGGTCTCGGACGGTCGATCGCTCATGTGCTTCATGCTAGTGCGCGCCCCGGCGACGGTGCATCATACCGAGGGCTGACCCCGACGGTGCTGCGGCTGTCCCCGGCGATGCTGAGAGTCTGCCTCGACCGGGCTGAGCCTGAGCAGCGACGCCAAGCGATATGACACAATGACTCACGACGCATGATCGCATGCGCCGCGGCGGTGGGGCTCGCCGTACCCAACCTCGGGTTCCCGTTCACGGTCCTCGACAACAGTCCCTACCTCAGTCGGCACCGGCATGCCCGAAAGGTAGGAGAGAACATGCATCGTCCCACCCACCTGCGCGCTTCCTTCCTCGGTCTCGCCTTCGTCGGCGGCATCGGCGGCACCGCGGCCCGTGAGGCGATCAGCCTCGCCGTGCCCGCGGTCAACGGCATTCCGGTCGCGATCTTCGCCATCAACGTCCTCGGCGCCTTCCTCCTCGGCCTCCTCCTCGAAGCCCTCGCCCGCAGCGGACCCGACGAAGGCGTGCGGAGGACGATGCGCATCCTCATCGGCACCGGCTTCATGGGCGGTTTCACCACCTACAGCGCCCTGGCCGCGGATGCGGCACAGCTGCTCGGCCGAGGCGCCGCGGCAGCGGGGATCGGCTATGGCCTGGCCACGGTCGTCCTCGGCGGTCTGACCACCTGGGCCGGCATCGCCGTCGGAGCCGCCACGCACCGCCGACCGGGGGCGCAGCAGGTGCCCGTCGATCCCGACCTCGCCGAGGCGGCTCCCGAGCCCCGGAACGGAGGACAGCGATGACGTGGATCGTGTTCTCAGGCATCGCCGTCGCCGGCGGCTTCGGCGCGGCCGTCCGCATGCTGCTCGACGGACTCATCAAGGCCCGCCTGGCCGGAGCCGTGCCGTGGGGGACGATCCTCATCAACGTCTCGGGCTCGCTCGCCCTCGGCTTCCTCACCGGACTCACCGCGCATCACCTGCTGCCGGAGGCCTGGCATCTCGTCATCGGCACGGGATTCCTCGGCGGCTATACGACCTTCTCGACCGCCAGTGTGGAGACGGTGCGGCTGGTGCAGGAGCGCAGATGGGCGGCCAGCCTGGTCAACGCCCTCGGCCCGCTCGTGCTCGCCACCGGTGCCGCGGGTCTGGGCCTGTGGCTCGGCGGGATGGTGTGAGACCGGGGATGAGAGAACTCTCATCGCCGCGGCGCTGAAACTCTCCCGCCCCTCGTCCATACTGGGGGCATGAGGCGCTACGGTTGGATTCTCGGCATCGGCGCCGTCCTGCTCTGCGTCCTCGCCTGGATCGTCGTCGGGAAGTCGCTGGCCGATGATGAGACGAAGCTCGGTCCCCCGATCGTCATCCCCTCGGCCACCTCGACGACGGCGCCGCAGAGCGAACCGACGCTCGAAGAGTCCCGCGCCCCGAAGTCGCCGAGCTCTCCCCCGCCCGGATCCGCGGACGGCGATGCCACCGGCGCTGAACGCATCGCCCCGGCCCCGCCGCGCCATGCCGGAGACGACGAGCGCGACGATGATCGCGACGATGACGATCATGACTCCGATGATGCCGACCGCGACGACGCGGACGACGACCGCGACGATGACGACCGTCACGACGCCTACGATGAAGACGACGACCACGACGATCATGACGACGCGGAGGATGACGACGAGGACGACGATGACGACTGATCAGCGCCGCGGCGTGACCGCCCGCACGCGCATCCTCGCATGGATCATGCTCGTGCTCACGATCGCGGTCTTCGTCATCGTCCTCTCGACCGCCCGGGCCGAGCTGTCCCGGGTGAGGATCCAGGCCGATGCTGAGCTGCAGCACGAAGTCGACAAGTTCCGCGACTTCGCCTCGAAGCCCGACCCCACCCACGGTCGCCCCTACGCTTCGGTGCAGAAGCTCATGACCAGCCACCTGCAGACCAACCTGCCCGAGCAGTCCGAGACCTTCTTCAGCATCATCGACGGCAAGGAGGACCAGCGCAGCGTCGACAATCCCCCGGTCCGTCTCGACAAGGATCCCGGATTCGTCGCCGAGGCCGCGAAGGTGACCACGCCGCAGACCGGCGAGCTGAGCACCGACTCCGGGCGGGTCGCCTATGCGGTCATGCCCGTCGAGGTCGAAGGACAGTCCCAGACGGCGCAGCTGGTCATCGTCGAATTCCTCGCCGGACAGTACGAGGAGGCGTGGGCGACGATCTGGACGATGACCGGGATCGCGGTCATCGCCCTCATCGCCGCGGGATTCTTCGGCTGGCTCGTGGCCGGCCGCGTCCTCGCTCCGATCCGCGAACTCAGCGAGACCGCCTCGGGAATCGGCGAGGACGACCTCACCCGGAGGATCGAGGTCACGGGCAACGATGACGTCGCCCACCTCGGCGACACCTTCAACCGGATGCTCGACCGGCTCGAATCCGCCTTCGACGGGCAGCGGCAGTTCCTCGACGACGCCGGTCACGAGCTGCGCACGCCGATCACGGTCGTGCGCGGACACCTCGACGTCATGGGCGACGATCCCGAGGACCGGCGGCACACGCTCGAACTCGTCGGCGACGAGCTCAAACGCATGTCCCGCCTCGTCGACGAGCTCATCATGCTCGCCCGCAGCGAGCGCCCCGATTTCCTCGTCCTCGCCGAGGCGGACCTCACCGACCTCGTGCTCGAGAGCTTCTCGAAGGCGAGCGCACTGGCCCCGCGCCGGTGGATCATCGACACAACCCCTGAGGCGTTCGGCGTCGTCGACGAACAGCGGCTGACGCAGGCGCTGCTGCAGCTGGCGGCCAACAGCGTCGACTACACCGACGAGTCCGACACCATCGCCTTCGGCGGCCGGATCGCAGACGAGGATTCCGAGAGGATGATCGAGCTGTGGGTCCGCGATACGGGCACCGGCGTCGCCGCCGAGGATCAGAGCCGGATCTTCGAACGCTTCGCCCGCTCGAAGAAGACCAGGCACGGTCGCCAGGGCACGGGCCTGGGGCTGACGATCGTCGACCGCATCGCCAAGGCCCACGGCGGCTCCGTCACCGTCAGCTCCGTCGAGGGCGAAGGGGCGACGTTCCTGCTGCGACTGCCCTGGCACCGGGAAGAAGGAGAGACCAGTTGACCCGCATACTCATCGTCGAGGACGAGGACCGCATCGCCTCCTTCGTGGCCAAGGGGCTGCGGGCCGAGGGGTTCTCCCCCGATGTCGTCGAGGACGGCCACGAGGCGATCGAGCTCGTGCGCACCGGCCGCTACGACCTCGTCGTCCTCGACCTCGGCCTGCCCGGCCTCGACGGCTTCAGCGTGCTGCGGATGATCCGCAGCGAACGCCATGAGCTGCCCGTCATCATCCTCACCGCCCGGGAGTCGATCGAGGACACCGTCGCCGGACTGTCGAGCGGCGCCGATGACTATATGCGCAAGCCGTTCGCCTTCGATGAGCTCCTCGCCCGCATCCGGCTGCGCCTGCGCGCCGCCGACCCGCAGGAGGCGACGGTGCTGCGGGCCGGCGACATCGCCCTCGACGTCCGCACCCGCCGTGCCCATATCGGGGACACCACCGTCGAGCTCAGCTCCCGCGAATTCACCCTCCTCGAGGTCTTCGTCAAACACCCCGACCAGGTCCTCAGCCGCGCTCAGCTGCTCAGCCGGGTGTGGGGCCTCGACTTCGATCCCGGCTCGAATGTCGTCGACGTCTACGTGCGCTATCTGCGGGAGAAGCTCGGCCATGAGACCTTCGAGACCGTCCGCGGTGCCGGCTATCGGCTCCGGGTGACGAAGATGTGAAAGCTCTCATCTTCACCTCATCGTGGTCTTAACCTCGCCCACCAGAGTGGATGGTGAACGTCAAAAGGAGGAACCATGCCATTCGCCATCGCCGTGGGCACCGATCTGGTCGCCATCGTCGTACTCGCCTACGTCCTGTACTTCCGCCGTCACCGTCGGCGCGATCTGCTGCTGTCCTATGTCGCGCTCAACATCGGAGTCGTCGCGGTCACCTCGGCGTTGGGATCGGTCGAGGTCGGCGTCGGGCTGGGCATGGGTCTGTTCGGCATCCTCTCGATCATCCGTCTGCGCTCGGACCAGATCACGCAGCAGGAGATCGCCTACTACTTCACGGCCCTGGCGCTCGGCCTGCTCGCCGGACTCCACCCGGAGCCGATGTGGCTGACCCCCGTGCTCTCCGCGCTCGTCATCCTGGCCATCGCGGTCCTCGACAGCCCGCTCATCGCCGCCTCGACGCACCGTCACACCCTGACCCTCGACCGCGCGATCACAGATCGGGACGCGCTGATGGCGCACCTGACCGAGATGTTCGCCGCCGACACCGTCCGCGTCGAGGTCCTCGACATCGACCTCGTCCGCGACACGACGCTCGTCGACGTCCGCTACCGGGCCAATCCCCGCCGCCGCTCCGGTGCCGCCGAGGCCGCGCAGCCCGGCAGCCGCGCCGCTGCCGACCATATGCCGGGAATGCTCGACACCGAGGCCCGATGATGCGGGACGCCACCATCGCCGAGGCGGTCCCCGACGAGGGCATGAACCCCGCCCTGACAGGTGGGCCGGCGATCGCCGACAGCGCCGAGGCCGCCACCGCGAGCGGGCTCGCCCTCGAGACGCAGCTGCAGCGGCTGGCACCGATCTCGCTCGACGAGATCAACGCGCAGGCGAGGCTGATGACCCGAGTCGATCGGAAGTACTTCCTTCCGCGCGGGCTCTTCATCGATCTGCTCGCGGCGACCCGGGACGATTTCCGTGTCCTCGAGATCGGCGGCAAGCACCGCTTCGAGTACCGCACCACCTATTTCGATACGCCCGATTTCCGGTTCTACCGCGACCATGTCCAGGAGCGTCGGCACCGGTTCAAGGTCCGCACCCGCACCTATGTCGATACGGGGACCTGTCATCTCGAGGTGAAGTCGAAGGGCTACCGCGGTCAGACGGTCAAGGAGCGCATCGCCCATCCCATCGAGTCTCCGCTGACGCTCACGCCCGGGGACCGGGAGTTCATCGACTCCGTCCTCGACGGGGCACCGGCTGACGCTGACGGTCGTGGCTCAGCCGGCCGCAGAGCGAGCGCCGGCCGCAGTGCGAGCGTCGACCGCAGAGCGAGCGCCCGTGGCCGGCTGCGGGCCGCGGACCTCGAACCCGTCGTCGAGACCGTCTACGACCGCATCACCCTCTGCCATGCGGACCAGCGTCTGACCTGTGATCTCGACATCCGCGCGATCAGCGGCGATGAGCAGCACGCCGGGCCGAGCGACGTCCTCGTCGAGACCAAGTCCCCCGGTGGCGGCGGGATCTGGGACGGTCTGCTCAAGCAGGTCGGCGTCCGGCCGCACAAGGTGAGCAAGTACTGCGTCTCGGCCGCACTGCTCTACCCGCAGCTGCCGAGCAACCCCTGGGAGAGGACGATCCGCCGGTACTTCCGGTGAGGTCGGCCCTGCTGAGCCGGAGCCCCGGCACCGTCGTGCGCGGACGCTCAGGAGTGCGTGTATTCCGACCGGGGCTGTGTCTTCTTCCGCCCGCGGGCGAGGTCGACCAGTCCGATGATTCCGGCGAAGACGATGACGAGCGCGATGAACCCGAAGCCTGCGACGATGGCCGCGCCGTAGCCGGCCATCGGCTGGACGATGAAGAAGACTGCGGTGACGATCGCGATGCCGATGGCCGTGCCCACGCGCTGTCCGGTCTGCATCACGCCGCCGGAGCTTCCCGCGTAGTCGACGGGCACCTCGGCGAGGGTGAGCGTCTGGTTCGGGCTGATCGCCATGCCCTGCCCGAGACCGGTGATCCCGAGCGTGAGGAGCAGCCACCAGATGCTGATGCCCCAGGCCTCATGGGCCAGCACCAGGAGCGCCGAGGCGACGACCCCGGCCAGGCCGATTCCGACCCCGAGGACGACCATCTTGCGTCCGAAGGTGAGCACGACGCGGCCGGCCGCCTGCGCGGCGAGGGCCGAGAGCAGCGCCGAGGGCAGACCGACGAGGCCCGCATGGAGGGCGGAGAACCCGAGGCCGTTCTGCAGGTAGAGGGCCACGATGACCCAGATGCCGGGCATGCCGACGAAGTACATGGACGTCAGCGATGCCCCGTAGGCGAAGCTGCGGGTCCGGAACAGCTGCATGTCGACCATCGGCGATCTGCCTCGGCGGGAGTAGCGGTTCTCCCACCGCACCCACAGCCAGATGACGACGGCGCCGACCGGGACGAGCGCGTAGATCCAGGCCCCTGCGCTGCGTTCGAGGAAGGGCAGCATGATCAGCAGCGTGCCCACGGCGAGCAGGACGAGTCCGACCGGATCGAAGTCGGCGCGCTGCCGGTCGTGCGGCTCAGTGCCGGGCTCGGGCTCAGTGTCGGACTCGGGCTCAGTGTCGGACTCGGAGTCGGTGCCGACCCAGGCGCTCTTCGGGAGCCAGAACCGGCCGAGGATGATCGCTGCCAGGGCGATCGGCACGTTGATGAGGAACGCCGAACGCCATCCCCACTCCTCGCCGAGCACGGCGATGAGCCCGCCGCCGAGGACGGGCCCGATGCCCACGGAGACGCCGACGATCGTGCCGAACATCCCGAAGGCGCGACCGCGCACCTTGCCGTGGAAGTACTGTTGGAGCATCCCCACGCCCTGGGGGCTGAGCAGACCGGAGCCGAGGCCCATGACGACGCGGGCGATGTTGAGCACGAGCGGATCCGGGGACAGCCCGGAGATGAGGGAGCCGAGGGCGAAGACGCTGACGCCGATGATGAAGAGGCGGCCCCGACCGAAGAGATCGCCGGCGCGCCCGGCTGCGACGAGGAGCACGCCGAAGGCGAGCGTATAGCCCGAGAGCACCCATTGGATCGCCGAGTTCGACGCCCCGATCGAGCGCTGCATGTCAGGGAGGATGACATTGACGATCGAGACGCTCAGCAGCGACATGAACATCGGGACGAGCATCACCGCAAGGATCTTGCGCTGCTCGGCGGTCATGACCGTCTCGGAAGTATCACTCATTCGTATTGTTCTACTCCCCCGCGCTCACAAGCACAATCGGTGACCGTGGTGCGATTGCTCACGCACCTCGAGGGCTGCTTCTCCTTATCAACTGCAAACGGCCCTGTCTGCGACAGAAAGCCCTGTTCGCAACCAGTGCTTTCTGTCGCAGACAGGGCCGCAAGGAAGCCGTCCCGTCAGAGCGGGCCTACTCCCCCTTGCCGATCGCCTCGGCGGCGGTCGGGTCCGACGAGCGCAGGAACTCCTCGATGCGGGCGGCTTCCTCACCCTCGCCGATGGCGCCGGCGGCCCGGCCGAGCGCGTAGAGGGCGCGGAGGAATCCGCGGTTGACCTCGTGCGAGTACGGGATCGGCCCGGCCCCGCGCCAGCCGGCGGCGCGCAGAGCGTCGAGACCGCGGTGGTAGCCGACGCGGGCGTAGGCATAGGCGTCGACGAGACGGCCCTCCTTGTGCGCCTCATCGGCGAGCTCGGCCCAGGCCAGCGACGAGGCGGGGAGGGCGGCGACGACGTCGACGGGCTCCTCGCCGGCGTCGATGCGCGTCTTGGCCTCCACGTCCGGGTGGTCGTCGGGCAGGTAGGTCGGCTGCGGCCCGAGCTGGCTCGCGTCCAGGTCGCCGATGTGCGATGGGCTGCCGATGGGCTGGGTCATTGCTTCTCCTTCTTGATCAGTTCCTTCCTGATCAGTATCGTCATCTGCTCGCCGAGGCGGCTCCCCGCCTCCGAGTCACGTTCAATCGGTCTTCACTTCGGAGGGCAGCACCTCATACGGGTTCGTGCTCAGTGCGCCGAAGGCGCCCGCATCGGCGAGCTTGTCGAGCTGCTTCTCGTCCTTGACGCCGGTGGCCCACACATCGAGGTCCGAATCGGCCCAGGTCGACACGGCGTCAGCGCGCACTGCCACCGCGGTGTAGCCGGACTGTGCAAGGTCCTCGGGAGACGACGTCGCATAGTCCCCGGTGAACATCGCGTCGACGCCGGCATCGGCGGCGGCACGGGCCACCTCGGCGTCGGCGGTGCGCACGATCGTCGAATCCGTCAGCTCCGCCTCGGTGATGGTCTGCAGGGCGGGACCGGCGACCTTAGCGGAATCGATCTCGGGCAGGAAGACGGTGTCGCCGCCGAGCTCGTCGACGAGTTCGTCCCAGGTGATGGGCTCACCGGCCTTCGTGTCCTTGCGCGGAGGCGAGATCGATGCGTCGTCGAACTCGTCGGCGGTGACCTCGTCGAGGCCCTTCTTCAGGCCCATCGACTTCGCCGCGGTCTCGGGGTCGGCGGCGACGATCGTGCCGTCCTTCAGAGCGCTCAGGGTGGGCGCCGGGAGGTAGCCGAACTTCACGTTCTCCGTGAAGGCGAGCTTCGAATTGGCCGGGTACACGGCGGAACCGCCGTCGAGTGCGGCGACGGCCGGCGGATTGAGCGAATCGACGGTCAGCTGGTCCTTGCTGCCGAAGATGTTGAACAGCAGCACGCCGACGAGGGCGACGAGGACGATCGCACCGGCCCACAGGGGTGCGTTGAACTTCTTCGGCTCCGGACGCTCGGGCACCGGGAGACGCTCATGGGATTCGGGTTCGACCGCCGGCAGAGGGTCGTTGACTCCGCGCCCATAGCGGTCTCTGTCGACGCGGCCTGGCTTCCGCTTGCTCATCGGCTTCCGTCCTTCGTCGTTCCCGCTCCGGTCACCAGGCCCCTGAGGAATCCGGCGCCCCAGCACAGATGCATGGTCGGCAGCACGATGCCGAACCAGAACCGTTCCCGTCTCCCGCAGTCCTTCGCCGCCGAGGCGGTCGCGAGGATCCCGGCGATGTAGCCGAAGCTGGGCACGTGGACGAGTGAGGTGAATCGGCGGAGGAGCTTCGGCCACGTCTTCGTCCGGCCCGTCAGCTGCAGCAGGGTCTCGATGACGGCGGCGCTCATGCCGAGCACGAGCAGCGGTGGGGCGAAGTAGCGGATGGAGTTCTGCCCGCCGTAGCGGCGGATGAGCTCGGCGCGCCAGATGCCGGTCGCCCAGAACTGGCGGGCGATCTTCGACCACGTTCCGCGCGGCCAGTAGGTGACCTCCATGTCGGGGTTGAACCAGATGCGGCCGCCGGCGGTGCGGATGCGCAGGTTGAGCTCCCAGTCCTGTCCGCGTCGGATGCCTTCGTCGAAGCCGTCGAGGGTTTCGAAGACCTCGCGTCGGTAGACGCCGAGGTAGGCCGATTCGGCTTCCTGCGCCTCGTCGCCGGAGTGATAGGCGGGGCCGCCGAGGCCGACCGGGGACATGTAGGCGCGGGCGACGGCCTTCTGGAACGCGGTCCTGCCCTTCGCGAGCATGAGTCCCCCGCAGTTCGCGGCCTTGGTCTCGCGGAGGGTGTCGATGGCCTGCTGCGTGTATTCGGGGTTGAGTCCGGAGTGGGCGTCGACGCGGATGATGACCGGGTGACGGGTCGCGGCGAAGGCGAGGTTGAGCCCGATCGGGGTCGCGGCCTCCGGGTTGTCGACCGTCTGGATCCGCGCATCGGCGGCCGCCATGTCGGCGATGATGCGGTTCGTGTCGTCGGTCGAGGGGCCGAGGGCGAGAACGACTTCCTTGTCCCCGTCGTAGTCCTGGGCGAGGATCGTGGTGATCGCCTGCTCGATGTGCTCGGCCTCGTTGAGCACCGGCATGATGTAGGAGACTCCGGGTCTCTCGGCCAGCGGCGGCAGGCCCTCCGGGGTCAGGATCTCAATTGCTTTCGACACGCTTTCAATCTTCCCACATGTGCGCGGGCGCGGCCTTGAGGGGTCACACAGCCTGGTGGAGCCTGCGTCGGCGACCTGCGTCGGCGACCTGCGAGGACTCGAGGTGCCGGTCGGCGATCTGCGGTCCGAGGTGACGACGACGACCTCGCGGCCGATCAGCCCGCGACGACGGCCTCGATCGGCAGATCGTGCGTGCGGGCGAACTCGGTCCAGTGCGCGGTGGGCTCGGCGGCGAAGGCGCGTTCGAGCGCCTCGTGCTCGGATCCGAGGTTCGCGGCCAGTGATTTCGCGAAGTGCGGCTCGAGACAGGCGACGGCCACGTGCCCGTCCTGTGTGGCGTAGGTGCGGTAGAAGGGCGAACCCCCGCCGAGGTGGCTGCCCGGTGAACTCAGACCGTGCCGGGCCGGTCCTGCCGCCCAGGCGGCCGCCTCGTCGAGGACGACACGTCTGACGATTCCGCCCGTTTCCCCGCTTCCGCGCTGTTCCTTCCGGCGCAGACCGGCCACGGCCTCGAGCGCGGCGTGCTCACCGCCGAGGACGTCGGCGACGGGCACTGTCGGCATGCTTTCGGGCACGAGAGTGGCGTGCGCGGCCTGATAGGTGAGGTCATGTCCGGGGACATCGGCGCGGTCGCCTGCGAAACCGACGATCTCGACGTGGACGAGAGCGTTCTCCTCGACGAGTTCGGGCACGCCCAGCGCGGCCGCGGCCTTCGGGCGCATGGCGGTGAGCAGGATGTCGGCGTCCGCGGCGAGCTCGCTCAGCCGGCCGCGCCCCGCAGGGTCCTTGAGGTCGATCGTGAGGATCTCCTGACCTGCGGTCAGCTCCTCGTAATAGGCGGGGACGGCAGCGGCGAGGGCATCGCCGGCCGGCGGCTCGACCTTGATCACACGCGCCCCGAGGGCAGTCAATCGCGCCGCGGCCAGCGGCCCGGGCAGATTGCCGGACAGCGAGATCACTGTCACTCCGTCAAGCGGCTGCCGATCATCCATCGTCTCTCCTCAAAGGTGCGGGTCACGTGTCCGGTTGAAAGTGCTGGCCATGTGCAGTTGGCCAGGTGAGTCATGTGCGCGGGGGTCGGCTCGAACGCCGCCCGCTCAGAGGTTCTGCCACTCCGGCTTGTTCGCGTAGGCGTGCCGGTAGTAGTCGCCGAGCTGCAGGCGCGACGCCGCCGCATCGTCGACCAAGATGGTGACGTGCCGGTGCATCTGCAACACCGTCGCCGGCCACATCGCCGAGATCGGTCCCTCGACCATCTGGTGCACGGCCTCGGCCTTGTTCGCACCCGTGGCCACGAGCATGAGGTGGCCGGCCTCCATGATCGTGCCCATCCCCTGGGTCAGGCACAGCGTCGGCACCTGCTCGAGGTCGCCGTCGAAGAAGCGGGCGTTGTCGACGCGGGTCTGCTCGGTCAGGGTCTTCACGCGCGTGCGAGAGGACAGGGACGACCCCGGCTCGTTGAAGGCCACGTGCCCGTCGGTGCCGATGCCCAGGATCTGCAGGTCGATTCCGCCCGCCTCGGCGATCGCTCGCTCGTAGTCTGCTGACGCGGCGTCAAGGTCTTCGGCGAGGCCGTCCGGGCCATGCACGGCGCCGGGGCCGAAGTCGACGCGGGAGCCGATCTCCGTCTCGATGACATTGCGGTAGCGCTCGGGATGATCGGCGGCCAGTCCGACGTATTCGTCGAGCATGAAGGCCTGCGCATGGGAGAAGGACAGGCCGTCCTGCTCGTGTCTGCGGGTCAGCTCATCGTAGATGCGCAGCGGGCTCGATCCGGTCGCCAGCCCGAGGACGGGGGCCGCCTCGGTGCGCAGCAGCCGTTCGATGGCGTCGGCTGCCAGCATCGCCAGCGTCTGGTCATCGGCGATGACAACTTCCATGGGATCTCCCGTCTGCACTGCCTCGGCGTCGTCGTCCGTGCCACGCCCGATGACCGCACGGTGACGTCTCGGCCCTGGTCGGCTTCCACCTCGACGTCCGTTCTGCGTTCCATTGTATGAGTGCGCCGCGCCGTGATCGCGTCGCCTCACCCAAGCGCTCCGAACTTCGCTCACCTGGGGCGCGGCTCAGTCGCGGCTCGGTCGCCGCCCGGTCGCGCGGTCGAAAAAGCGCCCTTGTCATATGCTCCGGCGGTGTTCGACTACTAGGGTGGTAGGCAACAGCGGTCGCGTCGCGGCCGACATTACGACGCATTGGAGCATCATGACTGGATTCGCGGTCACCATAGTTGTAGTCATCGTCATTCTCGTCATCGCCGCTCTGCTGTTCGGCAAGCTGCGCACGAGCATGTTCTTCACGGTGAAGACGCAGGAGAACGTCATCGTCGAACGGTTCGGGAAGTTCAAGAAGGTCGCGAAGCCGGGGCTGAACTTCAAGATGCCGCTCGTCGAGACGACTAGCAAGCCGATCTCTCTGCGCGTCCAGCAGCTCGAGGTCAACATCGAGTCGAAGACCAAGGACAACGTCTTCGTCACCGTGCCGGTCGCGGTCCAGTACGTCGTCGAAGAGGACAACGTCGCCGACGCCTACTACCGGCTGGCGAACTCGGAGGAGCAGATCCGATCCTACGTCTTCGACACCGTCCGCTCTGCGCTGTCGGGGCTGACTCTCGATACGGCATTCGAATCGAAGGACGACATCGCGGAGAACGTCGAGCGCCGGCTCTCGGAGTCGATGAAGCGCTACGGCTTCAAGATCGTGAGCACACTCGTCACCGACATCACCCCGGATCCGAAGGTGCGCGACTCGATGAACTCGATCAACGCCGCTCAGCGCGACCGGGTCGCCGCACAGTCCCTGGCCGAGGCCGACAAGATCAAGCGCGTCACCCAGGCGGAGGCCGAATCCGAGGCGATGCGCCTGCACGGTGAGGGTGTGGCCTCGCAGCGCAAGGCCATCGCGAACGGCATCGCCGAGCAGTACGCCAAGCTCAAGGAGGTCGGCATCGACAAGACCGCCGAGCAGCTGCTGATGATGACCCAGTACTTCGACACCATGCAGAACGTGGCCCAGGAAGGGCGGTCGAACGTGCTGTTCATGCCCTCGAACCCGGGCGGTCTGGGCGAGATGGGTCAGGAGATCCGCAACGCCCTGTTCGCCGCCAACGCCGCCGAGGACGGCGCCACGCTGAGTGCTCCGGGCAGCCGGTATACCTCTAGTCACCGCTCGGATCGCGACGATGTCCCGCCGCAGCCGACGACGCCGCCGAGCTCGGGCGGGGCCGATCAGCCGAGTGCACAGTCGCTGAAGTCGAGAGCACAGTCGATCGCCCAGCAGTGGACGAGCCCACAGCGGCCTCCGCAGGATCCACAGCAATGATCGACCGCTGAGCCCGCATCGCGGGTCAGCCGCGGAACAGTCGCGAGACAGCCGCGAGACAGCCGAGGGGCAGCCGCGGGACGAACGCCGGACAGTCGCCCGACGAACGCCGGCCAGCACCCGGCCCCCGCAACGCACCACCGACGAAAGGACAAACCATGAGGGCCCTCTACACCGCAGAAGCACTGGCCACCGGCGAAGGCCGCGATGGCCACGGTCGCACGAGCGACGGACAGGTCGATGTCGATCTCGCCACCCCCACGGAGATGGGCGGCAGCGGCAACGGCACGAATCCCGAGCAGCTCTTCGCGGTCGGCTACGCGGCCTGCTATCACTCGGCGCTGCGTCTCGTGGCGGGCCAGACCAAGGCGAATATCGAGGATTCTTCGGTCGGCTCCCGCGTGAGCCTCGGCAAGGACAACGAGGGCGGCTTCCAGCTCGCCGTCGAGCTCGAGGTCACCCTCCCGCACCTCGACAAGGCCGAGGCTCAGGCATTGGCCGACAAAGCCCACAAGGTATGCCCGTACTCCAACGCCACCCGCGGCAACATCGACGTCACCATCAACGTCACCGACGATTGAGCTCGGGCCCCGCAGCTGAAGGGTCGGCAGACAGCACGGCTGAGGGGAGGGTGAAGAACTCTCTTCACCCTCCCCTCAGCCGTGTGCGGACTGACTGACCGTCAGCGCTCGGTCATCGCCTCCAGCGCGGAGCGTTCGACCGCCTCGGCGACGGCCGGCGCCACCCGGGAATCGAGCGCGCCGGGCACGATGTAGCCGGGAGCCAGGTCATCACCGACGAGGTCGGCGATCGCACGTGCCGCGACGAGCTTCATGTCATCGGTGATCTCGTCGGCATCGGCGTCGAGAGCGCCGCGGAAGATCCCGGGGAACGCGAGCACATTGTTGATCTGGTTCGGGAAGTCGCTGCGCCCGGTGGCCACCACGGTCGCATACTTCGCGGCGATGTCGGGGGCCACCTCGGGGGTGGGGTTCGACAGGCCGAAGATGATCGCTTCGTCGGCCATCTTCGCCAGGTGCGCCTCGTCGATGGTGCCGCCGGAGACGCCGATGAAGGCATCGGCTCCGTCGAGGGCCTCGCCGATCCCGCCGGAGATGCCGCGCGGGTTCGTGGCGGAGGCGATGGCCTGCTTGGTCTCGGACAGGTCGGATCGGCCGGATTCGACGATGCCCTTGGAGTCGAGGACGACGACATCGGTGACGCCGGCGTCGGCGAGGATCTTCGCCACTGCGACGCCTGCGGCACCTGCGCCGGAGACGACGACCTTGATCGAGTCGAAGGACTTGTCGACCACGCGCAGCGCGTTCGTCAGCGCCGCGAGGACGACGACGGCGGTGCCGTGCTGGTCATCATGCATGACCGGGATGTCGAGCGCGGCCTTGACCCGATCCTCGATCTCGAAGCAGCGCGGGGCCGAGATGTCCTCGAGATTGATCGCGCCGAAGGTCGGGGCCATGCGAATGATGGTCTCGACGATCTCGTCGGTGTCGTTGGTGTCGAGCACGATCGGGATCGCGTTGAGACCCGAGAAGCTCTTGAACAGGGCGCACTTGCCCTCCATCACCGGCAGGGACGCCTGCGGCCCGATGTCGCCGAGGCCGAGCACGGCCGAACCGTCGGAGATGACCGCGACGAGGCGGCCCGTCCAGGTATGGGTGCGTGCCAGCTGCGGCTCGTCCTTGATCGCGGTGCAGACCTTGGCCACGCCCGGCGTATAGGCGATCGAGAGATCGCGCTGAGTCTGCAGCGGGCTCGTGAGCTCGGCGGACAGCTTGCCACCTTCGTGCGCGGCGAAGATCTCCTCATCGGTGATCGGAGACTGCGAGTTCTGATCGGAGGCGGTGGAGTTATGGGCGGTGGTCGTCATGGTTGATCCTCGTGGTTGTGCGACGGCAGGGCGGTGCCGGTGCCATCGGCAGTGATCGTCGAAGCGCCGAGGCCCGTGTGGGTGCGTCGACAGCAGAGCTCGAATGAGCTCGAATGAACTCGAATGAGCTCGTCGACGGTGACGAACCGGAATGAGTTCGTCGACGGCGGTCGGAACGAAGAACTGGTCACCAGTGAAGGATGATCGGTGACGTCTGCGCGTCCCGTGGTGCAGACCCTAGGTGAAGGGCGCCGCGGTTGCGCGCTGTGCGGATACGGCTCGCATGGGGCGAGTACCGACCTCATGGGTCGCATCCGGCAACCCGATCAGCATAACCGATGACCTCCCCCATTTCACGCGAAAATTCGCTTAAATCGAGGCCTCAGGTCCGCTGAGGTGGCATGTTCTGCAGACCTTTCGCCGAGGCGGCTCCCCCTTTCCCGTTCCCCGTGGCAGTTCCCCGTGTCGGTCTTTGTGTCGGTTCCGGCGTCGGTTCCTGAGTCAGTCCCTGTGTCAGTGGCGGATGCGATGATGATCAGAGAACGAAAGCACAGTTCATACGAAATCGAGAAATATTCGAATCTATTTTATATTTCCTATGGCAACTGGCGTTTTGATCGTGTATCATGATGCTAAGAGCTTTTCAAATCAGCCACACTACTCCGACAACGAGGTCCGAGGCAGGTGAGAACAACATGAAGGGCACCACTACCCGGTCGGCTCCGCCGCGGGCCGGCAAGCCGGGAGCGACGAAGCCGTCACCGCGCTATGCCATCCGCTTCGAATCGAGCATGACCCGATTCGCGGAGGTCGCGACAGCTTCGGATCGTGCCCATTTCGCGGTCCTCGAGTCAGCTGCCGGAGTGGTGCTCGAGCAGATCTTCCTCAACCTCGAGTTCTCAGTGCCCGAGGGCTCCGAACCTTTCCGTTGCGAGACGATCGCAGGAACTCTGGCCCGTCGAGACGGGGAAGCAGAGGGAGACATCGAGGCCCGTCGCAGCGGAACCGACCGTCAAGCCGCCAGCGACCGTCCGGCCGGCAGCGGCCGAACCGTCAGTCAGACTGCCGAGACGACTTCCTCGTCTCTCGTGCCATACGACGAAGAGTTCGCTCGTGCCCAGAAGAAGGAGGCCGCAGAGTCCGCTCGACGCTTGCTTCCGGAGTTTCCCGAGTTCGATCCCCACACGTGTTTTGCGACGTGGGTCTACGACAACGTCGAATCCGAAGACCTGGTCGAGATCTCGACCGCGCTCGGCACCAACACCCCTCGCACCTATCGGCAGCTGTCAGCGGCGATGACGATCCTCTACGGCCTCCCCCGTTTCGCCGACCGTGTCCGTCGTGGCCAATTCACTCAGGCTCATATCGACGTCGTCTCCCAACTGTGCCGCAATCTTGCGTTCCAGCACCTTCCCGACGTCGACTCGTTCCTGGCCACTAAGCGGGCCGATATCACCTGCGAGACTCTGCGCAGGGCACTGCAGAAGATGATCAGCCTGCTCGTACCTCCGACCGACCTGACCGAGATCGCCACGAAGCGTCGTCGGGTCGATGTCGAAGGCAGCAAAGACGGCTCGGCCTGCCTCATCGTAAGCGGCCCCTCGGCGGAGATCTACTCCTGCTACAACCGCATCCGCGCCATGGCACACGCTGTCCATGGGAAGAACACGACGACGTTCAATCTGCCGTCCGGGATGGAGCTGAACGACGATCGGACCATCGACCAGCTCCAGTACGACCTGCTGATCAGGCCGGTCCCCGAACTGAGCGTCAAAGTCCTCTCGGTCGACCCGATCACAGGCATCCGAACCACCCACGAAGCTCCACTGCTCGATGCCGACGGGGAAATGGTTCCCGGAGTCGATTCCGACGCCGGTCTTGAGGACTTCGCCGAAACAGTGGCAAGGAAATCAACGAGTTCGGGATCGGCTGGTGGCTCGCCGACGAGCTCAGGATCGCCTCGGGTTGCACCCACGAGTCCAGGAACGCCCCCAGTCGCACCCACGAGTCCGGGCGGAATGCCCAGGCAGCACCCGGCGGACGTCGAACAGTCCGACGACTGCGCTGCCGGCTCTGCGTTCCGCCCGGACTCCGAGGACAACCTCGGTCCCGTGGAGTATTGGGTGAAGCTGCGGATGCCGACCAGTCAGTGGTGGCTGTCGCAGCAAGCCGCCACCGTCGCAACCGTTCCGTTCCTCACTCTGACCGGTGACTCGGAGCTGCCGGGCACTTTGGCCGACGGCTCGCCGATTCCCGCCGAGGTGGCCCGCACGATCGCCGGTCGTTCGAAGACCATCCAGAGGATCCTCACCGATCCCGCCACCGGAACCCCGATCGATGCGAAGGCCACGAGCTATCCGGTTCCGAAAGATCTGCGGAAGACTTTGGTAGAGCAGTGGAACAACTGCACCGTTCCCGGTTGCCAGCGCACAGCGGAGAAGTCTGAGATGGACCATGTCATCCCGTTCTTCCACCTCGACCCTCTCAAAGGAGGGCTCACTCGGTTCGGCAACCTCCACCCGCTGTGCAAAAAGCATCATGCGCTCAAGACTGCCGGGCGTCTGGGGGTCACTATGCCCGATTCCTGGCAGCTCGACTACGACTTCCGGCACGGGATCTCCACCACAGTGTCGCCTCCCGACCAGCCGATCAATATCGCTCAAGCTCTGGAATTCGCAGCCCTGGCCGACATGCGCCCTGAGCGTTGGCGGCTGCCCGAGCAGATGGCCCCGCCTCCCCCGATGGTGCTCGAACTCATGCCTGGTGAATCGTTGATTCGCCAGCGCGACGAGGCCAAGCGCCTCGCGGAGGAACGGGAAGCCCGGAATCGACGACTGTCACAGGCGCTCCAGGATCAGCGCGCAGCCCGACAGCGGAGGATGGTGCAGCGATCTCTCGATTGGGAGAATGCCGTATTCCAGCCCTGCCTCCCACCCGGTTCCGATGCGTCATCAATGAAACAGCTGACCGGCAACCGCTACTTCGCCGAGTTCACCGAACGCATGCGTCGCAAGAGCCGAAACAAGACTGGCATATCTGCGTCTGCCAAGTCCGCAGCCCGAGACCTCTCAACCGACAGCAGCACGACTGTCACAGGCACGTCCGACAAACCCACAACCGCCGACCGTGAAGGCGGCGCTCGCGAAGGAGACAACAGCCGCTCCCGCCGAGGCGTCGGCTCAGGAGCCAACGACCCCTGGGACGCTCGTTACACCGGTAACCAAGTGAACTGGGACCGCGACCTCGAAGTCGATCCCCCGCCGTTCTGATCACGTATACGAACCCGACAGACCGCTCTTCCTCTTCTCGGACCGCGCATCGCTTCCTGGACCACATAACCCTTCGAAAACGGCGCTTTCCTCTCCCGCCGCCCGACGCTCTCCGGACACTCCAGCGCTTTTCGCCGAAACGGGTTAGGCTCGCTGACAGAGCGGGCGCAGCCCGACTTCCTGATGACGCACCGGTGTCAGTGCTCGTCGTAAGGGAGCACTCGAGTCTGGAGCCCAAAACCGTGCCCAAGGCCGACCGCGCCGGCCCTTGAGGTCCACGCCTTCACCGCAAGGTCAGTCAATACTCGCAAGGCGGCTTCTTCGTCGGTCTGATTCCATACCGTGAGCTCGCCGTCGCTGTCTTCCGTGACGGTGTGAGTTCGTAGGGCCGTCGGGTCGACGATTTCGAACTCGACCTCGATTTGAACTCTGGCATTGTGCTTCATTGCATCATCCATGCACTGACTCTATCCCAAATCTGCGCCCATCCAGCCAACCCGACGGGAGACTCCTGCCGGGTGCTTTCTCATACTCAAAGGAGCGAACCCATGCCCGATAAGTTCGTCAAGAACATTGGCTGGAAACACTCATCTCGCGCCAGCTACGGTCACGGTTCCGCGATCCTCAGTGTCACCGTGCAGCGCCACGACCGGCGGTGCTCGACCATCGGGGCCTGGTTGTTGTCCGTCGATGTGTGTGACTGGGGAAGCGGCCGTGAGGTCAGGACACTTCCCAGATGATTTCCTCGTCGTTTGGGTCCTCTGACTGGCTATTGAAGTACCGAACCTGGGTGACGTTCGAATCGTCGGTAGCGTCTGTTACTACCCATCCTCGAATGCAGTCGCCCCAAGACACGTCGGTTTCGGAACTCAGAATCGGAGCGATCTCGTCGTTTCCCCACAATGTGCTTGCGGGGCCGTAGCGGCGATGGTCGTCCGACACAGCTGACCAGAACTCAGTGGTCACGTACGCGCCAGTGGAAGGGTCCCCGTTGCCGACGCAGACTTCAACGTCGATAGCGCCGATCCGATGGTCGGCAACATCATCAACTACCCGGTATTCGTAGGCCGTAACGCTTCCATCTTGCGGTCGCTCCACTGTGTCGCCTAGCTGGTGGACTGTTTTTGTGGGCGTAGGCGACGATGTGGCTGATGCTGATTGTGCTGTCGTTTCTTCAGCTGGCGAGGTATCTGCTTCGGTCGATTCGGACGGCGAGCATGCTGTGATGAGGAGAGTCGCGGACGCAAGTGTGGCAAGGAAAGTTTTCGGCATGATCGAATCTTATGTCGTCCCAAGCCGCTGCCGCGTGGCACTACCTCCTTAGTGCTCAATTCGTTATTGGACCGGTGCATAGTCGGTCGCTCATCAAGGTGACTCGCGGAGAGCCGGGAATCAAGATGGCAATACCCGCCGCACTAGCAGGCAAATCGGCGCGGGAGCGACTGATCCCCGGGGACGCCCGTTACACCGGTAACCAAGCGAACTGGGATCGCGATCTCGAAGTCGATCCCCCGCCGTTCTGATCACGTATACGAATCCGACCGACCGCCCTTCCCCTTCTCGGACCGTGCATCGCTTGCCGGAGCACATAACCCTCCGAAAACCGCGCTTTCCTCTCCCGCCGCCCGACGTTCTCCGGACAATCCAGCACTGATCGTCGAAACGGGTTAGGCTCGCTGATGGAGCGGGCGCAGCCCGCCTTCTCTTATGTTTTTCCTCAGCAGGAGTGGAATATGGGCGTGCTCTTTCTGGTCCGACACGGACAGGCCTCATTCGGCACCGACGACTACGACCGCCTGTCCGACCTCGGCAAAGAGCAGAGCCGCATCACCGGCAGCCACCTCGGCGCGCAGAGTGTGCATCCCGTTCGCGTCGTCCACGGTCAGATGCTGCGTCAACGACAGACGGCTGCAGGCGTCATCGAGGGCCTCGGTCTTCAGCTGGAGACCGATATCGACCCCGGGTGGAACGAGTTCAACGCCTGGGAGCTCACGGGCGCGCTGGGCGAGACGGATCCTCGTGCGAAGCACGATTCGAAGATCTTCCAGACCGTGCTGGAGCGCGGCTGCGCCCGTTGGGCCAGCGGTGACTTCGATACGGAGTACGGGGAGACGTTCTCTGAGTTCACCGATCGAGTCGACGGCGCGCTCGACAAGGCATTCTCGACGATGAGCTCGGGTGAGGCGACGATCGTCGTCTCGAGCGCCGGAGCGATCTCCTGGACGGCGGCTCGGCTGCTCGGCGGGGGCTTCGACCAGTGGATGGCGTTCAACCGGGTGACCATCAACACCGGCATCACGAAGATCATCACCGGGCGCAACGGCACCAGCCTCATCTCCTTCAACGACCACGGGCACCTTCCGCCGGCAGACGTCACGTACCGGTGAGCCTGCTTCGCCGATCCGCCTGGCCGACCTGCGTCGTTGATTTTCGGCGCCACTGTCGACAGACGCCAGAGGCGGAGTCGATATGGTTCGGCTCCGCCTCTGTTTAAGTCTCACGCTCGCGCATCATCACATCTGGGCGGTCTTCCGCCGCCGCGACACGAGGACAGCAGCGATTCCACCAATGATCAGGACCACGCCGAGGAGGCCGAACGTCACCGTCCCCGCGGCGCCTGTCCTCGGCAGTCGATCGCCGTCACTGCCGCGATCGTTTCCGTCGGTGTCGCTCGCAGATCCAGCGGCTGAGGTGCCGTCGCCGGCGGTCGCGCTCGACGCAGCAGTATCCGCGTCGATCGTGCCTGACGCGCCGTCATTCGCATCGATCGTGCCCGACGCAGCATCATCCGCATCGGAGCTCGTCGCAGCCGACCCGTTCGAGTGATCAGCATCCGAATCCGTGGTCGCGGAGTCATTGCCGTTCAAGTTCGCCGAGGTTGAGCTAGTGGCATCCGGATTCGTCGACGAGTCCGCGTCAGGATCCTTCGAAGAGTCCGCGTCAGGGTCAGCCGAGGAGCCTACGTCCGAGTCCTTCGACGCGTCGTCCTCTCCAGTCGGATCGGCCGTGACGTCGTTGCCCTCGGAATCCTTCGAAGCATCGTCTTCGCCGTTCGGATCGGTCGAGGCGTCGTCGTCGCCCTCGGAATCCTTCGAGGCATCATCTTCGCCCTCAGGATCCGCCGAGGCGTCGCCATCCGGATCACCTGCACCGACGTCCTTCTTGTTGACCACGTCGGAGAACGTCGCCTTCCGCTTCTCACCGTTGATCGTCACGGTCTGCGACTCGTCCGAGAGCACGTATCCATCGGGAGCGCTGGTCTCCTTCACGGTGTAATCGCCCCAGGCCAGATCCGTGACTTCGAACCGGCCGGCAGCCTCATCGGCGTCATGCTCTCCGTTGTCGGCCACGACGAAGTCTTCGCCGTCCGGCCCCGTCAGCGTGAACTCCGCACCGGCGAGCGCCTTCCCGTCTTCGTCGACCTTCTTCCAGCTCAGCGCCCCAGGAATCTGCTCATTGACGATCCGGCAGGCGATGATCGCGTCGGTGTCGACCGCCTCGGTGAGTTCGAACCCATCGGCGATGTTCCTGGTGCCGACTTTGCGTCCATCCGCGGTGCACACCGCGTTCGATCCGGCCTGCTGCTGCAGCCGGTAGCCTTCCTGCTGCTTCTCCGTGGCCTGCACGCCTTCGGCCGGCGTCTTCAGTTTGAAGCTCACCGTCCCGTCAGCGCTGGTGGTCTTCTCGACTCCGTCCACAGAGTCCGGGGACGAGATCGTCCAGCCCTCACCCGGGAACTTCGCAGTCGTCTTTCCGTGCTCCCCGACTCCGGGGTCGATGAGTTTCGTGACGTTGAGAGTTCCGCGGCAGCTCTTCGTGGCGATCTCGCGGAGCTGTTCGGTCAGCGCGGAGTAGTCGGAGACCACGTAGTAGTCCTCGCCTGCGGTCTGACCGGAGACCCGCTTGATGTTGGCCTCGTTGATCTCGCTGCCCACCCCCAAGCCGACGATCTTCGTTCCCTGCGACTTCAGCGCGTTCGCCGACTCGATGGCCTTGTCGATGTCGATCTGGTCGGTCCGCGTACCGCGGTCCGTGTTGCCCCGCTCGGACCCCGGCACCCCGTAAGCCGTGGGTTTGCCGTCGGTGACGAACAGGACCAGATCGTGGTCCGCTCCGTCGAGCTGTCCGAGTCCGCGGTCCCAGTTCGTGCCGCCTGAGTCCTGCGGAACTCGCCGGAGCGAGTCGATCCGCTCGGTGAGCGCGTTCACGGAATCGGTGGTGGCGACGGACGTACCGGCGATCGGCTCGTTGGTGCCATCAGGGCCGAAGGTTGCAAAGGAGTTGACCGAGACCCTGCTGGGGGTTCCGGCAAGACCGCCGGCGACGGCCTTCGCGGCCGCCTTCGAATCAGCGACATCGCGATCGGACAGGGAGTTCGACAGGTCGAGGACGACGCCGATATCGAGGCCGCACTTGTCTGCCAATGAGGGGTTCGGCTGGGGTTCGGGCGCCGCCTGCGCAGGTGCGACGGCAGCGCCGAGGAAGGCGAACGAGGCAAGGACGGACGATGCGAGGATCGCCGCCCCGTGCTTCGTCAGAGGATGTCGCGGTAGGGACAAGGGGATGCTCCTTCAGAAAGGGCCCACCGACTGCACGTTCGTCGAACGACAGGCGAGGGGATGCACTGACGATGGCGGGTTGAGGCGGCCCTGCAGCCACGTGGTTCCGCAGGGCCGCCTCGGATGAGTCCGGGACTCGGAGGGGACCCGAACCGACGGCTGTGCAACCGCCGGCTCGGGCATGGAGCGGCCTTGGGTCGTGACCTCTCCACAGACTGAGACCCGCGCGCGGCTGCTTTCGTTCGCGAGTTCCGAAAGTTTTTCTCCACAGCACGGAAACACCGAGTCGCTCGAGCCGCGAGTGTTTGGGACGCCGAGAACTTCTCCTGTAGAGTTTCAGCACTCCCCGAAATGCCCCGAACTGTTCCCCGAATCACAGTTGAGGTCCCCATCATGCATATTCAACAGCGACGTCCGTGCCCCTCCCCCGAGGCGCTGAGCCGATGACCGAGGCATGGTCCTCTTCGGCCGACGATTCCCATTCCCCATTCGGACTTCCGCGCACGAGCAGCGAGCTCAGCGACTCCGAGCTCTGTGCCCGCATCCGGCGCCACCGGCCCGATTCCTCTGCCGGGCGGTCGGCGTTCGGCGAGCTCTATGCCAGGCATCGGCTGCCCGCACTCCATCTCGCGCTGCGCCTCAACCGCGACCGCAGTCGAGCCGAGGACGCCGTCGCCGAGGCTTTCGCCAAGATCTGGCGCGCGTGGGGACAGAACGCGGGCCCCGAGGAGTCATTCAAGCCCTACCTCATGGCCGCTGTGCGCTCCGAGTCGTACCGGCGCACTGCGACGAACCGCGCCACCACGGTCGTCGAGCCCGAGGTGCTGACGTTCCTCGCCGACAGTGAACCGAGCGACCACGCCGCCGAGGTGGCTGAACGAGATCAGCTCGGCCGAGCGTTCAGAGGACTCCCCGACACATGGCAGAGCGCGCTCACACTGATCGACATCGACGGGAGACCGACCGCCGATGCGGCCGAGTCCATGGACCTGTCTCCGAACTCGTTCAGCTCGCTCCTCCGCCGCGCCCGAGAGGGACTCCGGGCCGCCTACCTGCAGGAGCACGTCGAACCGAGTCCGCCCGAGTGCGCGGAATACTCCGCCGAACTCGCACGCTTCGTCCGCCAGCAGCTGAGCCCGAAACGCGCCGAGGCGATCGAGGCGCACCTCAGCCACTGCAGTCACTGTCGCCGTCAGTCCTTCAGACTCCGCAGCCTCAACACGACGTTCCAGGCGTGGATCACGCCTGCCGCTCTCGCCGCCGCGCTCATCGAGATCGGCCACTTCCCCGAAGGGGCATTGCTGCTGTCCGAAGGAAGCACGATCAGCGTCGCATCCGCAGCACACTCGGGCTCTGCCGTTCCCGAACCCCACTCGAGCACACTCGTCGGCAGCTCGAAGAGCAGCGCGGGCACAGCGGCCGCGGGAAGCTCCGGCGGCAGCACGGCCGGCATCGCAGCGGGGGCCTCGGCGGTCAAGGTCGCAGTCGTAAGCATCGCCGCGACCGCGGCGATCGCGGCCGGTGCTGTCACACTCGTGAATCTTCAGAACGACTCTGCCCCGCAGACCGCCGCTGCGGCGGAGACCTCCTCGGCGCCTGCCGCCTCGACACCGCCGACACCTCGGCCGACGTCTTCACCGGAAGCGACAGCGCCGGAAGACGGCAGTGGGAAGAGCGCGGGCGCAGAGGAAGGCCCTGAGAAGGCAGACCCCGAACGCTCCAATCCGCGCGACGAGGCTCGAACGCCGGACCAACGTGAGGAGCCGTCCCGGGAGACGGAGGAATCGTCGCCGAACCAACGTGAGGATCCGTCGCCCGAGGCAGAGGAATCGTCCCCCGAGACAGAGGACGCTCATGCGCCCGTCTCTGAGGCGGACAGCCAGCCGGCTGCCCCGGGTGACCGGGATGAGACTCCGAAGGAGGGCGACGAGAATCAGCCCGCCGAGGCTCCGCCTGAGGAACCGGATGAGCCCTCGCCTGCGAGGACCACCGAGGCTGCCGAGCCCACCCCGGCCGAGGAGCCGACAGCTGAGAGTGATCCCGAACCGGAGCCGACGGACTCGGACGAGCACAGTCCCGAGCCGAGCAGCACGCCCTCACCCGGCCCCGGACCGGATTCCGACGCGGAAGTAGAAGGGGCCGGCACTTCGGAAGCAGAAGGAATCGACGCTTCGGATGCCGATGGTGTAAACGCTTCGGATGCCGATGGCGAAGACGGGGCCGACGGATTCCACTGCCACGACTTCGGCTGGTGGGAGTACTGCCACTGAGTCACCCGGAGGACGCTCGACTCAGCCGATTCGCGATTCGCCGACTGGTTCACGGACCTCTGAAGGAGAATCCGCGGCCACCTCGTCGATCGCATCGATCTCCGAGTTGAGGTCTCGGCCGCGGGTCTCCGGAGCTGCGAGTGCTCCGACGAGTCCGCAGGCGGCGAACAGGATGAGAACGAGGGCGACGGGCCACCAGGTTCCCGTGATCGCGGCGACGAGCGAGGCGGCGATGACAGGCGCGAGGCCACCGGAGACCGTCGAACCGATCTCTTTGATCGTCGTCATGAAGGTATACCGGTGCTTCGAGCCGAACAGTTCGACCAGCCAGCTTGACTCCACCCCGTACAGGTTCGGTACGGGACCGGCGATGAAGAACGCGAAGACGCCGGCGATGACGATCGGGTTGCCCGTCTCGATGAGCAGCATCGCCGGGACGGCGAATCCGATCTGGACGAGGGTGATGGTGATGAAGACTGCACGTCGGCCGTACCGATCGGTGAGAGTGCCGACCCAGGGCACAGTCGCGAAGCCGATGACGGTGCCGATCATCAGCCCGGTCGTCACCACGGACGAGTCGACGCCGATAGTGGACACGACCCATCCGACCATGAAGCCCTTGACGAGGTAGACGGACGCGTTCTCGCCCATCCGGATGCCGAGTGCGATGAGGAACGACTTCTTCGACTTCGCCGCCTCGGCCCAGATGCTCGGCTGCTGCCTCTTCGCCTCCTGCTGCTCCCGACGCTGTTTCGCCTCCTCGAAGACCGGCGACTCCCGAACCCGGGTGCGGATCATCAGGGCGACGAAGGTCGTGACGATGCTGAGCAGGAAGGGGATGCGCCAGCCCCAGCTGAGGAATTGCTCATCGGGCATGAGAGTGAGCAGCGACCACAGTGCAGTGGCGAGGAAGACGCCGCTGTTGGTGCCCATGGCCACGATCGCGCCGAAGAGTCCGCGCTTCTTCACAGGTGAGGACTCGACGAGGAGCACCGAGGCACCGGCGAGCTCCGCGCCGGCTCCGAATCCCTGCACCAGACGCAGCAGCACGAGGAGGGCAGGCGCCCAGACCCCGATCTGCGCGTACGTCGGCAGCAGACCGATGCCCGTGGTTCCGATGCCCATGATCGTGAGCGTGATGATGAGGACGAGGCGACGTCCGTGCTTGTCCCCGACCCTGCCGAAGACGTATCCGCCGATGGGGCGGACGAGGAAGCCCGAACCATAGACGCCGAGGCTGGAGATGAGTGCGACCGCAGGCGTTTCGTTCGGGAAGAACAACGGCCCGAAGACCAGTGCGGTGGCCAGGGTGTAGAGGGTGAAGTCCATGTACTCCAGGGAGCTGCCCAACCACGATGACCATGCTGCGCGTCGCAGTTCGGTCGGTGTGACGTCGGGATCCTGAGTTCTGGTGGTAGGTGTCGTCGTTGACATCGGCTCTCTCTTCTGAAGTGTTCGGTGGGTGGAACGGGCAGCAGTGCCGGAAGCGGCAGCGGCACCGCAGTGGATGTATCGGGATCAGCGCAGGTAGATGCGGCTGGGATCGAGCTCTTCGCGCAGGAGGCGCAGCTCTTCCCGGCTCGGTGGTTCGGTCGTCGTGAGGGTCTCGGAGACCTTGAGGTCCCATCCGGTCCGGGCGACCACCTCGGCGGCCTCGACTCCCGGGTGGATCGAGGTCAGCGTCAGTTCTTCATCGGGCTCGGATCTGGTCATGATGCCGAGGTCGGTGATCACGTGAGTCACCCCAGCGCCTGCCGGGGGCGTCCCCGCCTCGGCGCTCTTCGCCTGGTGCGGACTCGGGGAGGTCACGAAGTCGAGGGTCTCGACGAAGGTGCGCGGGGTGTGGCGGCGCATGACGAGGAATACTTCGGCGGCGCCGGCCATGACTTCGATGGCACCTCCCGAGCCGGGCAGTCGCGAATCCGGGTGCTCCCAATCCGAGCCGATGAGGGTGGAGTTGAGGCTGCCGTACCTGTCGACCTGGGCGGCGCCGAGGAATCCCACGTCGATGCGCTGTCCCTGGAGGACGTAGGCGAAGAGGTGGGTCATCGGCATCACCGAGGCGGCCCCGGGGACGAGGATGGAATCGGAGATGCTGCGCGGCAGCGCCGGCGGCCGCGCCCCGGTCACCCCGGACTCGTAGACGATCTCGATCTCCGGCGCCACAGTGTGCTGGGCAAGCGAGACGGCGAGAGTCGGCAGTCCGTGGCCGGCGAAGACGACACGGCGAGCGGCCAATGCCCTGGCCGAATGGATGGTCAGCAGCTCGCTGCTCGTCACGGACTCCGGTCCCTCCGCCTCGGCGATGGTGACTTCGGCGGTGCTCTCTGTGCGAGCGGTCGCAGTCATACTCGGCCTCCGTAATTCACTGGTGTCGAAAAGGTGTCGCGGATGCTCAGCCGGTCGAAGCGGTCGAGCCCGATCCGGGAGAGGAACTCTTCGTGGTCGGCGGTGCCGTGGATGTTCTCCTCGAGCCACGCGCTCACCGCAGAGGCCTCGCGTGCGAGCGTCGACCATGCGCGGGAGAACTCGTCGTCCCGGTCGTAGCAGCCCTGCACCGCGTGCGGGTGCGAACCGCGCGGAACCGGTACGACGGCGTCGACGATGTGCGCGGGAATGATCGTGCGATTCGGATCGGAGCGGACGATGTCCTCATCGACGATCTCCTCCACGGTGACGACGAGGCGACGACCGGCGAATGCGGCTTCCGTCTGGATGCCGAGCATCCCCCACGCCTGAACATTGCCCTGGCTGTCGGCTCGTTGAGCGTGAACGATCGTGAGGTCGGGGTTGAGCGCGGGAACGACATGGATCGACGGTCCTCCGTACGGGTCGTCGACCGTTCTGATCCGCGGGTTCTTCTTCGCCAGGTCGCTGCCGCGGTAGGAGGCGATCGGCTGGAACGGCAGCTTCGCAGCCCCGGCCTGATAGCGGGCGACCATGCCGCCATGGCTGTACTCGTCGAACCACAGGGGCTCCGGGTCGCAGTGTTCGACGCGGCGACGGAGTTCGTAGAGGGACCCGGCGGAGCTGTTGGCCACGAACGATGAGATGAGCCCCTGCAGGCAGCCGGCTCCGAGCAGTTGGTCGACGATGACATCGCAGGACATCCTCGCGAGAGTGAGACCGGAGAACCGCTGCCGAATGATCTCGTGGGCGGCGGCCACGGGAACGAGGTGGCCGAACCCTTCGAGTGCCACGGTGTCCCCATCGTTCAGATGTGTGCTGACTGCCTCTGACAGACTCGCTGTCTTATCGACCATGGTCCTCCTCGAACGCCGATCCGCTGTGATCCACCTCATCTTCGCAAGATCATTTATGCTAGTCCAATACCAAACTATGGAGCGATTGTTCCCGTTTCAGCATGAGAGTCCTCATGGCCTCAGCTGACGGAGCGCAGCCGGCCGGACCGAAGGGAGAGGCGCAGGCACATGGACCTCAGGCAGATCCGGGCATTCCTCGTCATGGCGGAAGAACTCCACTTCGGTCGTGCCGCCGTGCGGCTGCACATGTCCCAACCGCCGCTGAGCCGACTCATCCGCAGCCTGGAGACCTCACTCGGCACCCAGCTCTTCCAACGCACGACGCGAGCGGTGACCCTCACAGCCGCCGGTGAGGCACTGGTCGAGCCCGCTCGGGCGATCGTCACGAGCTTCGAACTCGCCGCCTCTGCTGTGAAGTCCGCCGGCCAGGGCGAGATCGGGCATCTGCGATTGGCGTTCACGGGCATCGCCACGCATGAGCTCGTCGGCAGCCTCTCGCAGGAGGTGCGACGGACCCACCCCGGCATCCAGCTGTCTCTGCAGAGTGCGTCATTCGCGATGCCCGTACTCGATCACATCACCGACGGGTCCTTCGACCTCGCATTCGGCCTTTGGCCGTTCGTTCCGCAGTCGATCGCAACGAGCACCATCTCCGAGGAGACCCTCGTCGTCGCCCTGCCCCACGAACATGCTCTGGCGGACAGAGAGTCCGTGTCCATGGCGGACCTCGAAGCCGAAGACTTCGTCACTCTGCCGCACAACCCGGGTTCGCTGACCATCGAGAGACTCCACTCCTTGGCCCATGCCGCGGGGTTCAGCCCGAGAGTCGCTCAGACGGCTCCGGACACGTGGACGATCCTCTCCCTCGTCGGAGCCGAGTTCGGCTGCTCGGTCACCGTGTCATCGGTTCCCCGCAATGTCACCTTCCCCAAGGTCAGATTCGTCCCCCTCGACGATGAACAGGGACCCTATCCCCTCCTCATGGCCTGGCGCAGGGACGATGACCGGCCTGCCCTCCACGAGGTTCTGCGTCTGGCAGGAACGCTGTGCCCTCAGGAGCTGTGTTCGTAGGAGCTTGCCCTCAGGAGCTGCGTCCTTAGAGTCAGGCACATCGGCCCCTTGGAACCGCTCAGCCCTGCCGGATCCGGTGGGCGTGAGCCACGGCCCCGGCGCGGCTGCGCACACCGAGTTTGCGGTAGAGCGCGGACAGGCGGTTCTTCAGCGTCCCGGACACGACTCCGAACTCACTGGCGATCTGCGCCACGGGCTTCGGGGAGTCGATCGCGAAGAGCAGCGACATCTCGGCCGGGGTGAGGTCGGTCGGGGTGGTCGGCGGCGCCGGGGAGGTCTCGGGAAGTTCGAGCAGTCGTCTCTGCAGCTCCGCCGCCGTCACCTCATCGGCGCTGAAGGACCTGGCCAGCGCGTCCCAACCGGGGTGCTCGGCCGAGGCCGAGATGAGCGCTTCCCTGGCCGTCTTCGACAGCTGGACGAGGGCGAACGCCGACGAGGAGATCGCACAGTAGTCGAGCACATGGGCGAAGGCCTCGACAGCCTCGTCGCCGCGGCCTTCGTGATGGAGGATGTCGGCACGCAGAGCCACGGCGCAGCTCTTGAGCCTGGGCCCCTGATCTCCATTCAGGATCTGCGCGGTCTCCGACCACAGCCGGTCGTGCTGTCCGAAGGCCAGGGCCTGCCGGGCCTTGACGATCGAGTAACCGGGGCTCTGCGGTCCCATGTGATCGCCCAGATCCTGCAGAGTCTTCGCCTCCCCGGCCGCCACGAGAACGAAACCGGCGATGTTGATGAGGGCTGACAGCCGCGAGCTCGGGACACCCGCCATCGGCGTGAACGCGAGCTGCGAGTTCTCCGTCAGCAGCTTCGCCGCGATCGAGGCCCGCCCTCGGCACACATAGTAGAGACTGCGGGCGATGTCGGGAATCGGCCCGAGGAACTGAGCGGGCCTCGCCGCGTCGAGCTCGGCCAGGAAACGACCGGCGGCTTCGAGGTCGAGCCGGTCGAGACTGCGCATCATCTCGATGCACACTGCCGTGCGCTCTTCCGGCAGCGCCTCCATTCCGAACCTCCGGGCACTGTCCCGCGCCCGCTCCAGACTGCGATCCATGTCCGATCCGTACCCGTGCCCCATTCCCGCCAGAGCCGTCTCCACCAGCCCGCCGAGCAGCGGGTGCGGCGAGTTCGGAGCGTAGATCTCGGCGAACTGGACGACCCGCTGGAGCACCCCCATCGCTTCGGGGAAGCGCCCGGCGATGACCAGGTTCCGCCCGTGCTCGAGGTTGAGCTCGGCCTGCAGCATGAGCGTGGGCCCAGGTGCCGCCGCGCCGAGGCTGCGCAGCCGTGCCCGGCCGACCTCGATCACGTCCAATGCCGCTTCGTTCTCCCGGTTCAGTCGGTGCGTGCGCGCTTCGAGCATGGTCAGCACGGTCACCTCGTCCGCGGTCAGCGCCGGTGCGGGTTCGGCGAACAGCCGACCGTGCAGTTCGGGCAGGACGATGCTGTCGAAGTCGGTAGCGGCCAGCAGTTCGGCCGCGTCATCGGTGCCGAGCCGCGTTCGCGTGGAGTCGATCCGGCGGGCCGCGCTGCGGGCCAAGGTGAGGATCGGATTCGTCGCCAGCACATCCTCGGGGACGCTGAGATAGGCCTCGATGGAACTGGGCGCATCGATGAAGACGTTGACCGAACGGCGCGCCCACGCCCGTTCAAGCACACGCCAGCCCCTGATCTCGAGGACGAGGTCGAGGAGTTCGGCGAGCCCGTCCCGACTGTCCGAACGCTGCCGACCCACGGCATTGGAGATGGCCGCCCCGAGAGCATTGTGCGGGCTCTTCGCGGCCAGGCTCGTGTCGACGGAGGTGACGCGGCGCATGAGTGCGCGGATGAGGTCCGGAACCGCGAACACCGCATCGGTGTCGGCGGATGCGGTGAGCAGGCCCTCTGCGGTCAGTAGCGAGGTGAGGTCCTCGGGCGTGGCCGGGGTCGTCACCTCGGCGGCGGTGAAAGCGGCATGGACCAGGTCGACCATGTTCGAGGTGATCTGCGGGGTCCACGCGAACAGAGCGAGCAGGTAGAGCGCCCCGGCCTCGCGCGAGGTGCCGGACACCGTAGGAGTCAGCGCGGGGGCGAGCATCGCCACCGTCCGGTCCGGATCCGTGTCGGTCGCCGGGACACCGGCGTCGACGCGCGCCCGCACAAGCCCGCCGGCGATGCGCGTGCGGCCGCCGCTTGCACGGAACAGCTGGTCGAGGTCGGCCTCGGCCAGGGATTCGTCGAGGTCGATCGCTGCAGCGAATTCCGCCGCCGAGGCGGCACGAGGTCCGAATTGCGCATCGAATGACGGGGCCTGAGGAGTCGACTCGTCCGGTTTCTCGGGAAGGTTCGAAGGTCTGGCTTTCACGATTGGGGATCTTCTCTCTCGTCTCGGCGCAGGCCGAGGTGGCAGCCGGGGAGCTGCGGGGATAGGGGACGTGCGTTTCACAGTATGGCAGAGTTCGATCGTTACACAACCGAGACAACATCTGACGTTTTTAGTTTAACTTTTAACCTATCATTGGATGGTGGAACACCCCTCTTCGAGAATCCGGAAGTGATAATGACCCAGCAGCCGCCTGCCCCGATGAACCACTCAGGCCAGTGGAACCCCGCGCCGCCCGCATATGGGCAGTACCAGCCCCTCGCCGGGCAGAAATCGTTCCTCGCTACGTGGCTGCTGGCGTGGCTGCTCGGCGGGCTCGGCGCCGATCGCTTCTATCTGGGCAAGATCGGAACGGGCATCCTCAAGCTCATCACCCTCGGCGGCTTCGGCCTGTGGTCCCTGATCGACCTGATCCTCACCCTGGCCGGTGCGCGGAAGGACAAGCACGGTCTGCCCCTCCAGGGCTATGACCAGAACAAGAAGATCGCCTGGATCGTCACCGGCATCTTCTTCGTTCTGGGACTCATCATCGGCGGAGTCGCTGCAGTCTCTGCTCCGGCACCGCAGACCGACGACTCGTCGATCGTCTCGGAGGCCGAAGAGGCAGCCGACGAGGCACCCATGGCCGAACCGGCGGAGGAGCCTGCTGACGAGCCCGCCGAGGCGGAGCCCGCGGCGGAAGAAGAACCCGCCGCGGAACCGGCCGAAGAACCGGTCGCCGAAGAGCCTGCGGAGGAAGAGCCCGCTGAAGAACCGGCTGACGAGGAGGACGATTCGAGCGTTCCCGCCGAGTACACCTCAGCCCTGACGTCTGCCGAAACCTACTCGGACATGATGCACATGAGCAAGCAGGGCATCTTCGAACAGCTGACGAGCGAATACGGCGACCAGTTCTCCGAAGAAGCAGCCCAGTATGCCATCGACAACATCAAGGCGGACTGGAACCAGAACGCGCTGGAAACGGCGAAGACCTACCAGGACGATATGGCGATGTCACCCAATGCCATCCATGAACAGCTCACGAGTGAGTACGGCGAACAGTTCACCTCTTCGGAAGCCGACTACGCGATCGAGCACCTCAACGACTGAGACGGCTCAGACACCGGTCTCGCGCTGAAACAACGCGTGACCTGCATAAGCGGGCGAAGGAAGCGATTCCTTCGCCCGCTTTACGTCCACCGGTACTCATATTCCGGTCGGCCCGGCGTTCCGTGGCGAGGCTGTTTGATCGCCTGCTTCGTCGCGACCAGATGCTCGAGGTAGCGGCGCACGGTCACGCGTGAGAGTTCGAGCGCCTGCCCGACCTCGGTCGCCGAGACCGGAACGGCGGCTTCGCGCACCTCGGCCGAGACCGCCTCGAGCGTCTCGGCGATCAGCCCCTTGGGCAGTCGAGTCGCCGAGACCGACCGCAGCGCCGACAGCGCATTGTCGACCGAGGCCTGAGTCGCCAGCGAACCGGAACCGGTGAGTCCGCGCCGGAACTCCCGCTGATTCTCCAGTTTCTCCCTGAACACGGCGAAGGTGAAGGGTTTGATGAGGTACTGGGTGATGCCCGTCGCGATCGCCGAACGGATCACCTGCAGATGCCGCACCGCGGTGATCGCGATGATGTCGACGTCCTTGCCGCGCGAGTTCAGCCGCTGCGCGACTTCGAGCCCGTGCGAGTCCGTGAGGTTCATGTCGAGCAGGACGAGCTCGACGGGAGTGCCGCCCGCGTCGAGTTCGTCGAAGCGCTCGATGGCCTCGTGCCCGCTCAGACAGGTTCCGACCACGTCGAACCCGGGCACCCTGGCCACGAAATCCGCGTGCGCCTGCGCCGTCAGCGCATCGTCCTCAACGATGAGCACGCGCAGTGCGGCGTCATCGCTCATCAGCATCTCCTTCCCCGAGCGGGAGTGTGACCGTGAAGATCGCCCCACCATCGGATTCGACCTCGAGATCCCCGCCGAGGCGGCCGACCGCCTGCCGGACGAGCACGAGCCCGAAACCGTGCCCGCCCACCCCGACGGTCCCGGACTTCTTCGAAGCGCCGAGGTGGAAGATCGCATCGATCTCATCCTCGTCGATCCCGGGCCCGGAATCCGCGATGGTGATGATGAGCTCCCCGTCGGCGGCGACGAAGTCCGCCCAGACGTGCTTCTCCTCCGAGTCGGCTGCCGCGTCGATGGCGTTGTCGAGGAGGTTGCCGGCGACGGTGACGAGATCGCGCGCATCGAGGGCACCGGGCGGCAGTTCGCCGGTCGCGGTGACCGTGAGTTCGATGCCGCGCTCGTGAGCCTGCGCGGCCTTGCCGATCATCAGCGCGGTGATGAAGGGTTCGTCGAGGGAGCCGACGAAGGAGTCGGTGAGGCTCTGAGCCTCCTGCTTGTCCTTGACCGCGAAGTCGAGGGCCTCCTGGCTGCGGCCGAGTTCGATGAGCGTGGAGACGGTGTGCAGACGGTTCGCGTGCTCGTGCGTCTGCGCCCGCAGCGCCTCGGACAGGGTCGTCATCGTCGCCAGCTCTCCGGTGAGCTCCTGGATGTCCGTGCGGTCGCGCAGAGTGGCCACCGTGCCGCCCCCGCGCCCGGATTCGCCGCCGGAGGAGGAGCTGCCGCCGCCCCCACGTTCGAATCCACGTCCGGATCCGCGCCCGCTGCGCGGCTGGCTCGCCTTCTTCTGGCTGATGACGAGCACGCGGTCCTCGGTGAGGTGGATTTCGTCGACGGCGACCCGACCGGACGACAGAAGGTCACGGACGGATTCGGGCAGGGCCACCTCGGCGAGGGCGATGAGGGTGGACTCATCGGGCTCGGGCAGGCCGAGCAGGGCGGCGGCCTCGTCGTTGTAGAGGACGAGGCGCCCGGAGTCATCGGCGAGGATGAGCCCCTCGCGCAGCGAATGCAAGGCCGAGTCGTAGAACGCGAAGAGCCGCTTGAGCTCCTCGGGCCCGTAGCCGAGAGTCACTTCGCGCAGGTAGCGACTGAGCAGCCAGGAGCCGAGCCCACCGAGGGCGATCGCGGCGAGTGCAACGATGATGATCTGCGGCAGGGAGGCCGCCTGCGCCACGGACAGGGTCTCGAGCGTCACGCCCACGGCGACCATCGCGGTGACCTCGCCGTCGGCGTCCTCGACCGGCACGATCGCCCGCACCGAGGGCCCCAAGGTGCCCACGTACTCCTCGATCCGGCTGTGCCCGGCCTGTGCTCGGTCGATGGTTCCGAGGTAGTGCCTGCCCAGCTGATCGGCGTCCGGGTGGGTGTAGCGGGTGCCGTCGCGGTCCATGATCGTGACGAAGTCGACCTCGGCGGTCTTGATCACGGTCAGCGCAAAGGGCTGCAGCCTCGCCGAAGGATCGTCGCCGCTCACGGCAGAGGTCACGAACGGATCGTGCGCGATGGTCTCGGCGATGCTGAGGACCCGGTCAGCGGTGGCCTGGCGGATGTTGTTCTTCGTCGTGACGTAGCTGGTCACCGACAGAGCGGTGCAGACGATGACGATGAGGACGAGCTGGACGAGGAAGAGCCGCCTGGCCAGTGGCCCGCCCCCGGGACGGAAGCGGCGACCCCGCCGAGGTGGGGCCGCCGAATCGCCGATCGCAGGTGCTACCGGCACGGCAGGTCAGCCGACACCGGAGTCATTGTCACTTCTTGCTGCCGCCGGAGATCACGAGGGCGAGGCCGATCGCGGCCAGCCAGGTGTCCTTCGCCAGGGGGATGCCGTCCTGGGACGGGCGGACGCCGTCCTTTTCGGTCATCGAGTCGATGGAGAAGTAGTTCGCGACGAGGCCGGCTGCGAACGTCGTCAGTGCGGCACCGGCGATGCGCGTGGGAACGAAGGGCAGCAGCAGGGCCGAGCCGACGGCGATCTCGCCGTAGCTGAGGAACTTCCCGAACTGCTCTGAGGACATCTTCTCGACCATGGGCACACCGTTGGCGGCCATCTGCTGGAGGCCTCCGGCGGTCTCCTCGTCCATACCGAGCTTGCCGATGCCCGAGTTGAGGATGAAAGCGCCGGGAACTGCGCGCAGAAGTGCTGTACTGAGTTTCATATCCTGCTCCTTCTTAGTGGTGTTGTCGCTGGCCTCAAGACTAGCCGTGAGCGAAGCGGGTGCGCCACAGCCCGGAGTCGAACTATTTCTCCGTGCTCGTGCGGATGCGCTCGATGAGATCGTCGAGGGCGTCGTCGAACTCACGCTGGGCATGGTCTTCCATGAGCAGGTCCTGCAGGCGCTCGACCGTGGGGTACTCGGACAGATCCGTCTGCGAGGACGCTCCGTCCTCCTCCCCCAAGGCCTCTGGAGTCATCGACGAGGCCTGGAGCAGAAGGGCTCCGACGAGGAAGCTCGTGAAGGCCTTGTAGGCGCCCACGGCCTCCGTGTCGGAGAAGCCGAAGGCCTGCAAAGACGAAAGGAAGTCCTCGACCCAACGAATGCTGCGCAACGGAGGACGGAGCCAGGGGGCCTGCGGCGGCTGCGTGGCGATGAGTGGGAAGATCCGAGGATGGGCGACGGCCAGCTTGCGAGTCGCGTTGGCGACCCGCTGCAAGTATTCCTCCCATGAGCGCGAGTCCTCTGTCATGAGCTCGTCATCGAAGAGCCCGTCAATGAGTTCGTCGACCATAGCTTCGAGGAGATCCGCCCGCCCGGAGATGTGACGGTACAGAGCCATCGCCTCTACTTCCAGCGCCGTGCCGAGCCGGCGCATAGTGAGCTCGTCGAGACCGCAGCCGTCGACGAAGGCGATCGCAGCTTCGACGATCTGAGCTCGGTCGAGTCGCTGCTGAACCACGTGCACCTTCTTTCCCTCGTCGAACATGTCGCAATATGCGCGGCACATCCCGCCAGTCTACTTGGTCGGGTCAACGAGCTGAGAGGAGTTCTTGAAGGACGATTACACCGTAAACATCTCATGGTGTCCTAAGCTACCACTCCCCTTACAGTGCACGGAGCGACCCCTCAGCGAACTCCACGGTAACAATGGGACAGTGCGGGCCATGGGCCGAATTTCTGACCCATACGTCATTGCGCCTGTTCAGAGCCATCTGCTAAGTTGCTTACAACGTAAACGCCAATGACGAACAATGAATTCAGAAGTCTACCCATTCTGGCTGCAGATAAGGAGAGACATTGAGATTCACTGCCGATTGATCTGCGGATCGGGAGCCGCTTCAAGCGTCTCCGCGAAACCTGAATAAGTGCGATTGCGAAAGGAACCAACATGGATTCTCACAATAAGGCCTCTGACAAGGCAGAAGAGCTCAAGGGCAAGGCCAAGGCCGCTGCCGGCAAAGCCACCGATGACAAGGGCCTCGAAGCCGAAGGCAAGACCGATGCCGCCAAGGGCAAGAGCAAGCAGTTCGGCGACGACGTCAAAGACTCGCTGAAGGGCGTCAAGGACTCGCTCAAGGGTCCGAAGGACTCATCCGAGGACTGAGGGACGCGGTTGAAGGGCGGGGCACCATCCGTCTCCGCCCTTCGGCCATGCTTTCAGATCCCATACGAACGCGCCTGGCCTGTGAGCCGACGAGAGAAGAAGAGAGATGATGGGAACTGAGCGCCATGCTTTCGTCGCGGTGGCCAACCGCCTCCCGGTGGACCGCAGCGATGGGGTCTGGGAGGCCTCCCCCGGTGGGCTGGTCTCGGCCGTGGCCCCCGTCGTGCGCGAGCATAGCGGCGCCTGGGTCGGCTGGGCCGGAACCTATGACGACGACTTCGCACCGTTCGACTTCGATGGGATGAGCCTCGTGCCCGTCTCCCTCAGCGCCGAGGAGCATCGGAGCTACTACGAAGGCTTCTGCAATGCCACGCTGTGGCCGCTGCACCATGGCCTCATCGTCGCTCCGCAGTATCACCGCTCGTGGTGGCGCGCCTACCGCAGCGTCAACGCGAGATTCGCTCAGGCGGCTGTCGATGCCGCCGCCCCCGGTGCGACGATCTGGGTCCACGACTATCATCTCGAACTCGTGCCCGAGATGATCCGCGCTCAGCGCCCGGACGTCCGGATCGGATTCTTCGAACACATTCCCTTCCCTCCTCTCGAGCAGATCGCCCAGCTGCCCTGGCGCGACGAGATCCTCCGCGGCCTCCTCGGCGCTGATGTCATCGGCTTCCAGCGTGAGGCCGATGCCGTGAACTTCCGCCATGCCGCGCAGAAGCTGCTGGGCAGGGACCCCGAGGAGCTCAACTGCCGGGTCGGCACCTACCCGATCTCGATCGATGTCGAGGAGATCCGGGCAGCGGCCGAGTCCCCGACCGTGCAGGAGATGGCGCGATGCTTCCGTCGCGACCTGGGCGATCCGGACACGCTCATCATCGGCGCCGACCGGCTCGACTATTCGAAGGGCATCCTGCACCGACTGTGGGCCTTCGAGGAGCTGCTCGATGACGGCCGGCTCGATGCGGAGAGGACCTGCCTCGCACAGATCGCCGTCCCCTCACGCGAAGGCGTCCGCGCCTACCGGGAGCTGCGCGACGAGGTCGAGCACACGGTCGGGCGCATCAACGGCCGGTTCTCCAGCCTCGGGCGTCATGTCATCCACTACTCCCACCACTCGTATTCGACGGAGGCGGCCGTGGCCCTGTATCTGGCTGCCGACATCCTGCTCGTCACCTCGCTGCGGGACGGCATGAACCTCGTGGCCAAGGAATTCGTCACCGCTCGCCGCGGCAGAGGAGGCGCGCTCGTGCTCTCGGAGTTCGCCGGGGCCGCCGACGAGCTCGACCAGGCCGTCATCGTCAACCCGCACGACAGAGTCGGCTTGAAGAAGGCGATCCATCACGCCGCCTCACTCGACGAAGAGGATGCCCGGACACGTATGGATGCGATGGCCGACACCGTCGCCGCCTTCGACGTCCACCACTGGGCCAGAGCCTTCCTCCACGACCTGCGCGAAGCAGCACCCGCACCGACCTGACACCGGCCGACCGACGGCACCGCGCCGCCCTGAACTCTCATCACCCTCCCGACCACCCAGCACCCAAAACCACCCCTACCCAAGGAGACGACTGTGTACACGATGCTCAACAACCAGATGTCCTCGAAATACGATCTCTACCTGCCCGGCAAGCTCGTCGCCGCGCTGCACTACAAGCTCGAACCCGATGACAACGAAGTCATGTTCATCTACTGCGAAGCCATCGAAGCGTCCGCGGCGGACGACCACCGCAGGGAGCTCATGCGCCGGGCACTCGACGATGTGCGCAGCCGCCGACTGAAGCTCACCATCACCTGCCCCATCGCGCGCAAGGCCCTCGAAGAGGCGGACACGGCCATGTCGTGAACACTATGAACGCAACCGAGACACCGGTCACAGTTCCTGCCAATCTTGTCGGGTAAATCACCCCCGCGGCCCAGCGCCGCGCGCGATCGGCGCCCACCGCAGGGCGTCGGTTGCGGACAGAGCATCGCATGGAGGAACGATGGCAACGTCGCCACACAACGAAGAAGCAACACCCGCGGTAAGCACGCCGCCGCGGAAGAAGGATCGTACGCACTGGCTCTACATCATGGTCATCGTCGCGGTCATCGCCGGTGCCGCCATCGGCCTCATCGCCCCCGAAGCCGGCATCGCCCTCAAACCTCTGGGCACGGCATTCGTCGCGCTCATCAAGATGATCATCGCCCCGGT
Organism: Brevibacterium renqingii; assembly: GCF_017808095.1. Lineage (NCBI taxonomy): Bacteria > Bacillati > Actinomycetota > Actinomycetes > Micrococcales > Brevibacteriaceae > Brevibacterium > Brevibacterium renqingii. The sequence continues at coordinate 9,277 of NZ_JADBHG010000010.1, read as the reverse complement.
CATCTTCTGCACCATCGTCCTCGGCGTCGGGTCCGTGGCGAGGGCGGCCACCGTCGGCAAGGTCGGGGGTCTCGCGCTCATCTACTTCCTCGTCATGGCGACCTTCGCCCTGGTCATCGGCCTCGTCGTCGGCAACCTCATCCACCCCGGCTCCGGCCTGCACATCACCCCCTATGAGGAGTCCGCCGGCGGCGGCGACAATGCCACCGTCGAGTTCCTCATGAGCCTCATCCCCGGCGACATCCCGGTCCTGCCGACCCTCGTGCTCGCCCTCCTCGTCGGGTTCGCACTCCAGTCGATGGGCAAGGCCGGCGAACCGGTGCTGAACGGCATCAAACACATCCAGGCGGTCGTCTTCAAACTCATGATGATGATCATGTGGGCCGCCCCCGTCGGTGCCTTCGGTGCCATCGCCGCGGTCGTCGGTGCCACCGGTTGGGCCGCGATCGGTGCGATGGCCACCCTCATGGGAGCCTTCTACCTCACCTGCGCCCTGTTCATCGTCATCGTCCTCGGCGGGCTGCTCAAGGTCGTCACGGGCCTCAACATCTTCCTGCTGCTGAAGTACCTGGCCCGTGAGTTCCTGCTCATCTTCTCCACCTCGTCCTCGGAGTCGGCCCTGCCGCGCCTGATCGCGAAGATGGAGCATGCCGGAGTCTCGAAGCCGGTCGTCGGCATCACCGTGCCCACCGGCTACTCGTTCAACCTCGACGGCACCGCCATCTACCTGACCATGGCCTCGCTGTTCGTGTCCTCGGCTATGGGCATGCCGATGTCGATCCCCGAGCAGATCTCGCTGCTGGTGTTCATGATCATCGCTTCCAAGGGCGCCGCTGGTGTCACCGGTGCGGGCCTGGCCACGTTGGCCGCCGGTCTGCAGTCACACCGCCCCGAGCTGCTCGACGGTATGGGCGTCATCGTCGGCATCGACAAGTTCATGTCCGAGTGCCGTGCGCTGACGAACTTCACCGGCAATGCAGTGGCCACCCTGCTCATCGGCAAGTGGACCGGAGAGATCGACCTCGACCAGGCGCGCGCGACGCTGGCCGGCCAGAGTCCGTTCGACGAGCTCTCGCTCGAGCCGGATGCGCATGGTGCGCCTTCCGACAGCGAGGTGGCCGAAGACGTCGAGGCGACTGTTCCCGAAGTGAGCGAGAAGGAGAAGATCGCCGCCGCGAGCTGACCTCCGATCGTTCCCGCATCACAACCACCACGGGTGCCGATGTCCTCATCGTGAGGACGCTGGCGACCGTGGTGGTTCGTCAGTGCCGAGATGGTCGTGCGGTCCTCTTATCATGCGCAGCGCGGGGAACGAAGACACCCCGCACGAGCCTCACCCCTTGGACATAACGAACACCGTCACCGAGCTCCCGGCGAGGTCGATCCTCAGCTTCCCCTCCCCCGCCTCGGTACTCGCAGCCGACGCACTCGCCGAGTCCGTCGGCTGTTCCCCACTGAACGGAACAGATTGTGGCAACGGGTTCGCAGGCACAACCCGGATCCTTGATTTTGGGTGGACGCGTCTCGAGCTGGGTTCGTTAGCTGTCTTGACCTCCGAGTGCGTGATCGATCCCCGAGGCGAATGCACGAATCCGTTCACACGCGAGCTCCTCGAAATGAGGCTGGATCTGCAGGCTGGCGACAATATCGTCCGCAGAGTCTCCGTCTACCACTTCCCGAACGCGGGCGACGACGTCCGGCGCATACCGCTCAGGAACGCGTCTGCCGACGCGGAACGGCCCGACGAGTTCCGGGCGCCACCCGAGCAGATCCCCTGATTCTTCGTCATCCCAGACTTCCCCGGCATATTCTCCCGAGTAGGTCGCTTGGAGGAGCAGATCGAGATCCTCCCCGTCTTTGGTGGTGCTGGTCTGTCGATAGTCCCAGGCAATGACCTTGAGCACGATGAGCGCAGTGAGGTCGGGGCACCGTACGACGAGCCCATCCCGCAGAGCGAACCTCACAGTGTGTTCATGGGCCTCGCTCATTCCCGTGACGTCGAGCGTGACACCTTTTTGCGGCTCGATGATTCCCCCGGACTCAACTCCGCCGAACGGGATGAGGTCAAGCCGGAAGCCGTCGACTGTGAAGCACAGGCCGGTGCCGCTCAACGGCGTGAGCCCCTCGACGAGCTCAGAGAAGTTGTGTTCAGTCGCTACTTCTACAGCGAAATCGGCGTCGACCGTTCGCCGCCCCCGTCGCAGACGCGCCAAACCGTGCGCGTGAAGGTCTCGCGCATAAGAGCCGAGGAGGAATGCGCCAGGAAAACGCTTTACAGCGAAGTCCATGACGTTCCACTCGCGGTTGGTCAGTGGAAACTCGGACATGTCGTGTGTCACCGGGCACCTCCGGATGCGTCGCCACAGGGCAATCCCCTAGTCACCGCTGTGCCCCTTGTGCGACAGGCAGGTAGTCGAGCTCCTCAGCGATCTCCCGGACTCGAGGATCATCGCTCACTCTGCAATCGGCATAGACGAGCAGCGGTGGAACCGTCGCAGATTCCCCGAGTGCTTCCGCGAGCACCTCAGGTTCCCAGAATCGCTCCCGGAGGATGACCCGGCTGCCCGTCCCCGCCGCACTCAGTCGGGCTCGTCGGCGCACAGACTGCCACGACGGCTCGCCGTACACGATCGTCGTCGCGGGTACGATTCGGTCGGTCAGCGCAGCGAGTGCCGCATCTCCGCTGACTCGGCCCATGATCGCAGTCGGGTCGTCGTCCCCTTCGGTCCACCATGCCGGTTCGGGTCCGAACACTGTTTCCTCCTCGAGCTTGGGCAGAAGTCGGGACCAGTACCCAGAAAGCCACGTACGGGCAAGGACCTCCGGATCCTTCAACCGCCCGGCCTGTCCGCGGACTATCAGCCCGTCGTCTGCCATTGACGCAAGGGCGGTCTGTGCGCTGCCGGTCGACACCCGAGCCGCTTGCGCAATCGTCCGGACTGGTTGATGGAGAAGGCTCGGATCGATGAGGACGACGAACGCGACCCGCAATGCTGCAGCCGAAAGCTCGCCGATCCCGGCGCGGCGTCGGTCCGGCGTCTCCATCACCGATCTTCGTCCCTCGACCTCGACGTAGAACCCGGGCAGGTCGATCCAGGCATTACCGCTCGCGTCGATAAACGGGATCCCTTCGGCACGCAGGCGTCTCGCTGTCGATGTGTTCACGTATGGGAGACCCAACATCACAGGTCCGCGCACTCGGCTCCTCATGCGCCAGTATTTGCGAGCCAGCCCACCCTGCGTGCCCCATGAAATGTCCACCACAACGTCGCGTGGCCCTTCCCGAGTCGGGACCGTGAGTTTCACATCGGCCTCGAAAGCGTCCCCCACGACGTTCGTGGTCGCCACGATGTCCGGGTGCAACGCCAAGATGCGCTCAACTATGCGCTCAACTAGTTCGTTTTCGGCAAAGGCTTCACCACTCATGCCCCCAAAGCCGCGGCCAACGTTCAAATCATTCACATGTTCAGAATACTTGAACATAGCGTATTTTTGAACATACGCTGTGTGCGCATCGCAAACGACAACAACGCCGTCGGCGACACCTTCCTCATCGCAGCGCCATCCACCCGCGTGCCCCTCAATATCTAGTGACGCTCACTTCTCTTACTCATCACGAACACCGTCACCGAGCTCCCGGCGAGGTCGATCCGCAGCGATCCGTCCCCCGCCTCGGTACTCGCAGCAGACGCACTCGTCGAACCCGAAACCCCAGCCGGCTCCGAAGCCCCAGACGCTTCCTCCCCACTGAACGGAACATCGGCAGGCAGCGGGTTCCTGGGGACGACCTGCGTCGCGCTCTTCACGTCGTTCGAGGCTCCATAAACCTGCGAGGCCGAATCGACAGCGAACCCCGAAGGCATCGACAGCGTCACCGGATTCCCACCCACCGAGGCGGCGTCGTTCGCGTTGATCACCGTCGTCACCAGGGTGCGGCCGTCGTTCTTGACCACGGTGTAGGCGCTCATGTTCCCACCCCCAGAGACTGACGTCCGCGTGAACTGCCCGCCGAGGCTGGGCACGAGCAGCCGCAGCCCGAGCATATTCGGACGCACCTGGAACCCATTCGACTGCTGCCCGTGGTCGGCCGGATCGCAGATGAGCGACATTGGGGCTCCCCCGTTGCAGGCTCCGAGCATCGAGTGCATGGCCATGCGTTCGACACCCAGGGTGGCCGCGTACATTGTGTAGTCGGCCGCCCACAGCGCCGAAGCGTTCGTCAGTGAAGTGTCGTTCGTGCCGGAGCAGCTCGTCGGCCCGGTCTCCTCTAGCCACAGCGGCAGGCCTGCGGCGTCAGCTTTGTCCTTGCCGATGCCGAGGTTCTTCTTCGCCGCCTGCTTCGCCAGCGGGTCAATGAGGTTCGCCGCCTGCGGGCCGCGACCGGGCACCTGGGTGGCGTCACAGTCGTAGAGCTGATACCAATGCTGCGCGATCGCGGCTTTGTTCTTCACACCAGAGTCTGCGAAGGCCGTCATCCATGCTCCGTCATAGACGTCGGGGCCGATGATCGGCGCTTCGGGACGTTTCGCATGAATCGCTTTGGCGTACGATTCGAGCTGCTTAACGTATTTGTCCTCGTTCCAACTATCACCACGCACAGCGCCACCGGGAACATCGTCGACGGTATACCCGTTCGGTTCGTTTCCGACCCCAAGACCGACAAGGGAATCGCCGAGGATGTCGATCGCGTACGCGGCCATGTCTGCTCCGCGTGCCGGATCAAAGGTGCCCAGGGGAACGCCGATGGTCACCGTAGAACCGGTAGCGTCAACGAGCTTCTTCAGCCTCTTGAAGTCATCAGGAGTGATGGTGACCTTTTCGCCGTGCTTCGGCTTCTCTCCCTTGGACGTCCAGAACGTCCTCCGGTCGAGGGCATTGCCGGCGAACCGCAGCGCCGGAGACCCGAGCGCCTTCAGCTGCTCATCGAGGTTGGATTTCGACGGATCGAGCCGGGGATCGGCAAGGTCGGTGGCTTCGAAGGAGACCCCGATGTTGTCGGCTGTGAACCCGGGGCCGGTCCGGTCAGCCGTCGCGGTGACAGTTGCAGATTCGCCCGAGGCAGTGTCGACAATCGCCTGTTCGAATTCAGTCGGCGTGGGACTCGGATCTGGAGAGGGCGATGAATCATCTGAATCGAACCACGAGCATCCCGACAAAACGAGAGCGAGCGCCACGACGCCGCCCTGGACACTCCTTCTGATGTTCACTGCAATAACTTTGCCCTCTTCCCCCGGAATCAACAACTTCCACAGTCGCAATTGAGACGCCGTCCGCCCCACCAAGATGGAGACCCGTGTCCGCATCTCCTCCCGCCGAGGCGGCCGGCCCGCAGGCATGGCATCGTAGGGGTGGAGATCACGCCACCCGATGAGAGGAACGATTGTGCCCGAAAGCTCCGGCAGTTCCTCCCTCACTCCCGTCCGCGGAGCGTTGGGCCTGTCGGTGGCGATGGGCATGGGCCGGTTCTTCTACACCCCGGCGCTGCCGCTCATGGTCGCGGCACTGCACTGGAGTTCGGCCCCGGGGGCGTGGATCGCCACGTTGAACTACGTCGGCTACTTCATCGGCACTCTCGTCATCGCCCGAGGCTGGATCGAACCCAACCGGTTCGTCTACCGCCTCAGTCTCATCATCTCCACCGTGGGGTTGGCTGCGGTCGCCCTCATACCGAACCTGCTGTGGCAGGGCAGCATCCGCACGATCGCGGGAATCGCCTCGGGGCTGATCTTCGTGTGCGTGACCCAACGCATTCCCGCCAACTCCCGGAAGCCCCGCGACGGCGGCATCTCCTACGGCGGGGTGGGCTTCGGCATTCTCGTCTCCGGCGCCATCGTGCTCGCCGCCGGCGGCTTCGCCGACTGGCGTCAGCTGTGGCTCATCTGCGCGGCCGTGTCCGCAGTCTTCTCGATCATCGCGTGGACCTGGCCGATCCCGACCCGTGTCCCCGCCTCCCCTGCCGCAAAGCCGTCGGTCCCCGATCCCGACACCGGCGCAGCAACCGAACCCACCACCGCCCTCGCCGAGGCGGATTCCCCCTTCGACGCCAACCGCCGCCGAGCCATGGCCATCCTCTCCACCGGCTACTTCTTCCAAGGCGGCGGCTACATCATCATCGGCACCTATCTCGTGGTCCTCGCCGGGCCCGTCTTCGGCGAGACTGCCGCCGCCTCGACATGGCTTATCGCTGGGATCGCCACAGCGGCTTCTCCCCTGACCTGGTCGGCAGTCGCTGCCCGCATCGGCACGGTCAAGTCCCTGACTCTCTGCTATTGCCTTCAGGTGTTCGGCGCTCTGCTCGCCGTCTTCGGCTCGACCCCGATCGTCCTATTCATTGCTGCGGCCCTCTTCGGATTCACGTTCATCGGAGTCGTCATGATGACGATCGGCGTCGGCACGCAGATGGGCGTCACGAACGCTTCGGCGAAGCTGACGTCTTGGTACAGCATCGGCCAGATCGTCGGTCCTGCCCTCGTCGCAGCGGCCCTGAGTGAGCACATCGCCGCGGCCTTCATCGCTTCAGCGGTCGCTCTGGCCATCGCCATGGCCCTGACTCTGGTCGGCGTTCTCACCGGCAACGTTGACCGCTGACGCGCACCGAGGTGGCACACACCCGACCTCGCGTGTCAGACTACGAAGGCGATTGCCATTTCAACGATCACACATGTTAGGGCGCTTCTTCCGGGGAGCGCGGCGGAACCGAAGGAGCGACCCCATGACAGAAGCGCCTGGGATCACCGGCCATTGGGACATCGACCCCACCCACTCTCGACTGGGATTCTCCACTCGCCACGCGATGGTCTCGCGGGTGCGCGGAGCTTTCAACACGGTGTCCGGATCGGCCGACATCGCCGAGGACCTCTCGCAGTCGACCGCCACGGTCGTCATCGAGACCGCGAGCGTCGACACCCGCAGTGAGGACCGCGACAACCACCTGCGTTCGGCGGACTTCTTCGACGTCGAGACCTACCCGGAAATGCGGTTCGTCTCCTCCGCCATCGACGAGGTGGACGAAGGCTCCTTCATCGTCACCGGTGAGCTGACGATCCGCGATATGACGAAGACCGTCTCGGTCCCGCTCGAGCTCATCGGCATCGATACCGATCCCTTCGGAAACCTCCGCGCCGGCCTCGAGGGCTCCCGGCGCATCGACCGCAAGGACTGGGGCGTGACCTGGAATACGAAGCTCGACTCCGGCGGCGTGCTCGTCAGCGACAAGATCAGCTTGGAGTTCGAACTCTCCCTCATCAAGAAGGTCGACGAGGAGGCCCCCACAGATTCTCCCGAGGCCGCCGATCAGGAAGAGACCTCCACCTTCCCGCCGGCCCCCGCCACCGAGGCGGCTCCCACCGCCGCGCCTGAGACCGCCGACGAGGAGCTGCCTCCCCCGCCGCCGGTCAAACCCGTCGACAAGCCGGTTGAGCAGCCCTCCCAGGCCCAGCCGTCCGAGAAGCCGCTCGGCAAACTCTTCGGCCTCCGGTAGCAGATCTGACAGCCATCTCCTGGGCTCCGGAATGGGACGACGGCATGTTCCAGCACATTCGATCTGAAAACTGACGGCTCAAGCGGGAAAGAAGGTCGTCATCAAATGACCCCGCGCGTTTTAGACTTCATTCTTGATGAACGTTAAAGGCCCGTACGGTACTAACACCCAGTGGCCCTGCTCCCATTCGTCAACCATGTTGAATTCGTCATCCACATGCACCCAGCGCATTTCGACAGTATGAGTCTGGCCATTCACGGATAGTGACGCATGTACGTGCGCTACCATCGAACCGCAGTGCTCGATCCTCTGGATGGATGATTTATTGAGTGAATAGTCTTCGTAAAGTTCTCTGGCTTCTCGAGCAAGTTGTCCAGCGGATGAATGGTTATTGGCGCATTGCATGAAGTGCGCTCCGAGCGGGCCCCATTGTCTCTTGCTCCATCGGGCGAAGAAATCGTCCGCCGCTCGAAGAGCATCGCAATCGACATTGCCCGGAATGCAATCGTAAGGCTGGAACCGGTCGCGTCTTGCTTTGTCGTCCTGAAGCTGCCGGTATTGCTGTACAACTTCATCTAGTGAGGGCTCGGGCGGCGCACCTGACTTCTCGGTTTTCATCAATTGCGCATCTGCCCAGTCGCCAATTGCGAACAGATGATTCCACGCTTTCGTAGAAACGAAATAGTTGTCGAAGTTCGTGATCATGCCGTGCACTATGCCGTGCCGATGCAGATCGTACACTTCTTCAGTTACCGTCTTCTTGAACGTTTTAGTAAACGCCTTGTGCGCGTTGGTCAGGCCCATGTGGTGTCCGACAATGTTGTCCCAAGCGAACATCTCCGCTGCCTCTCTCGCGTGCAGCCCCTTGCGGGATTGCTTGTCGAAGTCGTTCACGAAGCCGTCCATTACGGCGATAAGCACCAACACGACGCTGTAGTTTCGTGCGTGCTTGTAATCCTCGAGTGCCGCCCGGAGCAGCGGCAAGCGTGGCCTCATTGCCTCGAGCCGGGCCAAACGCTTTATGGCGAAATGTACGCCGTCGTTTGACCGATAATATTCAATAAGCGCTTTTTCTGCCTCGAGCGGGTCATCAATTGCAACGATCGTTTCAACGACCTTTAGGCTGAGATCAGTTGAAAATATCCAATTCCGATTTCCAAGTTTATCGTAGAACGCATCAACTAGAGACACAAGGTGTTTGCTCTGCGCACTGAGCTCTCGCAAGTCGCTCTTGAGCTGAACTCGCTCGGAGGCCGGAGCGAAGGAGAGAAGCAGTTGCATCCCTTCAATGTTCTGCTCCATCTCCCGGAATGATGGGAGATCGCGAGCCGACGCATAAGGCTCCTGCGGCATATTCATAGCGTTCATGTGGAAGAGCGTATCGTGCGCTGCGGACACAGCCTCCAACGAGCGTGCATGACGGGTATTCGTTGGGGTTGTGGCTCTAGCCAGATATGGCTTCTACTACTGGGGGGAGAAGTCAGGTAAGGCGGGAACCCATGTTTTGGAACACTAGAACCGTGGCACTCGGTTCTCACGGCGCCGGGACTGATGCAGGGTTTGGTGACATCTGATCTGGCTTGTTCTCAAGCAAGTCTGGAAGGATAGACACCATGCCACAGCCCTACCCGAAAGAGTTCCGCGATGACGTAGTCCGCGTCGCACTGGCCGGGACAAGGACACCACGATCGCCCAGATCGCCAAGGACTTCGGCATCCACGAAGGCACCATCGCGAAATGGATTCGCCAAGCCGAAATCGACGCCGGCAACAAGCCCGGTAAGACCACGGACGAATC